>VBEW01000230.1 GCA_005889225.1 Chloroflexota bacterium | reverse complement strand
AACATCCAGGAGCGCGTCGCGGAGCTGGGCGCCACCCTGCAGCTGGAGAGCGCGCCCGGAGCCGGCACCCGGCTGGAGGCGGTGTTTCCCTACAGCCGATGAGCACCGGGACGGTTCGCCTGCTGATCGCCGATGACCACGAGATGGTTCGGCTGGGGCTGCGCTCGATCCTGGAATCCGATGCACGGATTCGGGTAGTCGGCGAGGCGGCTTCGCCGCAAGATGCCGTCTACCAGGCTGCCCTGCTCCGGCCGGACGTGGTCCTACTCGATGTCCGGATGCCCGGCGGCAGCGGGATCGATGCCTGTCGCGAAATCCTGGGCCGCAACCTGGGCAGCAAAGTCATCATGCTGACCTCGTTTGCCGATGAGGATGCGGTCTACGAATCGATCATGGCCGGCGCGTCGGGCTACCTGCTGAAGGAGATCAACAAGGGCGCCCTGATCGACGCCGTGATAGCGGTCTCCGAGGGCCGCTCCTTGCTGGACCCCGAAGTGACCCGCAAGGTGCTGGAACGGATTCGGAAGATGGCGGCCAGCTCGGACGAAGTGGTCCGGGCGGCGCTGTCCGACCAGGAAAAGCGGGTATTGCGGCTGGCCGCCCAGGGGAAGACGAACAAGCAGATCGCGGCCGATCTCTTTCTTTCGGACAAGACGGTCAAGCATCACATTTCGAACATCCTCAGCAAGCTGAATCTCAGTTCCCGAGCGCAGGCCGCCGTCTGGGCTACGCAGCACGGACTGCTCGACGAGTTCCCCGAACGCAAGGCGAGTTAGGCCGCTGGAATCGCCGGCCACTCACGTTTCCCTTACGGAGCCGCTTGCGCCGGGTATCGCCATTTGGCCCCAAGTGGGGCTGACTGGCGGATAAGCCGGGGGGCCGGCGCAGGCTACGCTCCCCCATACATGGGCGGCGCGTTGCTGATTTATCCAGGAGGACCGCATGCTGCTCGTTGACAAGCTCAACAAAGGCAAGCTTCCCGAGAAGCCCGAGAGTGGCGAGCCGGCAGCCAACCCCGGTTTGTCCAGCCTGGTCGTCAAGCCGACCAACGTAGCGGCGCGCATCCCGAACGTCGAGCGAATCAAGCGGACGGTGCACGAGCGGCTGATCACCGCGCTCGGGATGAACTCCGACACCTACAGCCCGGACATCGTCCAGCGGCGCATTGGCGAGCTGGTCGACGAGTACTGCGAGGAGAGCAAGCTTAAGCTCACCAAGCACGACCGCGAAGAGCTGGCGGAGCTGATCCTGCACGATGTGCTGGGGCTCGGTGCGCTCGAAACGCTGCTGGAAGACCCGGAGGTCAGCGAAATCATGGTCAACGGGCCGAAGACGATCTTCATGGAGCGCCGCGGCCGTATCACGCAGTCCGACCTGGAGTTCGAGAGCGAGGTGCAGCTCCGCCGGGTGATCGACCGCATCGTGGCGCGCATCGGTCGCCGGGTCGATGAGTCCTCGCCAATGGTCGACGCTCGCCTCCCCGATGGCTCGCGCGTCAACATCGTCATCCCACCACTCGCGGTGCAGGGGTCGAGCATCACGATCCGGAAATTCTCCCGGGTGCCGTACAAGGTGCAGGACCTGGTGAATTTCGGCACGCTGAACCAGGACATGGCGAATTTCATCCGCGCCTGTGTGCGGTCGCGGATCAGCATGGTGGTCAGCGGTGGCACCGGCTCCGGCAAGACCACCACCCTCAATGTGCTCTCGAACTTCATCCCCGACACCGAACGAGTGGTGACGGTGGAGGACACCGCCGAGCTGCAGCTCCGGCAGCGCAACCTGGTGTCCCTCGAGGCGCGCAGCGCCAACGTCGAAGGTCGAGGTGCGGTCGCCATCCGTGACCTGGTCGTCAATGCCCTCCGGATGCGGCCGGATCGCATCGTGGTCGGCGAGTGCCGCGCCGGTGAAACGCTGGACATGCTGCAGGCCATGAATACCGGCCACGACGGCAGCATGACGACCGTCCACGCCAACAGCCCAAAAGACGCGATCAACCGAATGGAGACCATGGTGATCATGGGTGGCTCCGACCTCCCCTTCCAGGCCATTCGCGAACAGATCGTCGGCGGCATCACGCTGATGGTGCAGCAGGCGCGACTCCGCGACGGCCGCCGCGTGGTCACCCACATCTCGGAGATCATCGGGATCACGGGAAACAATATCCAGGTGCAGGACATCTGTCTCTTCGATCAGTCGGGCATCGACGAGGAAGGCAACGTCCTCGGGACCTTCCGCTGGACGGGCGTGATCCCCAAGCTGCTCCCCCGGCTGAAGGCCAACGGTGAGGACTTCCCCATCGAGGTCTTCGGCCAGAGTGGCCTGCAGGTGATCGAGGGGCAGACCCGCGCCCCCGGCGGCGACGCGGCACTGCGCGCGACGGCGGACTGACCGATGCCGAAGTGGTTGTCCCGGCGGCCGCAGCCCCCGGAAAGACCAGCGCCTTCCGTTCCGCCGTCCGGTTCCAAGCCGCTTCCCGTCAAGAGCCCAGCACCCTCCGCCACACCGACCGCCGGGCCGGCGCGGCGGGCGGCCGACCTTCCGCAAGAACCCCGGACCGGGGACCTGGCGCTCGACGATGCGATCGCAGTTCAGGCCCGCCTGCGCCAGGACCTGAATGAGCTTCTGAAGGCGCACCGCCAGCAGGGGCGTGTCCTGGAGCGCAACCAGAAGCTGCTCGAGCAGACCGAGCAAGAGCTCAGCCGCCACCGGGGACGAGCCTCGGCGCTGGAAACCGAAGTGGCGGAACACCGAACGGTCTCCGGCGAGCATGTGGCAAGGATCCAGGAGCTTGAGCAGATCGTCGACAAGCACGCCACCTTGCAAACGGCCTACGAGACGCTCGATCGCGAGCGACAGGACCTCAGTGCCCGCCTCGCCGACCTGTCGCGCAGCCGGGCGAACGCGACGGCGGAGCGCGATCGGCTTGCCGCTCAGCTGGCGACCGCGCATGCAACGATCGCTGCCCGGGACGCCGAGGTCGCCGCGCGAAAGGTGGAGCAGGAAGCGGTCGAGGCGCGCATCAGCGGCCTCCAATCCGAGATCGAGGCGCTGAAGCGCGGCAACGGAAAAATGCGGGCCGACCTCGAGCGCGCGCTGGAAGCGCAAGCGGCCCAGCATCACCTGCAACTGGAATTCGACGCGCTGTCGGCTCGCTGGGACGTGGCCCGGGCACAGCTGGCGGAGGCCGAGTCGGCGCTGAAGTCGTCCCAGGCCACCATCAAAGCGGCTCAGCGGCTCTCCGCATCTGTCGAGTGGCGCCTCGCTCTCGATGGGGTGCTGGACGCAGCCTCCGAGCTGGTCCGTTTCGAGCGCGGCACGCTGGCCCTGGTCGACGAGCTCCAGGAGGAACTCAAGGTCGAGGCCGCTCGTAACAGCCCGATCGCGGTCAGCGAAATGAGCCGCTTCAAGGTCGGTGAGGGGATCGCCGGATGGGCGCTGTCGCATCGGGAACCGGTCCTGGTGCGGGACACGCGGTCCGACCCACGCTTCAAAGCGTCCGACCCGAAGCATCAGCCCCGATCCTTCATCGCGGTTCCGTTGCTCGCCGACAAGGAGGGCCTCGGCGTGCTGA
>VBEW01000229.1:606-4385 GCA_005889225.1 Chloroflexota bacterium | reverse complement strand
GGAGACGTGCTTGCGCGTCGACGAACTCGTGGCGCAGTCGGGCTCGGCTCACTTCGTCAGCGAAGCCTCCCTCGAGCGCCTGCAGATTCATGGCCCAGACCTGTTCCGGCGAACAACCAAGTGCGGCTACGGCGTTCTGAAATTCCCGTGACAGCGTGATGTGGGAAACCGTCCGGGAGTCGGTGCTGATCGTGACCTTGATGCCCTGCTCGTAGAAGCGCCTGAGTGGATGCTCCTGGAGGCGCCGGACCGCTTTGGCTTGGGCGTTGCTGGTCGGCGCCGTGTCCAGCTGGACACCTTTTTCTCGGATGGTGGCCAGCACCTCGGAATCTTCTTGCGCCCTGATGCCGTGGCCCAGACGGCGGGCTCCCATCGAGATCGCTTGCCGCACGCTTTCGGGACCGGCCGCCTCGCCGGCGTGGATCGTGATGTTGAGGCCCAGCGACCGTGCGAGTCGAAAGGCATCTTCGTGCAGGATGGGCGGGTGTCCAGCCTCGTCCCCGGCAAGGTCAAAGCCGATGACCCCGTCGCTGACGAACCGGCCGGCAACCTGGGCGAGCGCCAGGTTCTGCGCCGGTGGCATATCGCGCAGGGCCGTCACGATGATGCCGCCCTCGAGCCCGAAGTCCTTGCGTCCCCTTGCCCAGCCGCCCAGTACGGCGCGGATCACGTCGGTGAGCGAGAGTCCTTGCTGCACGTGCAGCCATGGCCCGTAGCGAATCTCCGCGTAACGGACGTTGTCTTTATTCAGGTCCTCGCACAACTCGTACGTAGCACGCTCGAGCGCCGGGACCGTCTGGAGGACAGCAATAGGCAACTCGAAGTACGTGATGTACTCGACCAGCGACGCGGTCGTATCGTTTGCCTCGAGGAAGTCGGGCAGCTTGGCCGGGTCCTCGGTCGGCAGCGGAACGCCGTTCTGTTTGGCCAGCTCGAAGACGGTCTTCGGACGGATAGACCCGTCCAGATGCAGGTGTAGCTCCGCCTTGGGGATCGCCTGAAAATAGGCGGCGTCATCCATCGAGTTCGCCCGAATGCTACCAGCCGAGTTAGAGCCGGCCCGAAGCCTGGCCTGGGGGATGCGGCCGGGTGGCGCCGCCGCTAGGCCGCGTGCCGGTGGCCGTTGCCGTTCGGGGGCGTCAACACCATGGCCAGCATCTGCGACGGGCGGATCGCCCAGAGGCGGTGATGCCGGAATGCCGCGCGAGCCTCGGGTGTCAGACCCCACGCCGCGAGGACCGTCCGGACCCGAGCGGCTCGCCCCGTTTCGAGGTCGACCATACTGTCGCCGACGTAGATCGAATGTGTCCGCGACAACCCGAGCTGTCCGATGGCCGCCAGCAACGGATCAGGGGCAGGCTTCGGTGGGGTCACGTCTTCGTAGCCAATGACGACATCAAAGTAGGCTCGCAGACCGGCCGCCTCCAGCTCGCCCTCGACCAGGGCGCGCCGCTTGCAAGACACGACGCCAAGGGGCGCGCCGGCCTGATGCAGCTTTCGAACGAGCGTGGGGATGCCGCGAAAGACGCGAGCATGGCCCAGGGTGGCATCGATCGACCGGTAAGTGGCGACCAGGTCTTCCCACATCTCGGGCGCGACAAGCTTCATTTGCTCGGGCAGGGGCAACCCGCGGCTCTGGCGGAACAGCGCCCGCGCTGCCTCATCGAGCCGATGCGTCCGCATGACATGGGCGAACGCCTCCTCGATCAGGGGATAGCTGTCAACCAGCGTGCCGTCGAAGTCGAAGACCAGGCCGCGCGTATGGCCATTCAGCGCGGTGGCGCGGCCGTTGGGCCCAGCGGAGGGCGTCGGGGATCGAAGAAGAGACTCTGGTTCGGTTGCCACGTGTGATCAACATCCCTGGGCAGGCTGGGCGCGCTCTCCGAGGAGCTGCGCTGTCGAGGAATCGACCCTTCCCAGTCAAATAATGCCAGTCATATAACGTCCCGTCCACCGTTTCCTCTCGGAAACAGGCGTAGCTCTCGACCGTCCAAACACACGTTCGCCTCGAAGTTCAACCTTGACCGTCTTTCATCTGCCGCCTAAACTCGAACTTGCAATGGCTAGCGTCACTTACGAGCACGTATACAAGCGCTACCCCGGCAACACGGTCATCACCGACATGAACGCCGAGATCAAAGACAAAGAGTTTGTCGTCCTGGTCGGTCCGTCCGGTTCCGGCAAGTCGACGGCTCTGCGGATGCTCGCGGGCCTGGAGGAGATCAGCGACGGCATGGTGCGCATCGGCGATCGCGTGGTCAACGACGTCGCGCCCAAAGACCGAGATATCGCTATGGTCTTTCAGTCGTATGCCCTGTACCCGCACATGTCGGTCTATGACAATCTCTCGTTCGGCCTCAAGCTGCGCAAGACGCCCAAGGGCGAAATCGACAAACGCGTCCGCGAGGCCGCCCAGATTCTCGGACTGGAGCCGTTCCTCGATCGCAAGCCTAAGGCGCTCTCCGGCGGCCAGCGGCAGCGCGTCGCCCTGGGGCGGGCAATCGTCCGGCAACCGAAAGTCTTTCTTATGGACGAGCCGCTGTCGAACCTCGATGCCAAGCTCCGGGTTCAGACCCGGGTGCAGATCCTCAAGCTGCACCAGAGACTCCAGACCACGTTTATCTACGTCACGCACGACCAGGTCGAGGCGATGACGATGGGCGAGCGGATCGTCGTCCTGGACAACGGCATCGTGCAGCAGTTTGATTCGCCGCAAACGCTGTACGAGCATCCGGTCAATCTGTTTGTCGCCGGGTTCATCGGTAGCCCGGCCATGAACTTCTTAAACGTGAAAGTTGGCGGCGATGGCCAAACGATGCTCCAGGGCGAGGGGTTTCAGGTTCCCGTCGAAGAGCGGGTTCTCTCCGAGGCCGGGGCCGAGCGTGGCCAGGACGTCATCATGGGGATCCGCCCCGAGGATCTAAAAGATATCCGGTTCCCCGGCCGCGAAGGTCTCCCCAAGGTCTCGGCCAAGGTCGAGGTCGTGGAGAGCATGGGCAGCGAGATCTTCGTGTACGTCGTCGTGGGCGGCAAGACGTTGACCGCGCGGATGGATCCACGTAGCCACGATATCCAGCCGGGACAGACGATCCAGGTGGCCGTGGATACGCATCACGTGCACCTATTCGACCCAAAGACTGAGAAAGCGCTGGTCAGCCGCGGCGCGCCCGCCGCCACTGTGCCGGCCGTCGCCGAAGCCCCCGCGCCCGCTCGTTAGAACTTGGACCTCGGTCTTCAAGGCCGGGTCGCCG
Source organism: Chloroflexota bacterium (assembly GCA_005889225.1). Taxonomy (GTDB): domain Bacteria; phylum Chloroflexota; class Dormibacteria; order CF-121; family CF-121; genus CF-13. The sequence continues at coordinate 1,134 of VBEW01000229.1, read as the reverse complement.
CCGTCACGGGAGGCAGCCACGGTGTTGGCTATGCCATCGCCCAGGCGCTGCTGGCCGAGGGATGCCGCGTCGCCATCTGCGCCCGCGATAAAGCTCGACTCGATGCCGCCGCTCAGAGCCTGGGCCACGATGTCTTCGCCCAGACGGCCGACGTGGCAAAGCCCGGCGAAGTCGAAGGCTTCGTCCAGACAGCCGCCTCCCATTTCGGCGGCCTGGATATTCTCGTGCACAACGCCGGTGGCGGTGGCGGCGCCAGCCTGGGTGCGCCCGACGCCGAGTTCAGCCAGGCAATCGAGCTAAACGTCCTGGCTGGGCTTCGCGCAGCCCGCGCAGCCGTGCCCTTGATGCGGACTCGTGGTCACGGCCGGATTATTTTTATCGCGTCCGTTTATGGCCGGGAGAGCGGCGGACGCGCCGGCTACAACGTCGCGAAGGCCGCCGAGATCAGCCTCGCCAAGGCCCTATCGCGTGAACTCGCGAAGGACAAGATTCTCGTCAACAGTGTGGCACCCGGCTCGCTCATGTTCC
>VBEW01000229.1:0-454 GCA_005889225.1 Chloroflexota bacterium | reverse complement strand
CGTGGCATCGGCCGGATCAGCTTCCAGCGCCCGGTGGTCAGCCGCTGCAAGCCCCAGCCTTCTTCGTGGACCCGACGATGATGGGGTCGGCAGAGCAAGATCAAGTTGCTCATCGTCGTGGGGCCCTGGTCGATCCAGTGCTTGACATGGTGCGAGTCGGTCCATTGCGGTGGCCGGGAGCAGTGCTCCGCCACGCAGCCCCGGTCCCGCGCCGCCAGCGCGCGCCGGGTGGCGGCCGGGGTCGACCGGCTGGCGCGGGTGATCTCCGCGGCGAGCTCGCCTTTGCCGAGGATCCGGCTGATGGCCGCGTCGCAGGCGATCCGGCGCACCGTCTCCGCCGGGATGATGGTGCCCCCGTCCAGCTCGCCGCCCGGCGCATCGGGCGCGCCCAGCAGTGTGTCCAGGCTGGCCCGGATGATCAGGTGCGGCCGCGGCCCGGCCCCATCGGCTGAGC
>VBEW01000242.1 GCA_005889225.1 Chloroflexota bacterium | reverse complement strand
AGCATTCACGCGAGAAATGTTATCACCGAATGCGTGGCCGCCTGGTCCGAGTAGCGGCGAACTTCCTCTCCCTAACTCAGAATGGCGTAGGCCCGCACCGGGAAGCTGGCCCCGCCGACCCAGGCGATCGGCACGGCGTGGAGTCGCGCTCCCTCAGCCGGCAGCGACTTCAGGTTGGTGAAGTGCTCGCCGATCGGGATGCCCGCCCGCAGCAGCCGGGTGTGCGCCGGTCGCGCCGGATCACCCGTGTCATCGATGTTGAGCGAGTCGATCCCGACGAAGGCCGGACCCTTCGAGACCAGCACGTCGCAGGCCGCGGCCGTGAGGAACGGATTGTCGGTGAAGTATGCTGCCGTGCCCCAGCGCTCCGAGAAATCCGTCCGCACCAGGACGGCACGGCCATCCAACTGAAGGTCCTGGAAGGCCGCTTCGCCGATGGCGCGGCCGGCGCTGGTGGCATCGACGATCACGATAGGCAGGTCGGCGAGTCGCTCGAGCGCCAGGCCGGCGAGGTCGGTGGCGTCGCGATAGCGATGCCGAGGCGCGTCGACGTACGTTCCGGTGTTCCCGCAGAGGTGGAGGCTGGCGATGTAAAACTCAGCCTGGCCCTGGTAGCGCTCGCGCGACGATTCGTAGTCGACGACCACGTCGACCTGCGGCTCCGGCAGGCCGGGATAGGTTTGCATGCCGGGGACGATCGTGTGGCTCAGCTCGACAAAGCGAGGCACAGCAACTATCGGCGGGCTTCGGCCAGGAACAGCAGCGCGGCTCTCACGCGACGATGGACATCCTTCTCTTCCTGAAGGCCAAGCTTGGAAAAGATGGAGTTGATGTGCTTTTCGACGGCGCGCTCCGTGAGGAACAGCCTCGCGGCGATCGCCGCGTTGTTCTTCCCCTCCGCCATGGCGGCCAGCACCTCCTGCTCCCGGGGCGTCAGGTCGCGCAGCGGCGAGTCGGTTTTGCGGGTGCGGGCGGCGACGAGCGCCTCCACGACCTTCGAATCGATGACCGACCCGCCCCGGGCGACCTCGCGAATGGCGTTGACCAGCTGCTCGATGTCGGAAACCCGCTCTTTCAACAGGTAGGCGCGGCCGGCGGCGCCCTTCTCCAGCAGGCTCAGCGCATATTCCGGCTCCGCGTACTGACTCAACACCACCACGCCAATCTCCGGGTGGCTTCCCCGGATCTGGGCTGCGGCCCGTATGCCTTCGTCGGTGCCGGTCGGTGGCATCCGGATGTCGGTCACGACCACGGCCGGGCGCTCCGCCTCGACGGCGGCCATCAAGCTGTTGAAGTCGGTGGCGGTGGCGGCCAGCTCGAGTTCCGGCTGGGTCTCGATCAGCTGCTTGACGCCCTCGCGTAACAGGTAGTTGTCATCAGCGAAGACGACCCGAATTGGCACGGTGACAGCTTAGTGCCAGCCGCCGCGGCGGCAGCAGGCTTCCCCGCCGAAAGGGGGGCTGGCATCCTTTCGCCGAGCGCCGCGTCCTGCCATCCTTCTAATAGGAGAAATAGAGAGATGAGCGTTCGAGTCTTGATCGTCGACGACCAGGCGCCGTTCCGGGACGCGGCCCGGGCCGTTGTCGAAGCGACCGACGGCTTTGAGGTCGTTGGCGAATCATCGACGGGCGAAGCCTCGGTCGATGCCACCCAGGAGCTCAAGCCCGACCTGGTCTTGATGGACGTGAACCTGCCGGGCATCAACGGCCTCGATGCAACCCGGCGTATTTTGCGCGACTCGAACGGCATGGTGGTCGTACTGCTCCTGTCGACCTACGAGGAAGAGGATTACGCGTCGAAGGCGGCGGAGTGCGGAGCCTCCGCCTACATCGCGAAATCGCGCTTCGATCCCGATCGGCTGACCGCTGCCTGGGCAACGGCGACCAGCCGGTAAACTCGGCGCATGATCCATGGGAGATCGATCGTTCCCTAAGCTGGAATAAGCGGAATGCCGAAACTGGAGGTGCGTCAATGGCTGAACAAGACGAACCGCGCTCCGAACCGAAGCCTGACATCGAGGCCGATCAGGAAGGCAAGGTTGGCGGGCCGGATATCCGGATCGATGAGAAGCACGGGGTCGGCGTCCCCGATATCAAGCCCGACGAAAACTGAAGCCTGGCCTGGCGTACGACGGGAACGTTAGTTAGACCGGGCGGAGATTCTCGCGACGCGCCTGCCCGGCGAGGAGGCCCTTCAGGTGCTCCTGTTCGGCAACGGACGCCGCGGCGCTCGAAAACGCTTCGAGTGCTTGCGCTGAGTCCCAGCGCGAGACGGCAATGAGGTCTTCTCTGTCCTGGTCGGATTCGCAGGCCTGCGCCCCGAAGCAACCGTTCGCCTCCGTGGCCCGAGCCGCCATCCGCTTCATGGCTGCCATAAGGTCCGACCGCTTGCCGGGCGCCGGTCGGTAGCGCGAGACGTTAACAACGGCGGCATGTTCCGCCACGGGTGAAGTGTACCCCCCACCCTGACCCTCCCCCGCAAGGGGGGAGGGTACGAGGGAGGGACGACTACTAAGAGCCTGCCGTCGCCGCGATCAGATCCGGAAGAAGTGTGGCTGCGTTCGGCGATCCAAGCCCGGTGACCGCATCCCAGCCTTGGCTCGAGGGACAGCAGTTCCCTGACGTCCCACTGTCGGGCGTGGACTGGGCGTTGCTGTTCGTGTCATTGTCGTGGAAGTCGGCAGCGTAGGTCGCGGAATTCGTGGCAAGGTTGTAGAGCGCGGTATTGAGATACCCGAGGTCACGCCCCGCCATCTCATCGGCAATGGCGATCAACCCAGCCCACTGCGGCCAGACCAGGCCGCCCGTGGACTGGCTCGGGAAGTTCGGCTCGGTCATGTACACGAGCACCCCCGTCCGCGAGCTGGCTTGATACGCGATGTCCGGAACGCCCCGCATCTGCGAGCCGGCGGGGACCGGCATGCTCGGCACGCTGCCTACGTAGCTGCTGCCCGGCGGCAGAGTGTTCTGGAAGGCAGGCTTCGGGAAGTTGATCGAGTACCCGCCCCCGGCGACGACCCAGGCGGGCTCGCGTTCGCCGCTTGGATTGAGGCCCGGCCGGCAATTGGCCGGTGGCGATACCTGGTCGACCCCTGCGCCCGTGACGGCGTTAGTGCAGAGGTAGGTCCCACCAACGGCGGTGACCAGCGGATCGGAGGCCGGCCACTCGACACTCGCATAGGGGATCGGCGCCGGGTTCTTCACCGGCTCCTTCATGTTATTCAGGCTGCCGCCATCTCCGGACGAGGCGAAGACCGTTACGTGGTTGGCCTTTGCACTTGCGAAGGTGGTCCGCAGTTGCTTGATCGCAGCCAGCCCGTTGTGGAAGGCGCCCTCACCCGAGGCGAAGCTCTGGCTGATGACGTCCGCCATGTGGTTGTCGATGATGAACTGCTCGGCGTTCATGAACTGCTGGAAACCCTGCACCCCGAGAGTCTCGGCCGTGGGATTGGTCACCAGCATGATGTTCGCCAGCGGCGCCGTCGCGTGCGCCCACTCAACGTCGAGCGAGACTTCGAGATCCCAGAGGTTGCGGGCCTCCATGCCCGTGCCATTGCTTGGCGGTGGAGGGACCGGCGCCGGACCACCCTGCACCTGGATGATGTCGAAGCGCGGCTGAACACTCGTCGGACAGTTGCCCGACGGGTCATTCGGCCCGGTCTCGCCGCAGAGGTGCGGGAGCCCGAAGGCGTTGTTGAACACCGCTAGATCCTGCCGAATTGTCGATGACCCAAACGAGTCGACGACGGCGATCGTCTTGCCCTGGCCCCGATGGCCGAGTGCGTGCAAAACGGCGTAGTTGTAGGAGTTGGCCATCGCCGCAGGGCTGAAGCATCGCCGGCTGACCGAGTTACAGTCGGCCTGGGTCGGCGGATTAGCGTCCGCCTTGAGGAAAAGCGCCTCGCTGATCAACGGATGGGGAATCGGTAGGGTCGCCGCGGTGTTGACGGTCGGACTGCTCGCGAGCGGTGTTGCCAATGCCGTGGCCGCCATCGCCAATGGGGCGATTCTGCGGACGGCCGAACGCACGACCGATCGAAACATGTTCCCTCCTTGATGCCGGGTGATGCCGTCGCCGTCGCGATTCAAACTACCAACGGGCGCCGGTAAAAGTCAAGGAATCGTTAAGACCGGCAAAATCGGGGTCAAATCCCCAGATAGGCCTTTCGAACGGCTGGGTCCTGGCGCAGGTCCGCGGCCTGGCCGCTCATCGCGATCCGGCCGTTCTCCAGGACATAGCCCCGGTCGGCGATCTCGAGGGCGAGCACCACGTCCTGCTCGACCAGCAGCACCGCGGTGCCGTCCTGGTTGATCGTTTTCACGATTTCCATCACCCGATCCACCACCTTGGGGGCGAGGCCCAGGGAGGGCTCATCGATCATCAGCAGCTTCGGCCGGGCCATCAGCCCGCGACCGATGGCGACCATCTGCTGCTCGCCGCCGGACAGCGTGCCAGCTTCGCGGTCGAGCTTGTCGCCCAGCGCCGGAAAGTACTGGAGGATCCGCTGCACGTCATCCCGCACCTCGCGGTCGTGACGCCGATAGGCGCCCAGCAACAGGTTCCGCGCCACCGTCATGGTCCCGAAGAGACGCCGGCCCTGCGGCACGTGGACCATGCCGCTGGCGACGATCAGCTCCGGCCGAAGATCGGAGACCAGCCGCCCGCCGAAGCGGATCGTGCCGTGGAAGATGCGGACCAACCCGGACAGCGCGCCGAGGAGCGTGGATTTTCCCGCCCCATTCGCTCCGATCAGGGCGACCAGCTCGCCCGGGCGCAGCTCGAGGCCCACGTCGAAGAGCACGGGCGTGGCGCCAAAGCCCGCCGTGAGCCTGTCCACCTCGAGAAGCGAGCTCATCCTTCTTCGTTGGCCTCCGACTTTGGGGCAGGGTGGGGTGGGGGTTGCTGGCGCCGGGCGTAGCGCTCGCCCAGGTAGGCCTCGATGACTCGGGGGTCCTTGAGGACTTCAGCCGGCGGGCCCTCGACAAGCGTCCGTCCAAAATTGAGCACCAGCGCGTGGGTGCACACACCGACGATCACGCTCATGACGTGTTCGATGAGCACAATCGTCACTCCACCTTCCCGGACCCGCCGCACCATCTCCAGGGCTTGCTCCACTTCGACGTGGTTGAGCCCGGCCATCACCTCATCCAGCAGCAGCAGCCGGGGGCGCATCGCGAGCGCACGGGCAACCTCCAGCCGTTTGCGGTCCGGGACGGTGAGGCGCAGCACAGTGTGGTGTCGCTTCTCGCCGAGCCCCACCAGGTCGAGGACCTCGTCGGCCTCAGCGAGAGCCGCCGCAGGCTGCAACCGCCCGTTGGTCCGGCCGAACAGCGCACCCATTGCCGTGTTTTCGCGAACGGTCATGGACGGGAAGGGTCGCACGATCTGGAACGTGCGTCCGATACCCAGGCGGGCGATCCGGTACGGCTTCATACCCGTGATCGACGCTTCCTCCCAGCGAATGTCGCCCGCATCCGGACGGGTCAGTCCGCTGATGCAATTGAGAAGCGTTGTCTTGCCGGCGCCGTTGGGCCCGATGATGCCGAACACCTGGCCGGGTTCGACGGTAAAGGTCACGCCGGCCAGGGCATTGACGCCGCCGAACCGCTTGCTGACCTCGCGAACGGCCAGCAGGCTCATGCCGGCCCCCACCCTGACCCTCCCCCGCAAGCGGGGGGGGGGAATAGCGCGCGGCTCATGCGCTGGTTTCGCGCAGCGTCTGGCGGAGATACCGGAGCGAGAGCCGGCTCTGCCCACCGAAGAAGTCGATCACGCCCCGCGGGATGAAGATCACGCAGACCGCCAGCAGCACGCCCAGCCCGATCTGCGCGTAGACGGCCGCCGACCCACCGCCGGCCAGCGTCTGGATGATGAGCTCCAGGGCGATGGCCCCGGCCACCGGTCCCAGAACCGTGCCGGCTCCGCCAACCACGGCCATCAGGATCATTTGCACGTTGTCCGAGATCGCGAAGACGTTCTCCTGGTTGATGAAGCTGTTCCACTGCGCGAAGATGCCGCCGGCCAGCCCGGTCAGGGCCGCCGCGATGCAGAAGGCCGCAACCTTGTAGAGGGTGGTGTTCACGCCAATGACGGTGGCCGCCTCTTCGTTCTCGCGGATCGCCAGCAATCCGTAGCCGAAGCGAGTGCGCAGGATGAACCAGGTGCTCAGGACGGCGAGGGCGGCCGCCCCCAGCATCAGGTAGAAGAAGAGCAGGTCAGAGCGAACGATCGGAAGGAAAAGCCCGGTCGAGGCCCCGAGTGGTTCCAGGTTGTTGACGACTTCTCCAACCGCCACGCCCACGCCCAGGGTCGCAACGGCGAAGTAATGGCCGCGCAACCTGAGCAATGGGATGCCGACGATCAGTGCGAAGAGCGTCGCCGTCAACGGCGCGACGATCAGCGCGAGCGGAAACGGCCAGCCGCGGTTGCTGACCAGCACGCCGACGGTGTAGGCGCCGAGCCCGAAGAAGGCGACGTTCCCGAAGCTGGCGTACCCGGTCAGGCCGCCGATGATATTCCAGGCGGACGCCATCACGACGAACATGGCGACGGTGGTCGCGATCCGGAACCAGAGCTTGTCGGCCAGCAACGGCAGGCCGGCTTGTTGGGCCGCGTCGGTTGAGGTCAGCGGCACCAGGATCGCAATCGCGAGGAGGATGATGCCGAGAGGCACAGCGAAGCGACGCAAGGATCGCGGCACGCGCTCCTCGCGAGCGATCATGCCAGCCGTCCCAGGAGTCCCCTCGGGCGCACGACGAGCACGATGACCAGCACCACGAAAGCGATCGCATTCGCATAGCCCGACTCCAGGCCCGGCGCGCTCTGTGCCAGGATCTCGATCAAGCCAAAGGCCAAGCCACCGGCAACCGTCGCGCTTACCCGGCCCAGCCCTCCCAGAATCACGACAGCGAACGCCTGCAGCGTGTAGGGGTTGCCGGCGGTCGGGGTGATCGACTGGAAGGTGCTGATGATGCCGCCCGCCACGCCGGCGAACGCCGCACCGATGCCAAAGGTCAAGGCGTACATGTGGCGGAGGTCGACGCCGACCAGCTGGGCGGCATCGCGGTCGGCGCCCACCGCGAGGATGGCGGCGCCGATCCGGCTTCGGTTAAGGATCGCCCATAGCGCCCCCGCTAGCAGCAAAGCCACCGCCAGTCCGCCGAGCCGGATATAGGGGATCGTCACGTTGCCGAGGTGCAACCCGTTGCCCGAATACGAGGGTGTGACGGAGCGAAAGTCGGCCGTGAAGATCAGCAGCAGCAGGCTGACGATGATCAGGTTGATCCCGAAGGTGAGCAGGAAGGTGAAGAGGAGCGGCGCACGGATGATGCGATTGATGACGCCTCGCTGGAGGCCATAACCGATGACGAAGAGGGCAAGCGCATCGACGGGCAGGCTGAGAAAGGGGTCGATGTGCCACCGCGTGAACAGGGCCCAGGTGATGTAGGCGCCAACGATCACCAGCGCGCCATGCGCCAGGTTGACGATGTTGAGGATGCCCCACACCAGGCTGAAGCCGAGGGCGACCGCGACGTAAACCCCACCCAGCAGGAGGCCGAGGATGACCTGCTGAATGAATTGGCTCACGAGCTCAGCTCGCCAGTGAGGATCTCTGTCCTAACGCGAGCTCCATGGCGGCGTCGGATACTGCGGCTTGCCGTTTGCCACGTCCAGAGGGAAGACGGTGTAATGGGCGCCATTCTGGATCTGTTCGACGACCATCGGCTTGAAGGTATTGATACCGCGGCTGTCGAACTTGATCTGACCGAAGAACGTCATCACATCCAGGCTCACCAGGGCGTCGCGCACCTTGGTCGCGTCCAGCGAGCCTGCGTTCTCGATCGCTTTCTGGAATGCCAGGCAGGCGGCGGTGGACTCGGCGACGTGGTAATCGGGATCGTCGGTCGTGCTGTACTTCGTCTTGTACGCCTTGACGTAGTCGCTGACCGAGAGATAGAAAGCCGGCTTGTATTTGACCTGCGGCGTCCACTGGGACCCGTCGAAGACGTAGTTGGCATCAGCCCCCAGGGCCTTGATGAAGTCCGGGGTCGACGGACCGACCGAGTAGGCGAAGATCTTGGCATTCAAGCCCAGCTGCTTGGCCGCCTTGTTGATCGCGATGGACTCCGCCAGGTGGCCGGAGTTCATGACGATGTCCGGATTGAGCCGCGCGGCCTGACTGATCAGCCCGCTGACCTCGGGCGCCGCCGCGGGATACTGTTTGGTGAAGATCACCTGGAACCCCTTGGTGGGGGCATAGTCCTCGACGGCCTTCGCCACCTCGACTGAGAAGTTGTCGTTGGCAGTCAGCATCGCGATCGTGGTCGGCTTCGGGCTCAGGGTGGCGGCCATGTCGAGAACGCCCGTCAGGTATTTGTTGGCGGGCGACAGGACACCGAAGGTGAATTTGTAGCCCTTGCTGAAGATCGACTGGGCGGCGCCGTTTGCCTCCACCATGGGAATGCCGTTCTTCTCCGCGACGATTGCGTCGGTGGCGGTGGCGGCGCTGCCGTAGGGGCCGAGGATGAATTGCGCCTTCTCGTCCGTGATCAGCTTCTGGACCAGGGTTGCGGAGAGGTTGGGAGTGCTCTGGTCGTCCTCGTACTTGATCTCGACCGGGTGCTTGACGCCGTTGACGACGATCCCGCCTCGCTGGTTGATCCAGTCGAGCCACAGGTCGTAGCCCTGCTTGGTCAAGGCTCCTTCCTTGGACTGGGCTCCGGTGAGTGAGACCGCCGCCCCGAAGATGATCGGCGCCCCGGTCGTCGGCGTGCCCCCACCGGAGGCGCCGCACGCGGCGGCCAGGAGGGCCGTGACGGCCAGCAGGACACCGAGCTTCTCCCTCCGCATCGGTATCACTAAATGTAGCGCTTTTCACCCCCTTTTGGGGGAGGCCCCGGGTAAGGTCTTCCTAGCGGGAGGTCGAGGTCCGGTACTTGATCACGGACAGGGGGATG
>VBEW01000241.1:876-5913 GCA_005889225.1 Chloroflexota bacterium | reverse complement strand
CGCCCGGCTCTTTGTCGCGAGCCCGTTCAGGGAGCAGTCCTTGCGGGTGCTAATCGAGATCGAGCCTGGCGGCCCCGACGATCCCGTCAAGTCTGCCGCGGCGATCACCCGGATCCTGGATGCCGGCGGCGTCAAGTCGCCACGCCTGCAACATGGTCTGGGCGCCTGCGCGTGGCCCGTCCTTCGCGATGCGCTGGCGCGTGGCTACGACGTCCGGATCGGCCTCGAAGATACGTTGACCCTCCGAGACAACTCGCACGCCACCGGAAACGCCGACCTGGTTGCGTCGGTGGCCCAGCTGGTCTCACAAACCCCAGCGCGACGCTAACGAAAGCTGAACCCGATCCCTATTCGGGGCTCAGCCGGTGGCGGCATCCCACCGCTGCCGCGCGGCGGCGTCACCGAGTTCACAGCCCGCATACCAACCGGCCGCCCCGTTTGGCAGCCGCCGACTCACCAGGTGACCACAGGTGCGGACCGGGGTTAGCGGCTGGTCGCTGATGTTGAGCGGGATGAACGCCCGCTGGAGGTAGGCCGGGCAGCCGTCGAAGCCCTCCGGGAAGGGCCTTGGCCACGGACATTCGTCAGCGGGTCGAATACGACCCCCGATTGGATGGGTTTCGGCCGGACGGGGCGTGTTCACTTTTTGGCCCTCGTTAGTGCGCCCTTCCCTGCTGACATAGTAGAGGGGGCTGCCGCCGTCAACGCAAAAAAAGACGCGAAAGGATTAGGCCAGGCTGGACTCGGCCCAGAGGTTGATCCCGCTGTCGGTGGCGTAGCGGTCGACCTCGCTCAGCTCCTCGGGCGTGAAGCCGAGCTTGTCGAGGGCGGCGACATTTTGTTCCAGCTGCGCCACGCTGCTGGCGCCGACCAGCGCGGAGGTGACGCGGGGATCGCGCAGCGTCCAGGCCAGGGCCATCTGCGCCAGCGTCTGGCCGCGCCGCTGAGCCAGCTGGTGCAGCGCCCTCACCTTCGCCAGCGTTTCATCGGTCAGCATGTCGCGGGAGAATGAGCCCGGGTGGCTCGCCCGCGAGTCCTCGGGAACACCCTTCAGGTAGCGGTCGGTCAGGAGGCCCTGTGCCAGTGGGGAGAAGACGATACAACCGATTCCCTCCTGGCCAAGTATGTCGAGCAGCTCGGGCTCGATCCAGCGGTTGAGCATCGAATAGGAGGGTTGGTGGATCAGCAACGGCGTTCCCAGCCGCCGAAGGATGGCAGCTGCCTTCCGGGTGCGCTGGGCCGAATACGAGGAGATGCCCACGTACAGCGCTTTTCCCTGGCGGACGGCGGTGTCGAGCGCGCCCATCGTCTCTTCCAGCGGCGTCTGCGGGTCAAACCGATGGGAGTAGAAGATGTCGACGTACTCGAGGCCCATCCGGCGAAGGCTTTGATCGAGGCTGGCCAGGAGATACTTTCGGGAGCCCCAGATGCCATACGGCCCGGGCCACATGTCATAGCCGGCCTTGCTGGAGATCACCAGCTCGTCGCGGTGGCCGGCCAGGTCCGACTTCAGGATCCGACCGAAGTTTTCCTCGGCGGAGCCGTACGGCGGGCCGTAGTTGTTGGCCAGGTCGAAATGCGTGATGCCCAGGTCGAAGGCCCGGCGGAGTATCGACCGCTGGATCTCGAGCGGGCGGTCATCGCCGAAGTTTTGCCATAGCCCGAGCGAGATGGCCGGTAAGAGCAAGCCACTCCGTCCGGTGCGTCGATACGGCATCCGGGCGTAGCGGTCGCCATCATGCATCATGTCCACGCGCTGCTATTTTCCCTTCCCCAGGTGCGGGGGAGCGTCAGGGTTGGCGGGCCAATTTCCCTCCCCCCTTGTGGGGGAGGGTCAGGGTGGGGGGTACCGGGCGATCCGTCAATCTCGCGTATCGACCGACGAGGTACGCGCCGATAAAGCTGGCGTACGGGAAGGTGATCAACACGCCAACCACGACGGCCGCGAGTCCCAGAATGCCGATCGACGAGAGGACGACCACGAGCGCCCCCACCACGATGCTCAGCCCGAGGTTCACGCGAAGCCGCCGGATCACGGCCGGCACATTGAGGGCCGCCCAAAATCCACGCTCGAGGTACTGACTGAGGATGGCGGCCTCGATCAGCAGCACGGCGAGACCCCAGACGCTGCCGACCCCGGCAAGCAGCCCGGCGCCTGCCGCGATGCTTCCTCCCAGCGCCTGTTTGGATCCTTCGCTGGTCGCCGCCTCGACGATGGCCCCCGGGATTGAGAGCAGGGCGCTCGGAATCCACCAGGTAAAGATCAGAACGACGACTTTGAAGCCATCCCTGATGTTCGGACCGAGGCGATCCCATGGCGGAAGCCCACGCCCGTCCGCGCGGACGTGGCGGGCGATCTGGATGATGTAGCCGACCAAAATCAGATACGGCACGACCAGCCAGATGAACAGCAGGCAGATCGCCGCCGCCAGCAACTTGCGCCACCACCCCGGCGATCGGTTCACGAAGGTGAAGGCCTCGCCCAGATCAAGCCCCATGGGAGCTGAAGTGGTTCGCGGCTCCGGGAGGCCCTGTGCGATGAGCAAGGCCGCCACGACTGTGATCAGCTTGTCCGGAAGGTCGACGGCCGCCTCGCCGATGAACGCCGCCAGGATGCGCGGCAGGTGCGCGCCGTTGAGCGCAGCATAGACCGCGTCGCCAGATCCGACGTTGCTATGGCCACCGCTCATCAGGAAGTTGAGTGGGGTCGACACTACCGCCCCGATCACCGAGCACACCAGCCAGAGCGAAATCCAGCCGCTCAGCCGCTTTTGCCAGTTGAGATAGCGGCTGAGCCCGGCGGCAAAACCGACAGCGAAGGAGACGATGCCGTAGGGCGCAGCCACGGGATCGATCGTGTTGGAGCTGACGAGGTTGCTGATGAAGCCGACACTCCCGCCGACCCAGGGGCCCGCCACGATCCCGGCGAGGACCGTGCCAATCGAATCGAGAAACAGGGGCAGATGGAATGTGACGGCGATGGCACGACCGGCAAAGTTGAGTCCAAGGGATGCGAGCACCAGGACCAATCCGATTGAGTCCAGGTTGAATTTCAGCGGCCCAGTCCAACCGGCGGCCTCGAGCGAAACGATTGCGCGACGCACCGGGGCGCGAGTCAACAGGAAGGCCAGCACCAGGGCGAGGATGAGTGCAATGGCGATCAACACCTGGTGCTCGGCCTCGTGAATCAGCCTGAGGATCGGCCGGCCAAAAGCGGCGCCCAATCCGACAAAGGCGCCGATATAGACCGCGGCCGCCGGTACCAAACCTGCCAGAAACGTCAGGCGCGGCATCCGGCTGACGCCGGCCACCTGGGTTGTGTGCACACGAAGACCCGGTATCAGGCGCGCCGTGAACACCGCCCCGGTATCAGGCGCGCCGTGAACACCGCCCGCCAACCGCCTCGCTGCAGAAGGCCGGAGGCACGCTCCAGCGGGACTCGCGCATGCAGCGGCCGCGCCACTCGCATCAGTCGCTCCCAGCCGAGTAGCGCGAAAATCTCCCGTCCCAGAATGGCCCCGCTGAGAATGGAGATCGAAACCGCGCCGACGAACAAGGCGGCATTCACCCGACCGCCGGCGATCGCGATGCCCCCGATGGCGAGGACCAGGTCACCGGGGGCAAAGGGTAGCGGGACCCCCACCTCCTCGATGAACATCAGGGCACAGATCGCCACGGTCAGGGTCGTTCCCTCGAGACCCTGAACCCAGCTGATCGGGTTCACCTTGTTATTCCGGAATTCAGGCTAGCGCGCCCGGCGACTCGCGGCCTTCTTGAGCGGTGTCTTGCTCGATGCCTTCGCCGCCTTGGCACTCTTCGGCGGTAACGCTTTTGACCAGCTCAGCGCGTTGGCGATCCAGTCACGAGTCCCCTCAGACTTTTTCTGCCAGCCGGCAGGAACGACCACGTAGCCGGTCATCGCGCGGCCCGGCATTGGCTCGAATGCCTTGCCGCCCTGTTTACGAATCTTCGCCTGGTCGCCCTCCGATACGCGGACGAACAGGTCATCGCCGAACAGCCCGCAAAACATGTTCCCGTTGACGAAAGCCGAGAGGTTGCCGAACATGGGACGGGTGCTAATGGCCGGGTCGGGGGGCACGAGCTTGTGGAACGCCGCCTTCGCCGGCTCGCTCGGCTTGGGCATCGTCATCGGGCTCATGTTCCAATCGTAACGACCTGCCAATTTCCTCCCCCGGTTACGGGGGAGGGTCAGGGTGGGGGCTCAAATGGTGAGTTCGGCTGTCATGACTGGAACTACGGACCCCCCGACCTCGATGCGGCTCGGCGTATCGCCGCCGGCTGGGTACTCCAGTTCAATGTGGACGAAGCTCTGCCGGCCCATCTTCGTTCCCTGTTCACTTTCAATCGACACCAGAGGGGCGCGGCGAATCAAGCCGTAACGCACGGCGAAGGCGCCCAACGGACCGCTCGCAGAACCGGTGGCCGGGTCTTCGCCGATGCGGACATCGGTGTGTGGAGCGAACATCCGGCTGTATAGGTTGTTGCCGCCGGTGGCGGCAAAGAGGAAGACGGCCGGTAGGCCGTACGCGCCGAACACAGCCGCCAACGGTTCGCCGCTCGACACCGCCGCATCAACCGCTTCCCTGTTCTTCAACGCCACAAAGACGAAGGGCAATCCGGTTTCCACGATCTGGATCGGGACGTCGGCAACCAGGTGCTCGGTAGTAAGGGCGAGTGCGGCGGCGACATTAGAGCGCTCCTCGATGACCGAACCAAACTTCACCGGCGGATGGGTCATCCAGAGCACCAGCCGCTGGCCATCTCGCTCGATCCGGATAGGCACCGGTCCCACGCCCTCTTCGAGCGTGAACTGGTCCACGTCGGCGTTGACCAGTCGCTCGTCCAGCAACACCCAGCCAGTACCAATCGTCGGGTGACCGGCGAACGGCAGCTCGACGTAGGGCGTAAAGATCCGGACGCGCGCCGCGTGACGACGATCGTTGGGCGGGAGCACGAAGGTCGTCTCGGACAGGTTCGTCTCCCGGGCGATGGCCTGCATTTGTTCGCCGGTCAGGT
>VBEW01000241.1:0-828 GCA_005889225.1 Chloroflexota bacterium | reverse complement strand
CTAACGATCCCTTAGTAACGCCTGGAAGCGCGTGTCTTCCCTCAGCGGGGCAAGATCCGTATCCTCGCGAGCGGCCGCTCGCATGTCCGCGCGCGTCGGCAGGGCTTCCTCCAGTAAACGCAGCGCCTCGTCGAACCGACCCTGGCCCACCCGACCGCACGCCAGGTTGTACAAAGCCGGTCCGAGGATATGACCGGGAGCCTCAGCCTTTCGCAGCTCGGCCGCAGACTCTTCGTAGATCCGATAGCTGCGCGCCTTATCCCCACGCTCGATGAAATGCTCGGCCAGGTGGACTCGCGGATGAGCGTAGCTATTCCGGATCAGCGCCTCGCCGGTCGTCCTCGCAGTAAACCAGGTGAACGGTCGTTCCCCCATCGCTTCCCAGATGTCAATCAGGTTGGCCAGCGCCTGATCCGATCGCTCTGCCGCGCCCGCCAGCGGGACACCCGCGTCCCGCGCCAGGTTCGAGGCATTGAATGCGTCGATGTCCTGTGGGCGCGGCGTTATCGGAATCCCGTCCCTCAGCTGAACCAGCCGGTCCCGAAGTTGCTCGCGCCAGCTCGCGGTGTGACATATCAGGAAGGCAGCTGGCCAGCCGGTGGGATGATTCGGCTCAGATTCGGCCTCCCCGACGAACCGCCGTTCGGTTTCTCGCTCGGACTCGAGCAGGCGTAGCAGGTCCTTCATTCGTTCAACCCCAGGGGAGGGAAGGTAAGCTCGGGATCAGTGAAGGCAGACACCCCGTCTTATTCTGCGACCGCCGACCAAGGCCGTGTTTCCAATCTCGAATTGTTCTTCGACCTGGTCTTTGTGTTCACCGTCACACAA
>VBEW01000240.1 GCA_005889225.1 Chloroflexota bacterium | reverse complement strand
CCATGCCGGCGACATCGATGCACCGGCGGACACCGGCGGCATCGAGGGTGATGTCAACGCCGAGCGCCTCGAGGACGTCGGCGCTGCCGCACCGGCTGGAGGCGGCCCGATTCCCGTGCTTCGCCAGCGGGATGCCCGCCCCCGCCGCCACCAGTGCGGCCGCCGTCGAGATGTTGAAGGTGCCCGCCCGGTCGCCCCCGGTGCCGCAGGTGTCGATGCTTCCCGGCGGCAGGTCGAGCGGCGTGGCATGGGCCCGCATCGATTCGACGAACCCCGTCATCTCCTCCACCGTCTCGCCCCTGGCTCGGAGCGCGATCAAGAGGCCGGCAATCTGCACCGAGGTGGCCTCGCCGGCCATCACCTGGTCCATTACGGTGCGGGCTTGCTGCCGGCTGAGCGGCATGCCTTGCAGGAGTTGCTCGATCGCCTCCGTGGGTGTCACGGTTTTGGGTACTGGTACGCGGCGGGCGTCGCCATCACCAGCAGCGCCAGCAGCATCCGATAGCAGCGTGAAAAATCCGCCGCCCGGTAGCGGACGGTGCGGCCACCCGCGCGCTCGATATCCGGAATCTGTTCGCAGGAATCGGCCATGCTGGCATTCATCCAGTCGATCTCCAGCGTGAACGGCCCCTCGGGCTGGTAGAGCGGCCGCCCGGACCGCTGCGCGTAGGCCCGGTAGGCACCCTCCTGGATCCGCCGGCAGGCTTCGACTGGATGCAAGGAGCGAGCCGCCTGCCGACCGAGCGCTTCCTTGACGACGACAGTCTCGATGCCGGGGAGATCGGCGGCCGCCTGGTCGATGGTGGCGCGATCGCCGGTGATGAGCGCGATCCGAACGCCAACCGTGCCGGCCAGCGCCGCGTTCAGGGTGGCCTCGCTTTGCTCACGGCCATTGACCCGCACCGCGTAGACCGTGCGGCCACCGTAGGTGTGGTCCATGATGGCGCGCTCGGTACCGACCGACGCGTGATAGCCGACGAAGAAGGCGACCTCAAAGGTGGGATCGAGGCCGGCCGCCATCGAGAAGGGCTTGTCCGCACCGCTGATCAGCTCCACGGCATCGTCGAGCTCGTCCAGCAGGAAATTGCGCATGTCGCCGTGCGAGTCGTTGATGACGAAGCGGGTCGCTCCCGCGCGGCGGGCACCAGCGACGGCGGCGTTCGTCTCGGCAGTCATCAGCCGGCAGGAACGCTCGTACTCCGGCATGCCACGCATCACCTGGTGCAGGTGAACCACGCCGGCCATGCCTTCCATGTCGACGGAGAGGAAGACCCCGTTGCGTTCGTGCGATCGCGCCTGCGCACTGGTAGCCAAAGTCTTCCAATTCTAGGGACGATCTCGATTAGACTCGCCCGGTGCGCGTCTCCGGCATCCATCATGTGCAAGTCTCGATCCCACCCGGTGGCGAACCGGCCGCGCGACGCTTCTATTCCGAGCTGCTCGGACTACCGGAGCTTGAAAAACCGGCGAGCCTCGGAGACCGTGGCGGCGTCTGGTTTGCCTGCGGCGATCAACAACTGCACTGCGGGGTCGAGCCGGAGGTGGCCCGCAGCCGGCGGCATCCGGCCTTCCTTACCGACGACCTGGACGCATTGCGAGCGCATTTGCTGGCGGGCGATGTGCCGGTCGTCGACGACCGTCAAATCCCGGGCTACCGCCGGTTCTATGCGGAGGACCCATTCGGCAATCGGATCGAATTGCTCCAGCCGGAATAGCCCGGTTCGGGCAAACGTGGAAGTGGGGTCCTGGTTCCGGGGGGCTTGGAACAAGAACCCCACTGGCAAGTATAGAAAAGTGTCGCGTCCTTTTCCACCCCGTTTTCTAAGACGTTCTTAGGCTGGAGTCCGCGGCTAGTAACGGGCAACCAGGCGCAGGCCATCGGCAACTTTGTCGGGATTGAGCATGAACGCGTGTTCGAGGCTTGGGCTAAAGGGCATTGCCGGGACATCCGGGCTGGCGATCCGGCTGACCGGGGCGTCGAGGCTGGCGAAGCAGCGTTCAGCGAGCTCAGCTGCAATCTCCGCCCCAAATCCCCCGGTGCGGTTGGCCTCATAGACGACCGCGACGCGACCGGTCTTTTCGATCGATCGGACGCAGGACTCGACATCCCAGGGGCGCAGCGAGCGCAGGTCGATGATCTCGACCTCGATCCCGTCCGCGCTCAATCGGCTCGCGGCCTGGATCGTGACCGTTCGCATGTAGCCGTAGGTCACCGCGGTCAGGTCAGTGCCCGGCCGGACCACGGTGGCCACCCCGATGGGGAGAACGGCGGCTTCGCCGTCCTTAACCTCCTGCCGCTCAGCCCGGTAAAGCTTCTTCGGCTCCAGGAAGATCACCGGGTCCGGGTCACGGATCGCGGCCTTCAACAGTCCCTTGGCGTCGGCCGGAGTCGATGGCAGCACGACCTTCAGCCCTGGGACGTGGCAGTAGAAGGCCTCAGGGGATTGCGAGTGATAGAGCGCGCCCCGGACTCCACCTCCGGTTGGCGCTCGGATCACGAGCGGGCAGGCGAAGTCGCCGTTCGACCGGTAGCGCACCTTGGCGATCTCGTTCACGATCTGGTTGAAAGCCGGGAAGCTGTAGTCGGCGAATTGCATCTCCGCCACTGGTAGAAAACCCTCCAGGGCCAGACCCTGGGCAACCGCCGCGATACTCGATTCCGCCAGCGGCGTGTCGAGCACGCGGCGCTCGCCAAATCGCTGCTGCAGACCTTCCGTCGCCTTGAAGACGCCACCTTTTCGGCCGACATCTTCGCCGAGGACGCACACCCGATCGTCGCGCTCCATCTCTTCGTACAGCGCGTCGCGCACCGCCTGCACGAGGTTGCGCTCAGTCATCCGCATACACGTGACGGCCAAGTGATCCGGCTTGGGGGTCGGCGGCCGCCTCAGCCGACTCGGTGGCTCGCTCGACCTCGCGGTCGACCTCCTTGCGCAGGCTGGCATCGGCCTCGTCGGTCAGCCATCCCCGCTGGATCAGCGCATCGCGCATCCGTGGGATTGGATCGCGCGCGGCCTCAGCAGCGAGCTCTGCGGCATCGCGGTAGGCGCGCTGGTCATCATCGGTGGAATGCGATTGCAGGCGAAGCACCTCTGCCTCGATCAAGGTGGGGCCGTCGCCGGCGCGGGCACGTTCGGCGGCCTGCCGCACGGCCAGCTGGACGGCGAAGAAATCATCGCCGTGGACGCGCACGCCGGGAATGCCGTAGCCGGCGGCTCGCTCCGCAACGCCCGGGCCGGCAACCTGCAGCGGCTGCGGCACGGAGATGGCCCAGCGGTTGTTCTCACAGAAAAAGATCACCGGGCAGCGATGAATCGCCGCGAAGTTCAGCCCTTCGTGGAAGTCACCCTGACTGGTGGCGCCTTCACCAAAGCTGACGTAACAGAGGTCGCCCTCCCCTTTCCACTTCAAGGCCAGGCCGATACCGGCCGCCTTCGGAATCTGCGGGCCGACCGTGCTCGAGCCAATGATCACCCCTCGGCGGCGACTGCCGAAATTGCCCGGCGTCTGACGACCGCCGCTCGAGGGGTCGGCCGCGCGGGCAAACGCCGACAGCATCAGTTCCTCGGAAGTGAAGCCACAGGCGAGCGCGGCGGCGAAGTTTCGGTAGTACAGGCAGAAGCGATCGCGGCCAGGCTGCAGCGCCGTGATCGCCGCAACCTGGGCCACCTCATGCCCGCGCGGCGAGACAATGA
>VBEW01000237.1:5920-6413 GCA_005889225.1 Chloroflexota bacterium | reverse complement strand
AGACGTGTGGGAGGTCATGCGGCGGGATCCCGTCACCGGAATTCGTGACACTGACGACCACCTCGTTTAACCGTGCCTCCGCCCGCACCGTAACCTGTCCACGCTCCGGGGTGTAGCGAGCGGCGTTCTGCAGCAAGTTGGCGAGGACCTGGGAGAGATGATCAGGGTTAGCGCGCGCCGCGAGAAGCTCGGGGACTTCAATCACCAGGCCGATATCCTGCCGGCCGAAAGCGGGCCGCGCCATCTCGACGGATGAGCGAAGCGCCTGGGCAAGGTCCAGCTCGGCCAGGCCCGGGACGTCCGGGGCGCCCTCGCCCTGCGCCAGCGCGTCAAGCGACTGAGAGAGACGCACCAGCCGCTCAGCCTCCTCGTGCAGCGAACCGAACAGCTCCGGGTCCGGTCCGATAACGCCATCGCGGAGAGCTTCCAGGTATCCCTGCAAGTTCGTCAGAGGCGTTCGCAGCTCGTGAGCGGCGTTGGTAATGAAGTCCCG
>VBEW01000237.1:0-5885 GCA_005889225.1 Chloroflexota bacterium | reverse complement strand
CTTGAGGGCCCGTCCTCGGCGCTCGCACCTGATAGTCGCCGGCCGCGAGCCGCTGGGCGGCGCGGCCGACCGCCTCCAGGGGTCGTGCCAGCCTGTGGGCTAGCAAGACGGCGAGCACGCCGCTGACCACAGCCGCCACCAGAAGCGCGCCGCCAAACACAGCGGTCACGGTCTGGTCGAACATGGCGTGAGCTGCCGCGGTGGTCGAGCCGTGCTGCACCATAAGCTGGGCGAACAGGGCGGAACTGACGGCCAGCACCCCGATGGCGATCACGGCGGCGGCTGCCAGGGTCACCACCAGGGAGACCAGCGCGATGCGGGCGGCGATGCCGCGTAGCGGCCAGCTCATGACGCGCCCTGGGCCAAACCCGCGGCCCGGTAACCGATGCCCCGCACGGTCGCGATGTATCGAGGGCGGTCGGCGTCGTCGCCCAACTTGTCACGCAGTCGGCCGATGTGCACATCGATAGTGCGGTCGAGTGCGTCGGCCTGGGTGACTCCATAAAGGACGTCCAGAAGGAGCTCGCGGCTCAGCACGCGACCGTCAGCCTGCAGGATCGCCGCCAACAACCGGAACTCGGCCGCGGTCAGACCGAGGGGGCGGCCGGCCTGCCGGACTTCATAACGATCCCGGTCGATCACCAGGTCTGACCAATGGATAACCGCCGGCCGGGCTGGACGTCCTTCCCCTGCCGCATTGGTGCGTCGGAGGATGGCGTTGACCCGGGCCACGAGCTCGGCAGGGGAGAAGGGCTTGGGCAGATAGTCATCCGCGCCTTCCTTGATGCCGTAGACCCGATCGGCGGTCGAGCCACGAGCGGACAACAAGAGGATCGGGATGTCGGAGTCCTCCCGCACCGTCCGCAGGACGGCCAGCCCATCAAGCTCCGGCAGCATGACGTCCAGCACCATCAGCCTGGGGTTGGCGTGCCGGAAGGCGCGAAGCGCGGCCATTCCATCCCCAGCGGTGAGCACGACGTGGCCCTCGCGCTCCAGGTAGGTCCGGACCAGGTTTAGGATCTTGCGATCGTCGTCGACGACGAGAATGGGAGCTTTCCCGGAGTCGGCCGCCGGGCTCATGGCCATGCTCATGCTAGCCAACCAACCTTTTATGAAGCCTGGATGAAGTGCCGTTATTGCCTCGTCACAACGGCCTGCCAGGCTGGACCACGCGAATGCTGTGAACACGAGGAAAACGGTGGTCCAACGCAAACAGCTGGAGGTGATGGAAAGGAAAGGCATTCTTCGGCGGCACCCCCTGATCTTCGGGTTACTCGCGCTGATGGTCGCCGCCGCTTTCGCGGTCCCGCTGGTCGCTTACGTCGTGATTCCGGCCTTCACCAGGTCGACGCTCGTCGAGGCGCTACCCAGGCCCAACCCCTCGGCTGGGTCAAGCGCTCCTGCCAGCCAGGTCCTGCGTCAGGGTGACTTAAAGCAGCTGAACGCTGCCGACTTCGGGCACGGCAAAGTCGAGGTCGTCCAGGCCGGCGACACCCGCTACCTGCGGTTCGACAACGTCGAGATCGCCGCAGCCCCGGACATGTTCGCCTATCTGTCAGACGGGACGGACGGACGGCCCGGCAATTTCACCGACCTCGGCCGTGTCAAGGCGACGAGCGGCTCGTTTAACTACACGCTGCCATCCGGCCTTGATCTCTCAAGAGTCCGTTCAGTTGTGGTCTGGTGTCGGACCTTCCACGTAACGGTCACCTACGCGCTGCTGTCCTGACGACTCGGCGATTGTTTTCTAAATCGAAAGGAGGTCTATCCAATGAAGCGTCTGTTTGTGTCGTTTCTCGCCAGCCTCGGTCTGTTGCTCCCGGCCACGGTGACTGGATTCGCCGCCACAGGGAAAGGCCAGCTGTTCTTCAACGGCGGCATCGTGCGCACGGTTGTCGTCCCGGCACCCGTCCCGGGTGGCGGTCGCGATGCCTTCTATGAAGTCACCAATGGCGCCGCCGGCCAGCTTGGGATCACGGCGGTCGCTCCGGGTTCACCGGGCTACCACGGCGGCTCCTGGGCGGTCAACGTTGTCAGTTTCAAATCGGACGTTACTCCCCACCTGCTCACGTCGGCGCAGGCCGTTCTCGACGCGGAGGCGGCCGGCGACGTCACCGTCGTCCGCAACGCCGATCTCGATTTCCGCTGCCCGGTGCAACCCTAAGCGGTCAACCGGGGCAAGCCGCGCGGAGTCGGTCCTCGGACGGCCGACTCCGCGATAAGTAGGGTTTCGTGCACGCAAAGGCTACGATGGCGTGCTAGTCGAGGTCATGCCGCGACTGAAGGGGTGACGATGTCCGGAATGACAAGCGAGACCGAGCGAGTCCGGGGCATTTGGGACAAGCTTGCCCCGCGGTACGAGAAGGACATCAAATTCTTCGAGCGGATGCTGTTCTCTGGCGGGCGGTCCTGGGCGTGTTCGCAGGCGGGCGGAGTGGTGCTCGAGATTGCCGTTGGCACAGGTCGCAACCTCGAATACTCCCCTCCGGGGATCCAGCTGCTGGGCATCGATGTGAGCCCCAGGATGATCGCGATTGCGCAGCAGAGGGCGCTCGCCCTCGGCCACCAGGCGGACCTCCATGTTGGAGATGCACAAGCCCTCGACATCCCGGACGAGAGCGTCGACACAGTTATCTCAACGCTGTCGCTGTGCTCGATCCCCGACGATCGGAAGGCTGTGAGTGAAGTCAAGCCTGTCCTCCGCCCTGGGGGGCGCTTCATCTTGATGGAGCACGTCGCCAGTCCGTTACGACTGGTTCGAGTTTTCCAGAAGGCCCTCGACTGGATCGCGGTTCGGACTGGCCAGTCAGCGGTGCGACCGTCTTCATCAGGTCCTAGCGTCGTGTCAGGAGGCGCCACCCAGGCGTCTCCTCACCGGTCGGTCTCCTGGTCTCGAGCCGCTGCTATTCCATATCGTCAGCTGCGGCCAGTCGAGTCGCGTCGCCACGGTTCGAGTTGCCTTCCAGGAACTTGATGTGATCCACCACACCGTGGTGCGGTCCGCCGTAGCGGAAGATGAAGAGCCCATTGCGGATATCCACCACGTAGATCAGCCCGTTCCGAATAATCGGGAAACTCCATATCACCACCTTGTTCGGACCGCGGCTGAGGGCCGGATCCTCCAGGGCGACTGATGCGAGCGGGGTGGGCGAAACGAAGCCGATCTGGTGGGGACGGACTGGATCAGCAATGTCGATCGCCTGCAACCCACCAGAGTGCCAGGAGTCGAAGACAAGCTGGGGTAGCACCGTGGGGTTGTGCGTCGAGTACGAGGTGAAGTTCTGCGTGGCGGGATCGGCCTGCGACATGAACGCATCGGTGTTCTGCAGGATCTTGAACTCCCCAACAATCTGAGGGTGGGAGGGGTCATGCACGTCGATGATCCGCATCCAGCCCCAGGGCCAGCCGAACGATGGGTCGGTGAACTTTCCATAAACCTCATCGATGTTCACCTCGAAGGACCGGCCTGGCACCGGAACGGCCGAATGGCTCTCGGAGCACCCGGCCGAGGTCCCGCCGGCGCATTGATTCCCAGCACCCCAGGTCGGCCGGTTGGCGATCGGCGTCAGGAGCTTGTCATTGAGGGAGATGACCGTGCCGGGGCTGGTGTTGTTGGCCACGTCGCTGGTGTTGAGAACGAGCATCCCCCCGCGCAGGTAGGCGAGGTAGGTGGTCTTCCCGTCAACGGTCGGGGTCATCGAGTGCAGGTCCAGGTCGAAGCCATAGTTGGCCGGGTCGGCGGAACCGGGGAAGAGCTGATTCCAGTTGCCCTGGGCCACGAGCTGCACGTCGCCGCCAGTGGGCGACCGAAAGAGAGGGTGTTGATTCAAAGAGCAGTGCCCGGTCCCTGTTGTTCGGATCCAGCCAGAGGAAGAACTCATGAGGCTTGATCGCGAGGCCGGCGGCCGACTTGGTGACGTGCCGCTTGATGAGCTGGGGATGCACCGGATCGCTGAGATCGAAAAATTTGTAATCGAAGGGAAACGTGATGTCGTTGCCGCGTGGGCAGGCATGGATCGTCCGGCTGCAGCGGAAGCTCAGCTCGATGAGCAGCTTCTTCTCCGGCCACACCCGAAGCTCGCGCGAGGTTACGCCCACCGGCTCGCCGGCCGCATTGGGCACAGCGACGCTTGCCGGGATCTCGCCGACCACTGTGGGGGCCGCTGGATCTGCAATGTCGACGATGAGGATGCCCGGGTGGACGTGTGTGCAGGTGCCGTCTGGATTCGTGGGTGTCAGGACGGGAGCGACCGGCCCCGTGCCATTCAGGTCGCCGCAGGAATTCGAGGCGTCAGTGCGGTTCCCGATATAGAGGAAATGGTCGAAGTTCGCCAGCGCCGCATTCATCCCTCGGCCGAAAAGCGGATTGTGTCCGATCAGGCTGAAGTTGAGCGAGGTTCCCGGCGTTCCTCCGCCAGGGCCGACCACGACGGCGGCCTGGCCGCTGGCCGGCGCGAACAGTGACGCCGACGCAAGGCTTCCCAGTCCCAGCAGCCGCAGCAACCGGGTTCTCAGAAGTCCAGACATCCGTCTCCCTCCCTTGACGCGAGCAACCCATCACAACCGCGATTCGCCTACCGACGGCGAATTTGACTATAGGCAATGTCAAAAGGGCGCGTCAACGGCGCCAATCCCATGCGGGCGCCGTCTCCGGGCGGGTCGATCAGGGTCCCGTCAGCTGGCCGCGAATCTCCCCGGCGGGGTGCAGCGGAGTATGCACGTTGACGTAGTAAGCGGACGGATTGTCTAGGATGGCAAGCGCCAACTCTCGCGTGACCATCGTGCAGCCGGGTCCAAGCGACGGGCTAAAGGGCACAACCACGGGTCCGTTGGTCCCTGCGGGACCTCTGTGGATATGCGCGGCGATGACGGGTCCGGTCAAGTCGGCCGCGGAAACGACGTAGCAGATCTCTCCCTGGCCCGGATTCACAGTGACCATGGCGGAGCCGCTCCCGTTGCTCCCGCTGACCGATGGGGCGAGGGTCGCACTGAGAGGCGCGCCACCGTGACTGGAGCCCGGTAGTCGTTCTGCCGACGCACCAGCCGGGATCAGCAGGCCGGCGATTGCGAGTGCGGTTGCGGCGAGAAATCGCTTCATGATCATCCCTCCCGGATGAGACTCGAACCCATCCAGCCTACTACGGCGGCTGGCTCAGTACTTGTAGATGTGCTGGCGGAATTCGAAGGCGTCGTCGGCGCTGGCGAAGGCCTCGATGTCGAGCTCTTTGACCGCGATGTACGAGGTGGCCAGCCGCTCGCCCATGGCCTTGAGGAGCGTGTCATCGCCCTTGAGATTTCGGATCGCGTCCTTCAGGCTGGTCGGCAGGCGGTCGGCGCCGATTTCTTTGCGCTCCGCGTCGCTCAGCGTGTGCGGATCGACGGTGACGGCCGGGGGTGGCTCGAGCTGGCGTCCGATGCCGTCGAGTCCGGCCGCGATCACGCCGCCCAACGCGATATACGGGTTCGCGCTCGAGTCGGAAGACTTGAGCTCGAGATTGGTCGACTCGGCTTCGTGGCCTTTGAGCGGCGATGCCACTCGCACCGCCCCTTCGCGATTGTCCGGTCCCCAGGCGCGATAGGCCGAGGCCCACATTTGCGGCTGCAGACGCCGGTACGAGTTGACCGAGGCGCAGGTCAATGCGACGAGCGCGGGAAGATGGTCAAGGATGCCGGCGATGAACGAACGCGCCACGGTGGAGAGGTTGAACTCGCCGTCGGCCTCGTAGAACCGGTTGACGCTGCCATCGCGGTTCCAGCCTGAGAAGTGCAGGTGGCAGCCGTTGCCAGCCTGGTCGCCCCACGGCTTGGGCGCGAACGAGGCGTAGAGGCCGTGCTTGAGCGCAACGCCCCGCACGGTCTCCCGGTAGAGGATGTGGTGGTCGGCG
>VBEW01000231.1 GCA_005889225.1 Chloroflexota bacterium | reverse complement strand
AGGCTCTCGCGTACTTCAAGGTGCATCAAAAGCTCAGCGGCGGATTCGAGTACTCGACCCCCTACACTCCGCCCGGAGACTCGGATCCGAACTCCGACGCTGCAGTCATCCAGGCGTTGCTGGCCATCGGAGAGGACCCGGTCGGTCCTGCCTGGACCGTCGCGGACAAGAACGCCGTCGGTGATCTGCTGACCTTCCAGTTCGAGAACGGTGGACTGGGTTTCTCCCGGCCTGGCTCCTCAGCGACCGCGGCGCCCGACCCACTCTCCACCACCCAGGCGCTGACGGCGCTGGCCAGCAACCACACCGTCAGCATCACCATCACCGGCGCCCGCTTCCGGGACCCGACAGCTGGCACCGACCGGTGCGCCGTGGCAGCCACCACTAGCGGGCATGCTGGGGTTGGCCATGGTGGCACTCGGCTGGAGGCTCCGCCGACGAATCGCCTGAGAATCGCCAAAACCGGGTGGATTTGCGCGGCGGCAGGCGTTGGCCTCGCCGCCGCGCTGCTCTCGGCTCGGCCGGCCCACGCGGCCATTCATCACGCCGCACTGGTCATCCAGCACTCGAGCGGTGAGGTCCTGAGCCGGTGCGTGGCCTTCGCCGAGAGCCAGATCACCGGCTTGCAGCTGATCCAGCGGGCCGGGGTCGAGTATCAGTCGCAAGACTTCGGTTCGATGGGGAGCGCGATGTGCCAGCTCGACCGCGAGCCATCGCCGGTTCCGGCGGACTGCTTCGGTTCGAGTCGGTACTGGCAGTATTCCCACCGGATCGGCGGCGGCTGGCAGACCGCCTCTTTGGGCGCCAGCTCATCGGTGCTGCACGACGGCGACATGGATGGCTGGCGCTATGCCGGAGGCGCCGGCCAAACGCCGGGCAACGTCGCGATTGGCTCGGTCTGCAGTCCGGCGGCGCCCTCGGTCGCCGCCACGCATCCGGCGACGACACCGGCGGTCAGTCGACCGCAACGGGCGCAGACATCCGCGTCGCCGGTATCGACGGGCCTCGCCAGTCCTCCGATGCAGGCCGCGGCCCAGGCCGGATCGCCGACCCCCGGATCGGCCCTGGCCTCGACCGGTCCACCGACCGCGCCACCCACCGGGGCCGCGCTCGGAGCATGGCTTTTGTTTGGCGGCGCAGCGGCGCTGCTCGTGGGAATAGGGGTCGTCAACTTGCGGCGACGGGGACCGTGATCCGCCACCCGTTGGCCTGGTGTGTCTGGGCCATCGCCAGCCTCGGCGCGGCGTTCATCGATCGCAACCCCCTCCTCCAGGCGCTGCTGCTCATGGTCGTGATCAACGTCGGGCTGCCGCATCGCCGCAACCCAGCACTGCGCCACTGGAAGCTCGGGCTGGCACTGGCCGTGGTCCCGATTGTCTTCAGCGCGGCGCTCAGCCGTTTCGGGCACCATGTGATCTTCACCCTGCCCGCCATCCCGGTCATTGGTGGCGCCTGGAGCTGGGAGGCCGTCGCCTACGGCGCCTCCACCGGCGTGGCCCTCCTGCTGACCGTGGCTGTGTTTGCCACGCTGCAGGCCAATGTCCGCAGCGCCGACCTGGTCGCGCTGCTTCCCCGACCGTTGTATCGCGCCGGCACGGTTTTCGCGTTGTCGCTCGCGTTCGCGCCCAAAACGATCGCGTCGTTTCAGGCTCTTTTGGAGGCGCGCCGGCTGCGCGGGCAACGAGCGGGGTGGCGATCGGCTCCCGGGCTGGTCGTCCCGCTCCTGCTCACCATGCTCGAGCAAGCGCTTCAGTACGGCGAATCACTGGACGCTCGCGGCTACGGCAGCCGCCGGCGCTCGCACTACCGGCCGCTTGGCTGGTCGCTCTTCGATGGGTTCGTGATCGGGGCCTCACTCGCATCCCTGATCCTCGACCTCGTGCTCAGCCCGCAGCCGTATAACCCGTATCTCGACCTGGCGCCGAGTCTGCCTTCTGCCGCCAGCCTGCTGAGCATCCTGCTCCTCGCCACCCCGGCGTTGCGGGGCACCCCCCGAATGGACCATGCCACTAATCGCGCTTGAGGGCGTCCGTTACCGATACCCCGAGGCCGATGGCCCGGCCCTCGACGGGATCACGACGGCTGTCGAGCCCGGCCAGGTCATCCTGTTGCGAGGCCCGTCGGGCAGCGGAAAGTCGACGCTGCTGCGCTGCCTCAACGGTCTCGTCCCACACAGTACGGGTGGTGATTTCGCCGGCCGGGTGACGGTCTGTGGCCTGGACACGCGCGTGCACCTCCCTCGCGAGCTTGGCGCTCGGATCGGCTTCGTCTTTCAGCACCCGGATGCGCAGTTCGTGCTCGAGGACGTCGAAGCCGAGCTCGCATTCGGGCTCGAAAACCTGGGCCTCGACAGAGGCGTGATGCGAAAGCGCATCGAGGAGACGATCGATCAGGTGGGCATCAACGCCCTGCGTCATCGCCGGATTGCGACCCTGTCGGGCGGCGAGCGACAGCGGGTAGCGATCGCCGCCGCGCTCGCCATGCACCCGGCGGCCCTGGTGCTCGACGAGCCGACCTCGCAGCTCGATCCGCAAGCCGCGGAGGATGTCCTTCAGGTTGTGCTCCGACTCGTTGCCGACCTGGGGATGACGACGGTGATCGCCGAGCACCGGGTGGAACGCATCGCGCCCTTCGTCGACCGAATCTGGACGATCGACGCGGGTCGGCTGCAGGACCAGGCGCCTCGCGAGGCGGTGGCAAAGGGGGGTGCGCGGCCACCCGTGGTCGACCTCGCGCTTCGAGCGGGCTGGTCGCCCATCCCGCTGGGCCTCCGTGATGCACGGGTCCGGGCGCAGAGCCTGCCGGCGGCGATCCCCGACAACCCGCCGGCGGATGGCGCGGGTACGGTCATCGCCCGGCTCGACCGGCTCGGCTATTCGTATCCCGGCGCGCGGGCCGTCGAAGACGTCTCGCTGACGCTGCGGCGCGGCCAGGTCACCGCCCTAATGGGCCGCAACGGATCGGGGAAGACGACGCTGCTGAGACTGATCGGCGGGACTCTCCGCCCGCAGCGCGGCCGGCTGCACAGCGAGGGGCGAGTTGCGTACGTCCCTCAGGATGCCGATGCGCTGCTGTTCGCGGCGACGGTCCGGGACGAACTTCGTGGCCAGTCTGAGGATGTGATCGCGCCCTTCCAGGCGTGGCTGCCACGCTATCCCAGGGATTTGAGCGCCGGCGAACGCCAGCAACTCGCGATCGCCGTGGTAGCGGGGCAGGCCGACCTGCTGTTACTCGACGAGCCGACCCGCGGGCTCGATCCGGTGGTGAAAAAGGCGCTGACGAGTTTTCTGCGCTTGCGCGCGGCTTCGGGCGCCGCCATGCTGATCGCGACCCACGACGTCGAGTGGGCCGCGCGCACGGCCAACCGCGTGTTACTGATGGCGGACGGCGAAGTTTACGCAGATGGCCCGCCCCGCACCGTGCTCAGCGATTCCCTCGTCTTCGCCACCCAGATCAACAAGCTGCTAGGCCGCGGCTGGCTGCTGCCCGACGAAGTGCCGGTGTGACGCGCTGGTTGACCGGCCGCCTGGCGGATGCAGTGCTGATTGTCGTATCCGGTGCCGGGCTCGGCCTGTTCGTCGCCCCGCTCGTCCTGGGTGCCAGGTTTCCGCAGGCGGTCGCACTCTTCAGCGGCCTGGTGGCCGCCTCCGCGTTGGTGGTCCTTGGAGTGGCGCTCCAGACGCATCAACTGTCGACTCGGTTACTCGCCATCCTGGCCGGCCTGGTGGCCGTCGATGCCACCCTCCGGCTGGTGATCGTGGTCGGCCTGCTCGGCTTCTCACCGATCTTCTTCCTGATCATTGCCGGTGGATTTGTGATGGGGCCGAGCTTTGGCTTCGCGAGCGGCGCCCTCACCCTGCTGGTCTCCGCCGTGCTCACAGCCGGCCTTGGCCCCTGGTTGCCGTATCAGATGCTTGCCGCCGGCTGGGTGGGTATGGGTTCGGGGTACCTCGGGCGCCTGAGCCGGCGATCCAAATCACGATTCGGTATCGCGCTGCTGTGCTGCTACGGCGGTGTCGCGGGCATCGCCTACGGCCTCTTGCTCGATCTCTGGGAGTGGCCGCTGCTGCTCGCCCCGGCGTCGTCCCCGCTGAGTTGGGCGCCCGGGCTT
>VBEW01000065.1 GCA_005889225.1 Chloroflexota bacterium | reverse complement strand
CAACGAGACCGCCTCGAAGCTCTCGGTTGTACGGTCCGCTAGGCCGAAACCGCGGCGGGCTGCCGCTCCTCGCTAACGATCACGGGCTTGACGCTCGTTGGGGAGTGCGGCAGGACGAGCCAGCCGGCGAAAACGACGACGCTGCAGATCACGGCCATGACAGTTGTCGGATCCATCAGTTTTCCTCCTTCTTAATTCGCGTGGATGCTGGCGTAGGCGGGCTCACCGTGTTGCGAGAGATCGAGGCCGATGACTTCTTCGTCTTCGTGCACGCGCAACGGGACGATCAGGTTGACGAACTTGAGGATCGCGAAGGTCCCGACGATCGACCAGCCCCAGGCGGCGCCAATCGCCACCAGCTGAACCAGGGCCTGCCGGGGGTTGCCGTAGAAGAGGCCGTTGGCCGCTGCGGAATTGATGGCGACGGTGGCGAAGAGCCCGGTGGCCAGCGCCCCCCAAGTGCCGCCGATGCCGTGCACCGCCCAGACGTCGAGCGCGTCGTCGACCTTGATCCGCTCGCGCAGCTGGATGGCCAGATAGCAGACGACGCCCGCACCAAACCCGATCACGATCGCGCCCATGACGTTGACAAAGCCGGAGGCCGGCGTGATCGCCACCAGCCCGGCGACGGCGCCGGCTGCCGCACCGATCACGCTCGGCTGCTTCTTGTGCCACCAGCTGACGGTCATCCAGGTGAGAGCGGCCATTGCCGCGGCGGTGTTGGTCACGACGAAGGCGCTGGTGGCGAGCGCGCCGGCGCCCAGCGCGCTGCCGGCATTGAAGCCGAACCATCCGAACCAGAGCAGGGCCGCGCCCAGCACGGTCATCGTGGCGTCATGGGGCTCGACTTTCTGCTTGCCGAACCCGAGCCGCCGACCCAGGACGAGGGCGGCCACCAGGGCCGAGACCCCGGAACTAATGTGAACGACGGTCCCGCCCGCGAAGTCGAGCGCGCCGAGCTGGTGCAGCCAACCTCCCGCACCCCAGACCCAATGGGCGATCGGGTCGTATACGAAGGTCGCCCACAGCAGGGAGAAGAGCACGAACGCCTTGAAGCGCTGACGCTCGGCGAACGCGCCGCTGATCAAGGCCGGGGTGATGACCGCGAACATCATCTGGAAAAGCATGAAGGCCTGGTGGGGGATGGTGGGCGCGTAGTCGGGGTTCGGCGCAAAGCCGACCCCGTTGAGTCCAATCCAGTCCAACCCACCGATGATGTGCCCCTTGTCAGGCCCGAACGCCAGGCTGTAGCCCCACAGCACCCACTGGACGCTGATCAGGCAAAGGATGAAAAAACTGTGCATGATGGTCGACAGCACGTTCTTCCGTCGCACCAGGCCGCCGTAGAAGAACCCGAGTGCCGGCGTCATCAACATCACGAGCGCGGCCGACGCGAGGACCCAGGCGGTATCGCCGCTATCGATCTTCATCCCGGGATTGTCCGACAGCAGGTGGCCGGACGTAATGGATCAGCGTTACCGAAATATGGGGCGGATCTCGTGCACCGGGCACAAAACGGCTAGCCGGCCTTTTCGACCTCGGCGAGGCGGGCTTTGACGATCATCCTTACGAGGCGGTCGGGAAGCGGCTCGTCGGTGGTGAACCGGATCGTGCCCTTGCTCAGTCGGTAGGGCTTCAGTTCGGCGGCGTGCGCCTCGATGAAGCCGAGGCCCGCCCCATAGAGCGCGCAATGGTCCTTCCAATACGCGAAGTACACCAATGGCCGCCCGTTGGTGTGCCTGAACATGGCCATCCCATAGCCCAGGCCTTCGGTCGCCTTGGGCGCCGTTGCCCTGATCGTCTTGCGGAGCTGGTTCAGTACCGCGCGCTTGTCCTTCGGCGCCGCGGCGAGGTAGTCGTCGACGGTCGTCATCAGCGATGCCAGGTGCGGTTGTCGTGGCAGAAATGCACGGTCGCCGGCTTCAGCCGCCGCATTTTGTCCAGCGACCGCCCGAATGTTGACGCGTCCTCCATCATCCCCGCCCGCGGCGCCTCACCCTCGAACATGCCGACCGTCCAGCAGGCGTCGCCCGTCATCAGCGCCGGGCCTTCGGTGGTATCGATCTGGATGCTCTGATGGCCGGCGGTGTGACCGGGCGTCGTCAGTACGCGGACACCCGACGCGATCTCCCGCTCCCCATCCAGGAGCTCGAATCGCGCCCCGGCGTACTGGAGCCACGCCGCCGGTGTGTCCTTGTACTTATGGCGCCGTTCGTACTCCCTTCGCTGGACGTACACCGGCGCCTGCGGAAACACCGCGTTCTGGCCGCAGTGGTCGAAGTGCAAGTGCGAGTTAATGACCCAGCAAATGTCAGACGGATCGACGTCGAACCGGCGCAGCGCCTCCGCCACCGAGGCGTTTACCGGGCGGTAATCCTTGATCAACTCCAGGGGAGTGCCGTAGCCAGTGTCGACCAGGCCGGCGCCGGCAGGATGCTTGATCAGGAATCCGTGGACCGGGATCTCCATCGTCAGATGGGGCAGCCAGATGCGACCGAGGTCCAGGCGGACGATCGCTTCCGGCGGTAGCGCCACCCCGCGATGCTAGCGGGTCAGGCTTTCAGCAGCGGAAGGATTTCAAAGTTCCCGCCGAGCAGGTCGGAAGCAGGCGCCTTCAGGTATCCCTGCAGCACCGAGGCGTACACGGAGCGGAAGTCCGTAGTGAATTTCAGGTTGCCGTTGTCCAGGTCGTTCAGGCTCGGCTGTTGACCGTAGAGGCCACCTTTCACCGGCGCGCCCAGCACGAACATCGGCGCCGCCGTACCGTGGTCGGTACCCGCGCTGCCGTTCTCTTTGACGCGGCGGCCGAACTCCGACCAGGTCATGACGAGGACACGATCGTCGAGACCGTGGCCCTTGAGGTCCTGCATGAACGCCGTGAGCGCCTGGTCGAGATCCAGAAGCAGCTTGTCGTGCACCGGCTTCTCGCGGGCATGGTTGTCGAACCCACCCAGTGTCACATGGGCTACCCGGACCCCCAGCCCGGAGACGATGGTCTCGGCCACCAGCTTGAGCGCGCTGGCGATCGGACTATTGGTCGGGTAGGTGCCTTTCGCCACGTAGGTGGCGTCCGTCGCCTGCAACGCGTGCGATGCCTGCAGCGCTTCCTGCAGCGTCGTGTCGAGAAGGGCGCCGAAGGGGGCCGGACCGGCGCCCTTGAAGGCTGAATAGAACTTCATCAGCGGGTTTTCGACGTCGACCTGCGTGCCGTGCTCATTGACCGGCTGCAACCGGAACGTCCGCAACGACTGCAGCGCCGTGACCGGGGTCTTCGACCGCAGCTCCGGCGGCACCAGCGACCCGGCGCTGACACCTTCGAGCGCGTGGTTGGGGGACTCCCCGACCTGGTCGAGGTAGTTGAGATAGCGCCCGAGCCAGCCATCACCGATGCCGCCCCGGACGCTCGCTGTTTCCCAGACCGACATCGAGGCGAAGTGCGACAGGTTGGGGTTTGGATACCCGACGCCCTGCACGATGGCCAGCTGCCCCGCGTCCCAGCTGGCTTTGAGCCCCTTGAGGTTTGGGTGCAGGCCCAGCTGGCTGTTGAGGGTGAGCACGCCCTGGTCCTGCCGAAGCGTCGGCCGTGCGTCATGGTAGGCGCCATCCTGGAAGGGGATCAGCGTGTTGAGCCCGTCGTTTCCGCCGGCGAGCTGGACGAGCACGAGCACCCGATCGCTGGGCGTTGCCTTCGGCGAATCGGCGGCGGCCGCCGCCACGCCGTTGGCGAAGACGGCCGGTACCGCAGACCCGGCAAAGATTGGCAACAGGCCCTGCGTCATGAAGTCGCGGCGGCTAAACATCCTGGCTCATCTCCATCAGTTCAGTTGAAACTCCGGCGTGGCCAGCACCATGAACAGCAGGCCCGCCTGGTCGCCGGGATGGGCGGCGGCATAGGCTTTCAGGCCGTCTTTCGTGCTGGGGCTGAGGTTTCCATCCACGAGGGTGCGCGTCAGGTTGTCGAGCGATTGGGTCGGCAATGCTGTACGCATCCGTTGGGTCGCGCTGTTGGCCAGGTTGATCCGGGTGAGCAGGGTCGAGCTGTTGATCCAGGAGCTGCCCGCGGGCCAGCCGGCGACGTTGGGCGGGTAGAAGAGCACCTGGCCCATCGGGGCCATCGCCGTCGCCGCCGCGACATAGCCCTTCGCGTCGGCGCTGGTTGCCTTTAAGGTCTGGGCGACCAGCTCCGCCGGGCTCTTGACCAGCGCCCGGTAGGCCTTCGGCGAATAGAAGGCATCCATGGCAAAGATTTCTCGGACCACGGCGCCGACGTTGTAGCGGTTCTTCTGGAACGTGTCCGCCAGGTGGTGGACGATCTCCGGCTCGGGGTTGGGATAGGCGAAGAAACTGAAGAGCCGGGTGCTGAGCCGCTCGGCGGTGACCCGCAGCGGTGCGAGCATGTCGACGATGTCGTCGCCCGTGAAGTTGCCGTTCCTGCCCATGAAGGTCTTTGGTCCGGCGTCGTGGAGGCGAGGGACAAAGACCGAATCCGTCGTCAGCCGACGTTGCTGGGACCCCTGGAGCGTCCAGCCCGTAAACGCGCGGGCGGACTCGCGAACGTCATCCTCGCTGTAGTGGCCGATTCCGGTGGTGAAGAGCTCCATCAGCTCGCGGGCGTAGTTCTCGTTCGGCTTGCCCTTCCGGTTCGTCTCGGTATCGAGGTAGATCATCATCGCCGGGTCCTTCGAGATGGCTTTGAGCAGGTCGTCGAAGTTCCCCATCGCCATCTTCCGAAAGAGCTGGTTCTGGGTGAACATCTGGGCCGGGCCGGCCTTGTCGAGCCCGCTGGTCAGCAGGCCGTGCCAGAACAGCGTCATCTTTTCCTCGAGCGGCCGCGCCGTCTCCACCATTCGTTGCAGCCACCATCCCTGGATGGCCGCAACCGTGGCGGCACCGCGACCGCCGCTCGGATCAACCGCGGGGAGCGCCGCGTCGAGCGAGGCGTTCGAGGTCTTCGGGTAATCGAGCAACACCTGCGTGGCGCCGGCGGTGCCCATCGCCAGGTAGCGGTCGAGCTCGCCGGCCGTGGCGCCGAAGCCCGCGCGCCGAAGGAGATGCGCGACGCGGACCCGCTCGTTGTTGAGCGCGCCCTGGTACGCGTGCGTGAGGTCCCGCACGCGATCGAGGATTTGTGATAGCGCGTCACCTTTCCACAGGACCGCAAGTGCAGTGGCTGTTGCCCCCGCCGCGCCTGTCGCGAGCACAGCCCGGCGCGAAACCGGTCGTTTCCAGATCGGCCTGGTGGTCGCGGGCGACGTCCTCGAGGCCGCGTCGTCCATGATGATCAGGCTAGGGCCGAGGGTTGAGATCGGCCTGAGAAGCCCCTTAGAAGTACAACGGAGCAGGCCCCCTCATCCCCTGCGGCCGACGGGCCGGTGTGGGGGGCTGTCCATATACTGGCTTCAGGGATCCGGCCGCATATCGGGAGGCGTGGATGGCCGTCGAACGCAAGGGGGGACTCCGACCAGGCATGCTCAGCCGGCTGGGGATGGCGCCGCAGCCGATGTCCCGGGAATCGGTCGAGAAGAAGCCGCGCATCCGCGACGCGGACAAGGCCGTGCCTTCCGTCTGTCCCTACTGTGCGGTCGGCTGTAGCCAGCTGGTCTACGTCAAAGACCGGCGGATTATCGATATCGAGGGCAATCCGCAGTCGCCGATCAACGAGGGAACGCTCTGCCCGAAGGGCGCCTCGACCTATCAATATCTGGTCAACCCGAATCGGCTGTCGACGGTGCGCTACCGCGCGCCTCACTCGGATCACTGGGAAGATCGACCGCTGGACTGGGCGATGGACCGGATCGCCAGGCTGATCAAGGAGACGCGCGATGCGAGCTTCGTCGAGCGCACGGCCGACGGCAAGCTCGTCAACCAGACGACCGCGATCGCCACCCTCGGCGGAGCCACGATGGACATCGAGGAAAACTACCTGATCAAGAAGCTGTTCAGTGGCGGTCTGGGCGTCGTCTCGATCGAAAACCAGGCGCGAATATGACACAGCTCGACTGTCCCCGGTCTGGGGACAAGCTTCGGCCGAGGTGGGGCGACCACCTTCCAGCAGGATCTGGCCAACGCCGACGCGATTCTGATCATGGGCAGCAACATGGCGGAAA
Source organism: Chloroflexota bacterium (assembly GCA_005889225.1). Taxonomy (GTDB): domain Bacteria; phylum Chloroflexota; class Dormibacteria; order CF-121; family CF-121; genus CF-13. Next base: position 7,064 of record VBEW01000065.1, on the reverse strand, counting down.
ACCATCCCGTCGGGTTCCGCTGGCCGATGAAGGCCAAGGAACGCGGTTCCACCCTGATCCACGTCGACCCACGGTTCAGCCGTACCTCGGCCGTCGCCGACCTGTACGTCCCAATCCGCCCGGGCAGCGACATCGCCTTTCTCGGCGGGCTCATCAACTATGTCCTGACCCACGAGAGGTGGTTCAAGGAGTACGTGCTTGCCTACACCAACGCTTCCTCTCTCGTCAGCGACGACTACGTCGATGCCGAGGATAACGGAGGCCTCTTCTCCGGCTACGATCCGAAATCGAGCAGCTATGACAACGCCAGCTGGGCCTATGCGGGCATGGGCCCGGCCAAACAAGGGCCGGCGCGCGACGAGACCCTGCAGCATCCACGCTCGGTCTTTCAGATCCTGAAGCGGCACTACGCTCGATACACCCCGCAGATGGTGGAGCGTGTGTGCGGCACTCCACCGCCGCTGTTTCTCCAGGTCGCCGATGTGCTGGCGCGGAACTCCGGGCGCGAGCGGACGAGCGCGATCTGCTACGCGGTGGGCTGGACGCAACAGAGCTACGGGGCACAGATCATCCGAGCGGCCGGCATTCTCCAGTTGCTGCTCGGCAACATCGGACGTCCGGGCGGCGGCATCATGGCGCTGCGCGGCCACGCCTCGATCCAGGGGTCCACCGACGTGCCAACCCTCTTCGACCTGCTTCCCGGATACCTGCCACATCCGGCGGCCTTCAAGGGCGACGACACGCTCGAGCGCTACATGCGCGAGTCGGCGGTCAGGGGTGGGTACTGGTCGAACCTGCCGAAATTCATGGTCTCGCTGCTCAAGGCGTGGTACGGCGACGCAGCCAGCAGCGAGAACGAGTTTGGCTATCAGTGGATCCCCAAGCTGACCGGCGATCATTCGCACGTCTCAACCTCGGCGGCGATGGCGGACGGTAAGGTCAAAGGCTTTGTCGTGTTCGGGCAGAATCCAGCCAACGGTAGCCCCAACTCCGGGCTGCAGCGCCGGGCGCTCACCCGGCTCGATTGGATGGTCGCCATCGACCTCTATGAGACCGAGACCGCCGCCTTCTGGTATGCGGCGCCGGAAGGCTGGAAGCCGGCCGATATCAAGACCGAGGTCTTCCTCCTGCCAACCGCCGGACCACCGGAGAAAGAAGGCACCTTCACCAATACCCAGCGGCTGCTGCAGTTCCACGACAAGGCGGTGGACCCGCCCGGGGATGCCCGGTCCGACCTGTGGTACGTCTACCACCTTGGCCGGCGTCTCAAGGATCTTTACCGCGGGTCGACGAATCCGCGGGACCAGGGACTGCTGAACCTGACCTGGGACTACCTGCCCGAGCGTCCCGACCCGCAGTGGCGGATCAAAGACGAACCGTCGGATGAGAAGGTGCTGATGGAGGTCAACGGCTACACCGTTGCGGATCGCAAGCAGCTGCCCGATTTCGAGCAGCTCAAGGCCGATGGCTCCACCGCCTGTGGGGTCTGGATTTACTCCGGGGTGTTTCCGGGGCCGGGGAAAAACATGGCGCGCCGCCGCAATCGGACTCCGGACAACGATGTCGACCCGGAGTGGGGATTCGCCTGGCCCGGCAACCGGCGCATCCTCTATAACCGCGCCTCGGCGGACCCGGCCGGCCGGCCCTGGTCGGAGCGGAAAAAGTACGTCTGGTGGGACGCCGCGGTTGGCAGATGGACCGGCAAGGATGTTCCCGATTTCCCCGTCAAGAAAGCGCCCGGAACGCCGGCGAAGGAGCAAGGTAGCGGGATCGACCTTCACTCCGGCTCGGATCCGTTCACCCTCAAAGCCGACGGTCGCGGCTGGCTCTTCGCCCCCAGTGGGCTGAAGGACGGCCCGCTCCCCACACACTACGAACCGCTGGAGTCGCCGCTCTCGAACGCGCTGTACCAGCGGCAGGACAGCCCGGTGGCCAAGCGGTTTTCGCGGAAGGACAATGCCATCAGCCCGCCGGGCGATCCGCGGTACCCCTTCATCGTGACCACCTACCGCGTGACCGAGCATTACACCTCGGGCGTGATGTCACGATGGAATGGCTGGCTGAGCGAGCTGATGCCGGAGATGTTCGCGGAGATCAGCCCGGAGCTTGCCGGCGAGAAGGGTATCGCCAACCTCGACTGGATCACCGTGTCGACGCCGCGCAACCAGATCGAGTGCAAGGCGCTCGTCACCCGGCGGATGCGGCCGCTCCGTCACGACGGAAGGCTGATTCATACGGTCGGCCTCCCCTATCACTGGGGCTACAAAGGGCTGGTCAAGGGAGCCATGGCGAACGATCTGGTCGCGCTTTCCGAGGAACCGAACGTCTACATCCAGGAAGACAAGGCCATGACGTGCAACATCCGCAAGGGGCGATTGCGATGATCGACGCCTACAAGCGGTTGATGAACATCGAGGAACCACCCGCGCCGAAAACGGCGAAGGGGTTCTTTACCGACACCAGCCTCTGCATTGGCTGCAAAGCCTGCGAAGTGGCGTGCAAGCAGTGGAACCAGCTGCCTGCCGACGGCTTTGCGATGACCGGCAATAGTTACGACAATACTGGCACGCTGGGCGCCACCACCTGGCGCCACGTCCAGTTCATCGAGCAGGCCAAAGCCAATGGCCATGGGCTGGAGCAGCGCTGGCTGATGATGTCGGACGTCTGCAAGCACTGCGCCAACGCGGCGTGCCTCGAGGCGTGTCCAACCGGAGCCCTGGTCCGCACCGAGTACGGTACGGTCTACGTCCAGCAGGACGTCTGCAACGGGTGTGGCTTCTGCGTGCCTGCCTGCCCCTTCGGCGTGATCGACCGGACTCCGACGGACGGGCACTTCGAGGCTGGCACCGCGCACAAGTGCACGCTCTGCTACGACCGCCTCAAAGATGACATGACGCCGGCCTGCGCCAAGTCGTGTCCAACCGCGTCGATCCAGTTCGGTGACATAGACGAGCTGCGCGAGCGTGCCCGACGCCGGCTGGGCGAGCTGCAGGCCCGCGGTGAGTCAACGGCCCGGCTCTACGGAATGCCGGAGAGCACGGAGGCTCAGGAAGTCGGTCCGCTGCACGCCTTCTTCCTGCTGCTCGACGAGCCCGAGAAGTACAACCTGCCCTCGATCCCGCGGCTGCCGCGGAAGACGATGGCGGAGCGCTACGGGTGGAGCGCCTTCGTCGGCGTCGGATTTGCGCTGGTCGCGGCCGTAGTCTTCGGCGGACGCCGATGATCGAGAACCAGCGGCGCGAGGGCTACTACGACTACCCGGTCATCCGCCGTCCTGTGTGGACCTGGGAGATTCCGGCTTACTTCTGGCTGGGAGGCATTGCCAGCGGCGCATACCTGACCGCCTCGCTCGCGCAGCGGTTTGGCTCAAAAGACGACCGCCAGTACGCCGCCGATGGCTTCTACCTGGCTGCGGCAGCGCTCGTTCCCTGTGCGCCGCTCCTGACCGCGGACCTCGGCCGGCCCGAGCGCTTTCACCACATGCTCCGCATCTTCAAGCCGCTCTCGCCGATGAACCTCGGCGCCTGGACCCTGACGGCGTTCACCCCGCTGGCTTTCGCGCGCGCCGCCGCCCGCGCCGCCGAGACCGGCCTGCTGCGGGGTCCGCTCGGCGTACTCACCCGCCTGATCCCAAAGACGTTGGTCGAGCTGACCGGAACGCTACTCGGGCTCACGCTGGCCGGTTATACGGGGGTCCTGCTGGCAGCGACGAATGTGCCGCTATGGGCCAGGAGCAAGTTGCTGGGTGGCGTGTTCATGGCTTCGGCCATGTCGAGTGGGTCCGCGGCGGTCGGGCTCGCCGCGGCGCGTCGGCGCGCACCGGATGCCACGCTGCACCGGTTCGCCACTATCGAGTCCGCCGCCGGCCTGGGCGAGCTGGCCATCCTGACCGGCTACCTGGCGCAATCGGGGAAAACCGCCCGCCCGCTCACGGCCGGTCGTCTTGCCGCGCCGTTCTGGGTGGCCGCCGTCGGTGCGGGGACGCTCCTTCCATTGCTGCTTCACCGAATGGCGGGACGCCGCCAGGGCCGCCCGCTGCGAATCCTGTCGAGCGCCGCGGCCATGTGCACGATTGCCGGCTCGTTGGCCCTCCGCTGGAGCATCTTCGAGGCGGGAAAGATTTCTTCGGAAGACCAGGCAGCCTCATTCGAACTGTCGAGCGACTAACGAATCCTGTCTACTCGCTTCCGCTTGGAATGATGTTGTTACTGGTGTTGCTGTCGAGGTGCGGCCCCAAAATCAGTGCGGCTCCAAGAGCCACTCCGAGGACCAGCACCAGGGTGATGAATTGGCGCGGGTTCGACCGGGCGAACCGCAGGATCCCGTCCAACAATCTTGTCACTGGCATGCGCGGCCCCGCCGATACGACGTTGGTTCTGCAATAGTCCCTGCGGGACGGACGATCCCCGTAGGATCACCGGGTGCGATCGATCGACCTCAATGCCGATGTCGGCGAGGGCGAGCGGGGCGTGGAAGAGGCGTTGCTACCGCTGGTCTCCTCGGCGAATGTTGCCTGCGGACTTCACGCCGGTGATCCGAGCACGATGCGTGCCACGGTTGGGCTGGCCCTCCGCCACGGCGTCGCCATCGGGGCGCACCCCGGCTTCGATGACCGGGAGGGCTTCGGCCGGCGCCCGCTGGCGCTGACCGCTGACCAGGTCGTCGACCTCGTCCTCTACCAGCTCGGTGCGCTTGATGCCATCACCCGAGCGGAGGGCGCCGCGCTCCGCCATGTCAAGCCACACGGGGCGCTCTACAACCAGGCGGAGGCCGACGAAGACCTGGTGGTTGCCATCATTGCCGGGATCCGGGCGTTCGATCCGGCACTGCGGCTTGTCGGCCGGGCCGGCTCGGCGATGCAGCGCGCAGCACAGGCGCTGAGACATCCGTTCACCAGTGAGGCGTTCGCCGACCGCGCGTATCGAGCGGATGGATCGCTGCTTCCCCGATCCGAGGCGCATGCGGTGCTGACGCTGCCGGACGAGGTGGCGCTGCAGGTTCGTTCGCTCGTCACCGACGGTGAAGTCCGGGCGAATGACGGCAGCCGGGTGGCTGTCACGTTTGAAACCCTGTGCCTGCATGGCGACACCCCGGGCTCGGCCGGCCTGGCGGCTCGCGTCCGACAGGAGCTTGGCCAGCTTGGCGTGAGCGTTTCCGCGCCGCGGTTAGTGGGCGTCGATACCCTCCCGCCCTGATCGCGGTCATCATCATCGGGGTGGCTGGCGCGGCGATTCTCGGTCATCAGCTCGGCTCGACCCGCGCCGCGACCGAGCCCGCGCCTCACCGGCACCTGGCCGTCGACAATCCCTACGCGGCCGGAGGCACCTGGTACAGCGGGAACCTGCACGTCGCGTCCGTGCGCGGGCTGGGTCGAGACTTACCGTCCACCATCGGCCGCTGGTACGCGGATCATGGCTATGCGTTTCTCGGGATCAGCGATGCGAACACCTACACCTGGCCGTCGGAATTCGGCAGCCGCGCCTTCACCGGGGTTCCCGTCGTGGATGCCAGCTACAGCTTTGCCGACGTCCTGGCGATCGGCACCGATCACTGGCTGCCGGCATCGACCTTGCAGCAGGCGGTCGACTGGATCGCGCAGGACGGCGGTCTACCGGTTCTGGCCGCACCCCTCTCACCGTCGAAGCCGCAGCCTGTCGCGAGCCTGATCGGCCTGCATCGGCTCTTCGGCCTGGAGGTCTACAACGCCCGGCTGGCTACCGCCGGCCCGGGTCAGGGCGACGCCACCGCACTCTGGGACCAACTGCTCTCTGCCGGGTATCGGGTCTATGCCTTCGCCGGCGACGATGCCTTAAGCGTCGCCGACCCCGCCATCGGCCACGCCTGGGTCGAGGTGCTGGCGCCCGCGGCGGACCCGGACTCGCTGCTGAGCTCGCTTCGTCAGGGTGCCTTCACGGCGTCGACGGGCGCCGAGTTCACCGCCTTCAGCGTGGAGGGGAGGACCATCACGGCCGAGGCCGCGGAGGGCACAAGCCTCCGCTTCATCGGTCATGGCGGCCGCCTGCTGAAGGCGGTGAGCAGTACCACCGCGTCCTACCGTGTCAACGGCGACGAGGGCTATGTCCGGGTCGAAGCGATCCGCGACGACGGCGCCCGTGCCTGGAGTCAGCCGTTCTTCTTGAGCTGGCGCTGACCTACGGCGACGTGTGCACCGTCACGTTGATGCCATTGCCGCTGCCGCTCCCGAACCAGTGGCCGCTGCCGAAGAAGCCATACCAGGCAAGCAGCAGAATGAGCACGATAACGACCATGGCGAAGACGGCGACCACGCTGGCGGACGAGCCATTGCCGGCCTGCCGTCGCAGCCTGGAGTCTGACAAATCGTTCACCTCCTCCGTCTCCACCATAGGGACAAAGGCCCAGCTCGAGCTAGTGCGCGAGTTCAGAAAACGCTCTCCAACCCTTGAGGGGAGAGGTCAGCGGAGGTCAGTCGCCTGCTGGGTTTGAGGGGTCGGGGCCACGCCGGCCGCGGTGGTGAAGTGCCAGGTCACATGCCCGGTGACCCCGTTGAGGGTGTAGCTGAGGTCAACGGCGTAGGTGGTGGCCGGCTGCAATGGCGTGTTGGCGAGAAAGGCGAATGAATTTTCCGTCTCGTTGGCGGGCTGCAAGGAGATGCCCGGCAGGTCCTTGCCCGACGGATCGCGAAAGTGGAAGCCCGTGATCGTGACCCTGGCGTTGCGGTCAAAGGTGGCGGTCACCGGGTAGCCGATCGGGTAGCTGGCATTCGGCGCCGGGTCCGGGATTTCGTTGCCGTTGAAGGCGATCGGGACGTTCACCTGGTTGGGGGCCGGGTAGAGGATCACGCGCCCGCTGGCCTGCTCGCGATATGCCATGTCCATCACCTGGACGGTCATCGGCCCCAGGTAGGCGTCACCGTAGCCCAGCTCGACGAGATCGGTGCGCAGCAGCGGAATCCTGTGATACACGGAATCGATCCAGTCGGTCACGGCCGCGGCCGGGTCGGCACGATGGGTGATGACTTCGGCCATCGACCGCTGCGGGTAGCCGAAATGCTGGGCCCGGGTCAGGACGTTGTCGCCGACGTA
>VBEW01000234.1 GCA_005889225.1 Chloroflexota bacterium | reverse complement strand
CCTGCGCCAGCCCCCCGGCTTATCCGCCAGTCAGCCCCACTTGGGGCCAAATGGCGGATACCCGGCGCAAGCGGCTCCGTAAGGTAAACGTGAGTTGCCGCCGATTCCAGCGGCCTAACTCGCCTTGCGTTCGGGGAACTCGTCGAGCAGTCCGTGCTGCGTTGCCCAGACGGCGGCCTGCGCTCGGGAACTGAGATTCAGCTTGCTGAGGATGTTCGAAATGTGATGCTTGACCGTCTTGTCCGAAAGAAAGAGATCGGCCGCGATCTGCTTGTTCGTCTTCCCCTGGGCGGCCAGCCGCAA
>VBEW01000233.1 GCA_005889225.1 Chloroflexota bacterium | reverse complement strand
ACAGGCATCGATTCCGCTGCCGCCCGGCATCCGAACATCGAGCAGGACCACGTCCGGCCGGAGCAGGGCGGCCTGGTAGACGGCATCCTGCGGCGAAGCCGCCTCGCCGACCACCCGGATTCGTGGGTCGGATTCCAGGATCGAGCGCAATCCCAGCCGAACCATCTCGTGGTCGTCGGCGATCAGCAGGCGAACCGTCCCGGTGCTCATCGGCTGTAGGGAAACACCGCCTCCAGCCGGGTGCCGGCTCCGGGCGCGCTCTCCAGCTGCAGGGTGGCGCCCAGCTCCGCGACGCGCTCCTGGATGTTGGTCAGTCCGTGACCCCGCTCGATCCCGGCCTCCGGCCGCGCCTCGACGTCGAAACCGCGGCCGTCATCCTCGATGACGAGCCGGGCGGCATCAGCACTGAAATCGAGCGAGAGCGTCGCCCTGGAGGCGTGCGCGTGCTTATAGATGTTGGCCAGCGCCTCCTGGATGATCCGAAAGAGCGCAATGGAGATCTCGGCAGAGAGCTCCTGGCCGGCGGGGGTCCCGACTTCGGCCTCGAGGGCGACGCCCGTGGCCTGCTGGAATTGGCGGCAGAGGTCGAGCACCCACTGGCCGATCTCCTTCTCCTTCATGATGATGGGCCGCAGCTGGTAGAGGAACGTGCGCATTTCGGAGAGGACGTGATTGGTTTGCTGGATCGAGGTGGTCAGCACCGGGGCGACCGCATCCGGCTCCGTCAGCGCGAGGTCGCGGGCATGCTCCAGCTGGAGTCCGAGCGCGTAGACGTACTGCACCAGCCCATCGTGCATGTCGCGAGCGATCCGGTTGCGCTCCGCTACCACCGCCATCTCGTTCTGCTGGTCCTGGACCCGCGCCTGGAGCCGAAGCCGTTCCATGCCCAGCGCAACCTGGCGGCCGATCTCCTCCAGCAACTCGAGCTCGGCGGCGATCAGCCGCTCGGGGTCGGCAAAGCCGACGATCAGCGCGGCCATCATCCGGTCCTGCCAGCGAACGGGCACCGCCGCCAACGCCTGGGATTCGCTGCGGGACCAGAAGGCATCGTCGAGCAACGACGGGCGATCCGCCCGCTGGACGACCAGGGGCCGCCCGGCGTCACGGATGGCGACCATCAAGGGCAGCGCGCCGATCGGTTTTGCGCGCAACGACTCGAGGCCAAAAGCCGGCGGATCTGAGGCATCAAACGCCGCCTCGATGATCTCGCCTGCCTCGTCGGGCAGGATGACGGCGGCGGCAGTAGCACGCATGGCAAAAGCCACCTGTTTAACGGCCCGCTGCAGCAATTCCGGCGTCGTGACGGCCTCGCTCCCCGCCTGGGAGGTCGCCAGCAGGGCTTCGGCGCGCCGCCGGGAAGCCCGCTCGGTCTCATACAACCGGGCGTGGTCGATCGCCACCGCCGCCTGGCTCGCGATCGCCTCGACCAGGCGCTGGTGCTCGGTTCCGAACGGCTCCTTCGCCGAGCGGACCAGGACCAGGGCTCCCAGCAGGTTGTCCTGGGCACGCAGTGGGGCAGCCAGGACGGTCTTCGCCCGGCGTTGCGGACCGGTCACCTTGTAGCGAGCATCCTTCAGCGAATCCTGGATCAGGGCCGTGGCCCCGTGGCGGACCACCCATCCGACGACGCCCTCGCCGACCTTGAAGCTCTTGACCTCTTTCAGCGCCACGGGAACGCCCAGCGCCGCCTTCACCTGGAGCTCGGAGCGCGATTCGTCGAGCAGGAACAGCGTGGCGGCGTCGAACGCCACCAGGACGTTCATGCGCTCCAGGATCTCCTTCAAGGTCCGATCGAGGTCGAGCGAGGTGCTGAGTGCCGCGCTGACCTGGGTCAGAAGCCGGTACGAGGGGGCCGGCGTAGGACTGCCGCCCGGGAGGACACGGAGGCGGCTCGCATCGAGCTTGCGGGCGCGCTCCGTCATGCGCCGGAGAATAGGTGACACGCTTAAAGCCATGGCCTACAACCGGGTCACAATCCGGTGACGCAAGCATTCCCGGCAGGCCTCGACGGCCCTGCGCTCTTTAACGAGTTTCTCAAGCGCGCCCGATAGACTGGGGACCGTGAGGCGGCGCGGCGCGGTCCTTCTTCTGGCTGCCTTACTGGCCGCCTGCGACCCCGTCACCCCCAAACCAAGCGGGCCCAGCGCGCAGTCCGCGCTCGACCTGATGTTCCAGAACAAGTACGCGGCCGCCGCCGGACAGCTGCAGGAACTGATCCGCGCTCACCCGCAAGACGCCGTGGATCACGCCACCTATGCGCTCGTCCTCAACTACGAAACGAAGCAGAAACCCGCACTCGACGAAGCGCTCAAAGCCCAGAAGCTCGCCCCCCATGATGGGTTCGTCCTCACCATCCTGACGCGGGTCGAGGACTGGAACGACGACATCCAATCGGCGGCGAGAGACGGAGCGGCGGCCATCAAGGCGGCGCCGAACTCCACCCTGGCCCGCGCCTTCTACGGCGAAGCCCTCGCCGACGTGGGTCGCTACGAGGATGCCAGCGCGCAACTCTCCAAGGGCGCCGACCTCGCCAAGAAAGGAACCGCATACGAGCGGGCGGAGATCGAGCGGAATTGGGCCAACTACTACCGCGACAAGAAAGACTATGTCCAGGCGCTCAACCATCTCAAGCTGGCCGCGGGCGCGCAGCCGAAGTGGGTGGAACGGTTGCTGGAGCTGGCCCGTTTTTCCATCGGCCGCCAGGACCTGTCCGCGGCTACACAATTTCTCGAGCGCGCGGCCAGCCTCTCGCCGGATGATGCCGGCTTGCGCGAGCAGCTGGGCGACGTTGCCCTCTTTGCCCAGGATTACGGCGTCGCCAAGACCGCCTACGAGGCCGCTCTCAAGCTCCAACCACGGAGCGCGCTCGATCTCAAGATCCTCGGCGACATCGCCGTCGCGCTCGACAAAGACCCGACCACCGCGTTAAAGGACGAGCGCGCCGCGATTGCCGCCAAACCGACCGACCAGGAGGCCGGAGCCTTCCTCGTGGCGGTCCTTCGTTACCTGCAAAAGGATGAAGCCGCCGCACTGCAGGCCGCCAGGCAGACTGTCGCGGCTGGTGGGGCGAGCCCCGCACCAGCGGCGACTTACGTCGATCTCGATAAGGCGGCCGCTGACCGGCAGAGCGTGGCGCTGGCCACCGCCAACGGCTATCGGCGGCTCGCGGGGCTCTCGCCCGTGCCCAGCTCATCGGTGATCCAGAAGTCGGCGCTGGCGCACGCCTTCTATACGTTCTTCAACGG
>VBEW01000016.1 GCA_005889225.1 Chloroflexota bacterium | reverse complement strand
GGGCGGCGGTTTCGTGATGGTGCCGGCGATGGTCTACCTGCTCAAGACGCCGCAACGCGAGGCGAACGGCACCTCCCTGGCGGTGATCGTCCCGGTCGCGCTTGTCGGCGCGACGGTCCTGAGTCAGGGCCACCAGGTTGACGTCGAGGTAGCGATCGCGCTGGCGATCGGCGCAGTCGGAGGGGCCGTGGTTGGCGCTCGCCTGACCCGTCGCGTCTCCGACGCTGGCCTTCGTCGCGCCTTCGGCATCCTGGCCGTACTGGTCGGCCTGCTGATCATCGGCGAGGCAGTCGTTCAGGCGCTGGGCACGCCGGTCCATTTCGGCGCGAGCCTCAGGCCGAGTGGCCTCTCGCTCTGGGTGTTGGCCTTTATGGTGGGCGTGCTCGCCGGTGTCCTGAGCGGCCTGCTCGGCATCGGCGGCGGCGCCATCATGATCCCGGCCATGACGCTTCTCATGGGCCTCAGCCAGCATCTTGCGCAAGGGACCTCGCTGCTGGTGATCATCCCGACGGCGATTTCCGGCTCGATCACGCACTTCCGCATGGGCAACATCCGGCTCGAGACCGCCGCCTGGTTGTCGTTGGGTGGCGTCGTCGGCGCCGTCGCCGGCGCCTCGCTGGCCCTCGCGAGCCCGGACCAGCTCTTGCGCCTACTGTTCGGCGGATACCTCGCGTTCACCGGGCTGCAGATGATGCGGTCCAGGCCGACCGATGTGATCGAGCCTACAATGGCGAGTCGATGAGCCTGGTCGACTGGTCGGTCGCCATCATGAGCGCCTGGGTGGTCGTCATCGTCGTGGCCGGGCTGGTGATGGCGTTGCGGCCAGGCCTCGGCGAGCTCGAGTACGACACGCCGGTCACCGAACCGCTCCGGCTTCGCCAGGCCTCAGGCGTGATGCCGCGGCGCGCCTGGGGGTTTCGTCCGCCGGTGCACCACTCGCGCTACGACCCGGCGCCGTGGCAGGTGCAAGCGCCCCGCTCAGACGAGCACAGCCTGGAGAATGTCGACCGCGCCACGGACATCAAGCGAGACCTTGGCAGCGAGCATCCACCCTGGGAGCGTCTCGACCGGCAGGGGCTCTAGGTCCGGTTCAACCCGACCGCGTCATTCACCGAGCTCTCGACTCACGCGGTCGAGCACGTCGAGCATCCGCCGGGAGGTGACGTGCAGGCTCTCCTGAAGCAGCGTCAACGAGTGATGCGCGTCCGCCAGCACATCCGCCTTCCCGCTGAGGTCGTCGGGAGTCTGCGCAAAGCGCGGCAGCACGTCTTCGAAGAGCATATGGAACCGCTGCTCAGCCATCGCCAGGCAGGTCGCCAGTGTCATGACCTGTTGCTCGATTTCGGGGTCGAGACTGCGCAGCGCCCGCCAGGCCGGCTCCGGAACGGCGCTGCTACCTGATGTCGGCGCCCCTGCCATCTCGATGTTCATGCTAATGCCGCCATGATCGCGACCGCCGACGATGGCACGCGCCTGCATTACATCGTCAATGGAACTGGGCCGCCCCTGGCCCTGGTCGGCGGAAAAACCTCGAGCATCGAGGGCGCATGGTGGCGCTACATCCCGCCGCTGTCCCGGCAATTCAAGGTGATCGCCTTCGACAATCGCGGCGCCGGACAGTCGGACAAGCCGGATGTCCCATACAGCATCCCGTTGATGGCGACGGACGCCCTGGCGGTGCTGCATGCCGCGGGTGAATCCTCGGCGCACTGGTTCGGCATCTCGCTGGGCGGGATGATCCTGCAACAGCTGGCACTCGATCAGCCTGATGCCGTCCGCAGCCTCATCCTGGGCGCGACCCATTGCGGTGGCGAGCGGCGGGGCGCACCGATAGCCGAGGCCCCAGGGCTCCCGGACAGCCCCTTTCGGCGCTACGCGAATCTCTACGAGCGACACTTCATTCTCGACCACCCCGAGTGGGTGGCCGAGGACGCCAAGCGCTTTGGCAAGATGCCGCTCCATGCGATCGTTCGCCAGGACCAGGCCGTCAGGCATTACAACGTTTGCGATCGCCTGGGCGACATCCGGCAGCCCGTACTGATCCTGCACGGCCGCCAGGACCAGATGGTCCCTGTCGCGCGCGGTGAAGAACTGCAGCGAGGCTTGCCCCATGCCCGGCTGCGAATTCTCGATCCCGCCGGCCACCAATTCCATTCAGAACAGCTCGCGACGGTGTTGCCACTCGTCATTGAGTTCATCAAAGTGGTGGAGTTGCGTACCCCCCTCCCTGACCCTCCCCCACAAGGGGGGAGGGAGAACCACGGCTAGCCTGACCCTCCCCCACAAGGGGGGAGGGAAAACCACGGCTAGGCGGCTTGCCAGGTCACCAGGTGGCGGTTGACCTGTTTGCGCAACCGGCCTTCGACCGCAAGGGATTGGCAATGCGCCAGCGTCTCCTGTAAGGCCAGCCGCTGCTGAAAGACGTTGCGCTCCATGACCCCGTGGAAGAGCTCTCCAGCCAGCTGCCAGCCGGACTTTGCTCCGTCGCGCGCGAGGTTGACCAGGGCGGCCTTGCGTTCATCGTGGTGCTGCGTGATGGCCGCGATGCGCTCGCGATGATTGTGAAACGGGTCGCCGTGTGCGGGCAGCACCAGGTCGACCTCGAGCCTCCGGATCCGGGCGAGCGAGGCTAGGTAATCGTCCAGCGGGTCGGCGCCCGACTGCGGATGCAAGCCTATGTTCGGGCTGATCTTCGGGAGCAGGTGGTCTCCGGAAAACAGCACGCGCCGGGCCGGCCAGTAGAAGCAGCAATGACCCGGCGAGTGGCCGGGCGTCCACACGACCTCGAGCTCACTCTCATCGATCGGCAGCCGCTCCGCCCCTTCAAGCAGCGTGTCAGGCTCAACGACGGACACGTACTCGCGGGCCGCCATCGATGCGGTCTTTACGAACTCGGCTTCTGCCGGCGGAACGCCGTTCTTGCTCAACCACTCGGCGACGTCATGCACGAGGTCTTCCGCGCGAGCGTAGCGCGGTTCCATGAGCGCGACTTCCAGGCGATGAATCACCAGCTCGGCGCCAGCGCGTTCGCGCAGCTCGCCGGCGAGGCCAAAGTGGTCGGGGTGGATGTGGGTGACGAGGATCCGGTTGATCCGCTCGACCGGAACCTTTAATGCGGCCAGTTTTTCGTTCAATGCCTGCCGCGATTCGTCGGTTTGCAGTCCGGTATCGATCAGCGTGACGTGCTCGCCGTCGCGCAGGAGATAGACGTTGACGTGACGCAGCTCAAACGGCATGGGGAGCTCTAACCGGAAAATGCCGGGTAACACGTCCATCGCCTGCAAACATTACCTTGCTGCCGCAGCTCGCTCCGAGACTGAAACGGCCGACAGGGGGCCTAGGCTGCGGTCTGCGCCGGCTCTTCAGGACGTGCCGGCATCGGCCTCTGCCCCTGGTCCTTGGTGGGCAACGGCAGGTGAACCGTATCCGTCGCAATCATGTCCAGGAAGGCATCGACAACGCGCGGGTCGAAATGCGTGCCGCGACCGGTTTTGATCTCTTCAAGCGTCTTGGTCAGCCCCAACGACGGCCGGTAAATCCGGTCGGCCACCATGGCCTCGAACGCATCCGCCACCGAAATGATGCGCGAGCCCAGCGGAATCTCTTCACCTTTCAACCCCTTGGGGTAGCCCGTCCCGTCCCACTTCTCGTGGTGATGGCGGATCAGCGGCGCGACGTGGTGCAGCCCTTCGACCGGGCCGATGATGTCGGCTCCGATCTGCGGATGGCGCCGCATCCAGGCCATCTCGTCCTCCGTCAGTGCCATCGACTGCCGCAGGATGCGGTCAGGGATTCCGATCTTCCCGACGTCGTGCAGGATTGCACCGAGCCGAACGGCGGCGGCCTCATCGCGGGAAAGGCCCATCCGCTCCGCGCAGGCACCAGCCAGTTTGGCCAGCCGCTCCGAGTGACCGCGCGTGTAACTGTCCTTCGCCTCGATGGCATTCGCGAGCGCCATGTTGACCTCGGTCATCAGCTTGGCCTCGACGTCGCGCCGCGTTACCAACTCCTGGTGCGCCGAGACGGCGCGGGCCATCACCGAACCCAGCACCGCCACCACCACGAACAGGAACATGCGCTGCAAGATGACCATCCGCTCACTGGTGACCGTGGTGAGGTACGTCCCATCCTGCAGCGGAGCCACGGCACCCGCCGTGAGATAGAGCAGCGCGACCACGATCGCGCAGAGCACCGAGCCGACCGCGCCGAAACGCAGGGCCGAAACGGTGATCACCAGGAAGAACAGGGCGGCAAATGGGCTGACGTAGCCACCGGACGCCCAGGTGATCATCGTCGCGACCAGCATGTCGACGCCGGTGGTCGCGTAACTGAACGCTTTTCCCGGCCTGCGGTGCAGGAAAAGCAGGAGGACCGTGCTGAGGCAGACGATGCCCCAGGCGGCCAGGATGCCGTTGATTCGCAGTTGATCGTATCCCGCTGCCGGGTTGAGGTTGTTGAGGATGACGGCGAAAATCAACAGCGTCCACCGGAACAGACCAGTCAGCCGCTCGTTGCTCAGGTTGATGAGACTTTCGGCCGGGTCCTGGGAGCGCTGGCGGCCCTTGCGCGAAGCATTGCGGGCGGCGGCCATTGCCGAAATTATCCGGCGGCTCTGTAACGGAGAACGTTACAAAGCGGTCGCACCCGTGGCACGCGGGTGAGCAGAACTAGGCCGGCAATCGCACCCCAAGAAGATCTGCCAGGACCTGCCTGACGTCCTGGTAGCGGAGGAATCCGGTATCCGCCGCGACGAGCGCCCGATCGACCTGGTCGTAGGCATCTCTCAACGGCCCGACCAGGTCCGTCGTGGTCACTCGCTCCCGCTCCGCGTGCGCGGCGCGCAACTGCTCGCCGATCGCCCGGGTCGAGGCGCTGTAGTTCCTGGCAATCGTCTGCGCCTCCGCGAGTGCCGCCTCCAGGTCGTCCGCACTGAGCGAACGGCCCGCGTATTTCTGCTTGAGCGCCGCCACCTGAATCGCCACCGCCGCCGCACCCTCCCCTGCCCGGCTCACGTCCGCGCCGATGGCGGCCAGGTGGGCGCTGGCGTCGATCTGCCGGCCGGCGGCGGGAACGCCACCAACGAACCGAAGGGCCGGGTCATCCCTCGATCGCCGGTTGGCGTCATCGAAGGCCAGCTCCGCTTGCTTCAGCTGAGCCGCCGCGGCGGCGAGCAGGCCCGGATCCGCGGTGTGGGCCGCGGCATTCATGCTCGCCTGCGCCGCGACGAGCTGCCGGTGCCCGCTTTCCAGGCTCTGGTAGACGCGATTGCCGGCGTAGGTGGTATAGCCAGCCGCCAGCAGCCCGGCGATGATCACCGTGGCGACGACGACGCGCCCGCTGACCGGTCCGCTCAGGCGCGAGCGCGGTTGCCGGTCACGAGTCGCAATAGGATCAGGAGAATCACCGCGCCGATCAGCGACACGATGAAGCTGAAGATGTATCCGCTGCCGGTGATGTGGAAGAGGCTGGTTACCAGCCACCCACCAATGATGCCGCCGACAATGCCGATGATCACATCAAGGATGATGCCGTATCCGTGGCCACTGACAAAGCGCCCGGCGAGGGCCCCCGCAATACCGCCGACGATAATCGCTCCAAGCCAACCGATCCCTTCCATACCTTCCTCCCGACCGAAGATCGCCGCGATTCATTTGTACCTGTTCCCGCCAAAGCGGTCAACCGCGGTATCAGGATTTCGTCAGCTTGCGAGCCGGTCGATCCGATCATGGCCGGCGGCCGGTTCGACGGCCACGCCGGCAAAGAGGTCCCGTTCCAGCACCCCGGTCACCCAGGGGTTCGGAAAAACCCGAACGAACGGCTCGGGCGTCGCCGGCCTGGGCCCGCCAACGACAGTGGTGACGCGAGCGGCCGAAGTATCGGCCGACGGCCGGTAGTACAGCTTGGCCGGAAGGGCGGCCGAACCCCCGATCTGCCGCCGAACGCGGTCGAAGGCCCTGGCCGAAGCCTCCCGGATGGCCGGCTGCGTCTCGTCGGCCACCACCACGTGCGGTCGCAGGCTTGTCATCACATCGACAAAGACGTCTTCCAACACCGTGGCCGTGAGCTCGCCCAGCCCGAAATCCAGGAGGACAAGGTCGCGTATCCCCAGCCGGCGGGCAGCGGGCTTCGATTCCGCCGCACTACAGTCGCGAGCCGCCGCACAGACCAGGGTGATATCGGTACCCAGCGCCGCGTAGCGGCTGAACGCCTGCCCGCAGAGGGCGCCGGCATGGTCGGGATGCGCGGCGAGACCCAGCAGTCGAAAGGGCACACCGAATAATCGATCCCGCGCGCCGATTCTTTCAGAGGGCCCCCGCTCCGGCGTGAAAAAGCGGGGAGAAGATGGGGCCCCGCTCCGGCGTGAAAAAGCGGGGAGAAGATGGGGCCCCCGCTCCGGCGTGAAAAAGCGGGGAGAAAGTGGCGGCGTGCTTAACTGGCGGCGCGGGCGCTGGAGAGCAGCCGATCGTAGGCATGCTTGAGCTGCGGGTAACGCAGGAAGATGAGGTGCGCGAACTCCTGAGTGAGCGCCCGCGGCGGCCGGACCAGCCGCATGCCCGCCTCACTGAGCAAACGGTTGCCTTTCCGGCCGTTGCAGCGCCGGCAGGCGATCACCTGGTTCTCCCAGCTGTTGGCCGCCCCGCCACGCGAGGTAGGCACGACATGATCGACCGAGAGCTGTGAGGACGGCATGCCCTTGCCGCAGTACTGGCAGCTCCCGTCGTCGCGCAGCAACAGATTGCGCCGGTTGGCCCGCAGCAAGCGCCGCGGGATCTGGATGTTGGTGAGCAACCGGACGATGACAACGTCCGCGCCGAAGCAACGCCGGGCCATTGCTTGCTCGACCGCCTGCCGGGCAACGTCGTCAATGAACGTGACGCGCTGCTTGGTCAGCAGGACGACCAGCCGCCGCTTACTGATGACGTTCAGCGGCTGAAGTGAGGCGTTTAGCAGTAGGACGAGTTCGAACGACCTCCTCTGTCGAGTTTGAGCCCTATGGCGCCACTAATATAACGGACTTCGCGCGCACAGTTTTCACCGGGAACCGCCGCCCAGCCTCCGCAAGCTGGAGAGGGGTCTCTAGCTGGCGGCCCTGACCCGGCGGTCGATCGGCACATACGGGACGTCCTGCTCGCCGATGTACTCGGCACGGGGCCGGATCAGCCGGTTATCCGCGTACTGTTCGAGGATGTGCGCCGTCCAGCCCGACACGCGACTGGTGGCGAACACGGGCGTGAACATGTCGATCGGGATTCCCATGGTGAAGTAGCAGGACGCCGAGTAGAAGTCGACGTTCGCGTAGAGGTGCTTCTGCTGCATCACCACCTCCTCCAGCCGGCGGGAGATCTCGTACCAGCGGGGATTGCCGGCGTGCTCGCCGAGCTCGCGGGACATCTGCCGCAGGTGGGTCGCGCGCGGGTCTTCGGTTCGGTAGACGCGGTGCCCGAACCCCGAGATCTTCTGATGCGCCTGCAGCCGCTCCGTGACATAGGCCTCGACCCGATCCGGCTCGCCAATCTTCTGCAGCATCTTCATCACCTGCTCGTTTGCGCCGCCGTGCAGCGGCCCAGCCAGGGCGCCGATGGCGGAGACGACGGCTGAGTACATGTCGGCCAGGGTGGCCGCCGTCACGCGCGCGGCAAATGTCGAGGCGTTCAGCTCGTGGTCCGCGTGCAGGATCAGCGCGAGATCCATCGCCCGCACGTCCAGCGGGTCCGGCTCCGCTCCGAAGAGCATCCGCAGGAAATTTTCCGCATGGCTGCCCACCGGGTCGGGCTTCACCGGCTCGCGCCCGCGCCGGATCTGTTCATAGGCCGCCACGATGGTCGCCGTTTGAGCCGTCAGCCGCATGGCTGTTGTGATGTTGGCCTCGCGTGACGCATCGTGGGCCTGCGGATCGTAGAAGGCGAGCGCCGATAGCGCCGTCCGCAGGACGTCCATCGGCGTGGCGCTGCGCGGAAAATCCTTCATCAAGGTGAGAACCTGGGTGGGCAGGGCGCGGTGCGCCGCGAGCTCGGCGGCGAACTGGTGCAACTTTTCGCGGGTGGGTAGCCCGCCGAACCACAACAGATAGGTGGTCTCTTCGAACGACGACTGACGAGCCAGGTCGTGGATATCGATTCCGCGGTAAGTCAGCTTTCCTTCCGGTCCGATGATGTCGCAGATCGCGGAGTTGGCCGCGATGACGTCCTCAAGGCCCGCCTTCGTCATCGGCATACGAGCCAAGTATAGGAAGCGGTCATCAGGCCCCTTTGATCACCGCCATCGGACGGCAACTTGCAACCACCCGGGCCAGACCTGCACCGGCAATGCTGTCGATCACCTGGTCAATGTCCTTGTAGGCAGCCGCGCTCTCATCGAGCGGCACGTGACGCGTGTTGACCAGGATGTCCTTATCCGCCAACCAGCGATCGGCCTCCGCCTGCTTGAGGTCGCGATTGGCAGCGCGCCGTGAAAGCACGCGGCCGGCGCCGTGGTTGATCGAATACAGACTGGCCCGCGCGCCCGTTTCCGCGACCTGGATATGGCTGCTGGTTCCCATCGATCCGGGCGTGATGATCGGATGCCCGGTCCGCTGCCAGCGCGCAGGCAGGCTCGGATGTCCCGCGGGAAAGGCGCGGGTCGCCCCCTTCCGGTGGATCCAGTGAGGTTCTCCATCGAGGTCCTCTTGCTGGATCAAGTTGTGGGAGATGTCATAGACGACTTGAGTGGTGGCCCCGAACTGCTCCTCGAGCACCTCCGCAACCTGTGCCAGCAGGAGGAGCCGGTTGACGATAGCGATGTTGGCGGCGGCGCCCATGGCGTCGAGGTAACGCCGTCCGACGTCAGAGTCGGCCGGCATGAAGACGAGCTCTCGATCGGCCGGCCGCTGCCGGCCTTGCGCCTGGAGCTCGTGCAGAAATTCGCTGGCCACCTGGTGGCCCAGCCCGCGACTGCCGGTGTGAATCATCACCCCGACCCCGTTTCGCACACCAAACGGTTGCGCAAGCTGGGGCTGTTGCAAGGCGACGGCCTGGACCTCAATAAAGTGATTTCCGCTGCCGACGCTCCCCACCGTCTCGATCCCCCGCTGGCGGGCGCGGGCACTGAGCTGCGCCTGCGAATCGAAATTGACACGCTCGAGGCGGTCGCGGATATCGGCTGGATACCCCTGCGCCCCCTCGCGAAGGATGCGCTCAAAGCGGTCTTTCGTAACCGGGGTTACGGCCTTGTCCCGGCCAAGCGCGACCCGCCCCTCGATCGCCTGAATGACGCCCCGACGAATCCGCCAGTCGGCAAGCTGCTCGACCTGAAGACTGGTCTGCAGGAAGCTCATGCCGCAGGAGATGTCGTAGCCGGCCACCATCGGGATCAGCGTGTTTTTGGTCGCCACCACGGCGCCGATCGGCGCGCCATATCCCGAGTGGGCGTCGGGCATCAGCACCACAGACTCGACGCCGGGGATGGCGGCCGTGTTGCTGGCTTGCTGAAAAACCGCGTCGTCGAAGGTCCGCAGGATCGGCTCGTTGGCGAAGACGTCGATCGGTACGTCGCCCGGGACCCGGTAATGGTTTGTTCCGACCTGCTGCATGCCTGTGTTCACGGCGACAGGGTAACCTTCTGCGATTGCGAAAGCAGGCCACCATCGCTCACGGTGATGGTGATGGAAGGCTCTGCCGTTTGCACTTCTAGCGCGCCGGAAGAACTCGTCCCCGGCTGCGCGAGCTGCAGGATCGACGTCGTCAGGCTCGAGCCGGTTCCAAGCCCAAGCGGTTGCGTAAATCCGGACGCACGACGGATGCTCGGACACACGATGAAAGTCCCTCGACTCGTCCGCGTCACCATCGGCTCATCAAGAGTGAAGCTCCTCACGACGCGACCGATGCGACCATCATTAAATTCCGTGTAGTACACGTTGTCGGCATCGTCAAGCGCGACCCCTTGTGGCTGACGGATTCCGGTGAAGACCTTGACCTGACGCCCCTGCGCGTCGAGTTCGTGGATCGCGTTGTCACCCAGCGTATTGACGAAAATGTCTCCGGCGCGTCCCACCAGGACGTCGTCGGGCGTGGGCAATGTTGCGAAACGGTGCTTGGCGGGATCCAGTAGCCAAACAGTGCCGGCCTCATCGGCCACGTAAATGTGCTGGTTCGCATCGATCGCGGCACCAACGGGGCGCGACATGCCGCTGGCGATCTGGGTTACCGCTTTGCCATCCGGGCTGACCTCCCAGACGACACCGTTAGGGCTGTCCGGCACGACGACGTAATTCGCGTTGGTAAGCAGCCGGCCCTGCGCATCTCTGCCCGGAAGGATGGGACCGATGCCGTCAATGCCCTCCTGTCCGGTCCGGTTCCCAAAGGCACGCCACTGACTGACCACGTGCGATACGGGGTCGATCCCGACGATGCGGTTGCGACCCTGCTCGGCAACGAGGATCTGGCCACTCCCCTGCACGACGATGCCCTCAGGTGTGCTGAGCCCGCTTGCGATGAGCTGCACCGAGCTATCGGCGTTGAGCGCCGATACCGTCCCAGCTTTGTTATCGCTGAACAACAGCCGGCCGTCATTGTCAAAGGCGAGGTCATCCGGCGCGGGAAGGTTGCTCAGCAGGATCTGGGGACCGGCAGGGGGCGGCGCGCCCAGTGGACAGGGGCGCAATGCGCCGGCCGTCGGGTTGGGACTGGGCGATGGCGATGTGACTCCCTGCTGGCAGCCCGCGGCGACCATCGTCAACAGGATGAGGGCGCGTTTGACCACGATCGAATGCGGGGCTACCATGGCGTCGTGCTCAAAGTGATTTCCGACCAGGAACTCGCAAGAAACCTCGAGCCCATTCTCCAGGCGCTGGAAGAAAGTGGCACCACGCTGATCATCAAGCATCACGACCAGCCCGCGGCGCTCCTGGTCCGCTTCGACGCCTACGTCGCGATGCTGGCCACCATGGACTACTCCGGCTGGGAGCGCTGGATTGAGGAGGTACGGACGGCCTTTCCGAAGACCGTTTTCAGCCCGCCTCGCCGGCCGAAATCGATTGTCCCGGCGTTCATCGACCCGGCCGACATCGGCTATGCTCCCCAGTTCGGCCAGGTGGGAACGAGCGCCGGCCGTCGTCGCCTCGCCGAGGAACTGGCCAGCATGGGGATCCAGCTGGACGAGCAGCAGCTTGGACCCGTTTACTCGCTCGTGCTCAGCCTGGCCGAACGCAAGCGGGCCCTCTATACCGAGGACCTGAAGCTCGCCGTCGAGGAGGCGCTTGGACGGGCAACACCGGGGCGCTTTGCCCTCAGGGACGTCCAGGTCAACGTGCAGAGCGGCGTATCCGCTTCGGCCGAAGTATCGATCAGCGACGAGGGCACCGCAAAGACTGACACCGCTAGCGGTGATGGGACCCTCGACGCGGTTTTCCGGGCTATCCAGAAAATTACCGGGGTTCCGGCTGAGCTCGAGGATTTCAGCCTGGCGGCGGCGACCCAGGGCAGCGACGCCCTGGGCGAAGCGGTCGTGACCTTGAGCCGGGGCTCGCGCGTGGTGGTTGGGCGCGCCCTGGCGCTCGACGTCGTCGAGGCCGCGGCCAACGCTTACGTCAACGCTCTCAATTGGCTGGTCCGGCCTGAAGGCGAGTCGCCAAGTCTCAGCCTCAGCAGCAACCGCGCTGGGGACCCGGCTACCGACGGGTAAGCGCGATCTCGATCGCGGGTGTGGTTGCCGACACGTCCACCACAGACGGCGCCCACTGCGGCCAGCGGGCCCTCAAGGCGATAACGCGCCCCGCGGATAGCTGAATCTGCTCCATGCCGATGCCGCCACTCCGGACCTGGCGCTTGACGGCTTCGATGGCAGACGCCTGGTAGGCGGCGTCCACGCTGTTGAGCAGCACCAGGTCGTTGCCGGCACGGACCGCGGCCACCGTGGCGTCTGGCAGACCATACAGGGTCGTGATCCCGCCCATGCCAAGGCCATCGGTCACGATTACGCCTTGAAACTGCAAGCGTTGACGCAGCAGGCCGGTCACGATCGTTTTCGAAAAGAGCGCGGGCGTGCCGGACGGGTCGAGGCCTGGGACGACCACCGCCGTGGTCATGATGGCGTCCGCCCCGGCGTCGATCCCGGCTTTGAACGTGCGGGCCTGCGTGGCCAGCCACTGATTGAGGCTCTCGCCGTCGGTCGGCATTGCGGCATGCGGGTCGCCAGCGGCGCCGCCCAACCCGGGGAAGTGCTTGAGCGTTGCCCCGACACCGCCATCGTGGAGACCGTTGACCGCCGCGGCCACCAGGGGCCCGACCAGATTGGGGTCGCCGCCGAACGAGCGATCGCCAATCACCGCATCCGCCGGGTTGGTACGGAGGTCGGCAACCGGGGCGAGGTCGAGCTGGATGCCCAGCGCGTGAAGGCCCGATGCGGTGGCAGCGACTGCGGCCCGCACACCGCCGGGCCCTCGACGGCCAAGCTCCAGCTCCGACGGCAGGCCGGCGACGCCGTCGGTAACGCGCATCACCCGCCCGCCCTCCTCGTCGACGGCGACCAGTAGCGGCGCCGGCAGCCCGGCCTCGCGTCCCAGTGCCTGCAACTGCGCGGTGAGTCGTGCCAGGCCCGCCGCATCGGTGAAGTTGTCACGAAAGATCAGCACCGTGCCCACTTTTTCATCCAGGATCAGGTGCCGCAATCCAGCCGTAATGGACGGCCCGCCAAAGCTCGCCGCCATCATCTGACCGACGGCCACGTCAAGCGCCAGGGGTGCCGGCCGGTCCGGGACCGTTTCTGCCGGAGCCAACGTCGCCGATGGTGACGGCGTCGGCGAGGGGATGGCCGCTCGCCACCCGGCGCTGCCGGGCGAGAGGCGTGGGCCAAGCGCCGCCGGCAACGCGGTAACAACGAGGAGAAGCAGGAGGGCACCGTGCAGGATCAGGCGGCGGCGGCGCATCACTGCGCCCGCTAGTGCTTGAAGTTTCGCCCTACCAGCGGTTGAAGGACGGGTTCAAGCAGATCGAACAGGAAACTGAAAATCAGCAGGAAGAGGAGGTAAACGAAGAACACGCCCGCGATCACGATCCCAATCAGCAGCCCCTTTGAAAATCGCTCCATGTCGAGGCGAACGACCTTGATCAGCAGCGCGCCCATCAGCAAGCCGAACGTGGCGCCGATGGGGTTGGGCCAGCCCAGCAGCGCCCCAATGGGGACGGGCAGATAGCAGGCAAATTCCGGAAGTGACCGTGGGGCGAGCGAGCGGCGTGGCTGCGCCGCGGCCGTGGTGGCCGTCGCATCGAGCGCCCCCAACCATCCCTTGCACTTGCCGCACGTCTGGTTCTCGGGCGCGTTGTAGCGGTACCCGCATTGCGGGCATGCCCTGAGAGTCATCGTTCGCTCAGGCAGCTCCCCGCAGCCGGAGAACTTCCTGCTCCAGTTCGCTGATGCGGTCGTCGCGTTGCATGATCATCTTCTTGTGCTCGGTCAGGACCTTCTTGGTGAAGCGGCTGGCCATGTACCAGCGCACCCGGTCGACAAGGCTGATCACGATCGCCATCAGGGCGCCCAGGGCGGCGCTGGCGAGCATCACGACCCAGATAGGAATGTTCTGGTAACTGGCGCCGAGCACGTTGATCGTGGCCGGCTGCTGGTTTCCTACCGAGAACAACGCGAGCACGATACCCAGGAGCAGTGCGACGAGCCACCCAACGATCGCCATCGCTTGTTCACCCCCACAATTCCGGTCGTCCCGGCCGGACGCCGACGGCGAGAGCCTCGCCGCCTCTTATAACCCGCTGCGGGTTGCTGAACTTGCGGGCCGATAGACTGCGGACGTAATGGCGGTGCGCACGAACACAATCTGGAGCAGCCCGCCCCAGCCGGACCAGCTGCGGCCATTCCGCATTCGCGCTGGCACCCGAGGTTGCCTGCTGCTCCACGGTTTCGCCGGCACGCCGCCGGAGATGCGGGGGCTGGGAGAGTACCTCGCCGCCGCAGGGTATGACGTCATGGGTCCGTTACTTGCCGGCCATGGACTTACCCCGGAGGCCATGGAGCTGACTCGGTGGACCGACTGGGCTCGATCGGCCCAGGACGCCCTCGACTCGCTGCGCCGGGATTGCCATGAGGTGTTCGTGGCCGGCCAATCCCTGGGCGGCACCCTGGCGCTGCACCTGGCGGCCACCAATGCGGCTGTGACGGGGGTCGTCGCGATCGGAGCCATGGGATCCCCGGCCTACTTCCGGGACTGGCGGATCAAGGTGATTGGCGCCCTGAAGTATGTAGTGCGCTGGCACGTGCCGCCTGACGACTGCGATCTCGGCGACCCAAGCGCCCTACGGTTGCTCCACAGTTACGCCCGCCGCCCCACCGTGTGTATCGAGAGCCTGCTCCAGCTGCTCCGCGTCGTCGACCGCGAGCTGCCCACCATTTCCGCGCCCGCGCTGATCGTGCACGGCCGCAACGACCGCACGGTCGACGTCGCGAATGCCCCGCACATCTTGCAGCGCCTTGGGTCCGCGGACAAGCAGCTCGCCTGGTTCGAACGCTCGGGCCATACCGTCACGGTCGACCTGGAGCACGACGCGCTGTACGCAATGGTCCGCGATTGGCTCAACGCCCATTGATCACGCCGGACACGTCGCGATCCTGATGGACGAGAGCTGGCCGGCGCAGGAGGCGCGCCGGGCACCGCACGGCATGATCGCCACCGTCAACCCGCTCGCCAGCGCAGCGGGACTTCGGATCCTTCGCCATGGCGGCAACGCCGTCGACGCGGCGATCGCGGCGGGCGCCGTGCTAACGGTGGTCGAGCCATTGAGCGGCCAGCTCGGCGGCGATGCCTTCATGTTGATTGCCGAAGGCGGGCCGAACGCGGTGACGGCGATCAACGGCAGCGGCGCCGCGCCGCTAGCCTCACGGCTGGACCGGTTCGCTGGAGGCATTCCGGAATCGGGCTGGTTGGCGGCGACGGTGCCCGGGATCGTCGATGCCTGGCGCGTCGCGCTGGACCGGCATGGCACGCTGCCGCCTGCGGCGCTGCTCGAAGACGCGATCGCCTACGCCGAACACGGCTTTCCGGTAACCGGCCGCCTGGCTCGGAACCTTCGCGAGTTCATGAAGATCGCCAATCCCGCCACGCTGGCGGTCTTCGCTCCCGATGGCCGCCCGCCCGGCGAAGGCTCGGTCCTTCGGCAACCCGATCTCGCCCGAACATTGCGCAACCTGGCGGAGGGGCTCGATGGCTTCTACCGCGGTCCCATCGCCGCCGCCATTGTTCAGGCTTCAGCGCAGGGCGGCGGATTATTTTCGGCTGGTGATTTTGCCGAGCATCGAACTGAAGTCTTGAAACCGATCAGCACCACCTACCGCGGCTGGACGGTGCTGGAGCAGCCGCCTGTCTCGCAGGGCGTGATTCTGCTGGTTGCGCTGAACATCATCGAAACCTCTCGCATTCCTGCCGATCCGGCAGCCCGGGTGCACCAGCAGGTTGAGGCGCACAAGCTTGCCCTGGGTGAACGCCTTCGAAGGGTTGGTGATCCGCGGGTCTCCAAGCTGGACCTCGAGGAGATCGTCTCGAAGGAACGCGCCAATGCGCTCGCCGCTCGCATCGACATGCAGCGCGCGGCACCGCTGCCGCTCCAGCCGGCCGGCCAGCCTGACACGACCTATCTTTGCGTCGTCGACGCTGACCGAACGGTCGTTTCCTATATCCACAGCCTTTACGCCAGCGGCGGCAACGGTGTCATCGCCGACGGCACCGGAATTCTTCTCAACAATCGGATGCGCTGCTTCAACCTCGAGCCGGACAGTCCTAACCAGCTGGCTCCCGGAAAGCGGCCGATGCATACCTTGAACTCCTGGATGTTGCTCCGTTCCGAGACGCCGGCCGTGGTGGGCGGCACACCGGGATCGTTCTGGCAGGTGCAAACCAACCTCCAGCTCATCAGCAACCTGGTCGACCGCGGCATGCCGCTGCAAATGGCGGTTGACGCACCCCGCTGGACGATGGGGGCGCCGACCTCGTGGGCGGACGCCGCGCTGAGCCTCGAGGGTCGATTCGGGGAGGGGACGGCCGCCCGTTTGAAGGAGTGGGGCCACAGCGTGTCGCTGGTGGGCAACTGGCAAGCCGGCGGAGCGGCGCAATTGATCCAGCTGGACGGCGCAATGCTGATTGGCGCGGGCGACCCGCGTCCTGGGACCAGTTGCGTGATCGGCTACTGAAGCACGGAAGACCGGCGCCAGACGCTTGTCTTTGGCGGAGGCCGATGCTATAAATCGCAGGTAACAGCAGCGGGTCCCCATCCCCGTGAACCACAAGGCGCGATCGTGCATCGCGCACCCGAAGGGAGGAGAAATGCCGGCGAAGAAGAAATCCTCGAAGAAGTCGACAGCCAAGCGAAGCACGGCGAAGCGCGCTGGCACCAGGAAGTCGACCGCCAAGCGCGCGACGGCCAGGCGGAGCACGACGAAGAAGGCCGGCGGCAGGAAGTCCACCGCCAAGCGTGCGACGGCCAAGCGCAGCACGACGAAGGGGCGGACCAGCGCGGCACGGCCGAAGAAGAAGACGGCAGCCAGGCCGGCGGCACGCGCTGCCCAGCCTGCGGCCCCGAAGCCCTCGACCACCTTCACCGGTGGCCGTCCGGTGGCCCGGCCGGCCGAACCGCCGCCGAGCATGCCCTCGTACACCGGATTTGGCACCGAGCCGGGCATGGGCAGCGAGTCCGAGTCGGGCTCGATAGGCGGCTCAGAGCGGATCAAGATCGGCGAGCGGCCCCCGGAGCAGACCTGGCCAGGAGGCGGCAGCCGGTAGGCATTCGTGCTTGAAAGCCCCTGCACGTGCGGCAGGGGCTTTTTTGTTGCGACCAGGGTTACAACTACGTCCGTCTGCGCAGGTCGAATGGTCCACTCCGCCACCGATTCCGTGACGCCACGGACGTTTCTTGTGGTAGAGGATCATGGCAGCAGCGCTGCGGCTATTGGCGGGAGGCCTGGCAACCGTGCTGGCGTTCGCCCTGACCACGGCGCCGGCCCATGCAACCACCAGGCGCACGCCGACCGCCAAGCCGACGCCAGCTCCTCAGGTCAGGAAGGCGCCCACCATCTTGCCGCCGCAGATCTATCAGCTCAATCCGTTGAAGGTCAACCCCACTGTCCAGCCGAACATCATGATCTTCGGCCAGGGCATGACCCCTGCCACTACGGCGCAGGTTGGCGGCCGGCCCGCGACCACGGTGCAGGTGCCCGATGCGAACCACCTGCTCGTGAAGCTGCCTGAGAATCTTTCGCAGGGCTCCTACCTGGTTGAGGTCACCAACGAGGCGGGCACCGCGACCGCGAGTGAGGCCCTGGTGGTCGACGAGTCCCCGGCGCCGAGCAACATGATGTACCTGATGGGCGGGGGCTTCCTCGTCCTGCTGGTGCTCGTGATGCGGCTGGCCCGGACGCCGAGCTTCGCCTGACGGACGGAAGCCGGTTAGTACGCTTTGCGGTCGCCCGCCGACGTCAGTACCGCCAGGTCCGGCTCCCCCATCTCGCGAAATTCCGGCTCCTCGCCCAGCGCCGCCTGGGGAACCGCTCGCATCGCTGCCAGCGCACCCCGCATCTGTCCCACGTTTCGCTTGGCATCATTGAAGGCGTTCTGAATCATCGTGCTGCCCCGCGCGATGCTGTTTTCAAGAAGTCGGTCCAGCGCGGTGACGTTGTCGTCGATCTGCTGCAAATAGCCCTCGAGATTTTCGAGATCGATGGAGCGCGCGTACTGCAGATGTAGCCGGAAGAGCGCCAGGACATAGGGAATCGTCATGCTGTAGGGCATCAGGATGACGCCCTCCCGGTAGGCTTCGAGGTGCGCGCGGCGGCAGGCATTGAAAACCGGGTCGGGCACCGCCGCCACGGCGAACGTCAACGTGGCCGACGGGTCGATGTACTGGCGCACCTCACGGACCTTCAGGCGCAAGATTCGTTCGATCTCCTGGACGACCACCGCTTCCTTCGCGGGTTCCTGCAGTTCGTCGCTGA
Source organism: Chloroflexota bacterium (assembly GCA_005889225.1). Taxonomy (GTDB): domain Bacteria; phylum Chloroflexota; class Dormibacteria; order CF-121; family CF-121; genus CF-13. The sequence continues at coordinate 76,689 of VBEW01000016.1, read as the reverse complement.
GCCGGTCGAGCAGATCGGGTGAGGGCCACTTGCTATCGATCGGCAGCCGCTTGCCGTTGGCGAGGACGAGGGCGTACTCGACCACCTTGCCATTCACATGGAAGTTCATGTCGATCATCTCCGGGGGGAATTGACGGAAGGCATCCTGAAGGATGTTCTCGCCGGCCGCGCCGCGGGTGCGGCTGCCCAGCAGCACCGTCTCGATCCGCCGCGCCGACGCCTGGACATCTTCTTCCATCCGGCGGCGTTCCTCCGCATCGACCTTCAGCCGCTCCACCACCAACCTGGCATCCGACAGGTCTTTGCCGATCGCATCGCGAACGCCCGCGGAGCTTTCCAGCACTTTGGTTTCCACACCCTGCACCGCCGCCTGCAGCATCCCCAGCGACTGGCCGAGCGCGCTCTGCTGGGTGCTCACCGTTTCGACGTGCGATTTGAGCGAACCGAGGTCGGAAAGCGCGCGCAGCACCGCCTGGGAGGCGCCATCCGACGTCGGCCGGCGGTGCAGCAGCAGGACGACCATCGCGATCACGGCCGCCAGCAACAACACGACGATGACCAGTTCCAGGACGTTCACGGCAGCTCCTTGAGGACGCAAGCGGGACGATTGGTCGACATCATGGTGGTTGGGCTCATGGCCAAAGTCAAGCACCCCGTTTTGACAGCTGTCTGTCGCAGCAGGCCGGAGTCGCTATCGATCGACCGGGTAGCCGCGCTCGATCCAGGCGGCGGTTCCGCCGTCGACGTTCTGGACCTGGGTGTATCCGAGCTGGAGAAGGTAGCCGGCGGCCGCCAGGCTGCGCTGGCCGCTATGGCAGATGGCGAGCACCGGCCGATCACGCGGGACCTCGCGAACCCGTTGCTCCAACTCGCCCAGCGGAATGAGCTGCGCGCCGGGCACATGCCCGGCGGCGTACTCCCATGGTTCTCGAACGTCCAGCAGGAACGGCTTTGGCTCCTCCTCGAGGCGTTGTCGCACCCGATTGACGTCAATGCCCGGAACTCGTGCCATCGGGGAATCTTAACCGCGGCCCGACCGTTGACGGTCGTGCCGGCGCAAGCTTGGCCGCCTGCATCCGTCGAACTCAGCAGCGTGAGCAAGGGCCAGCAGTACCTGCAATTCTTCGGCTCCGACACGCTCAAGCGCCTCCACGGCTGCGCGATTGCCGAGTCCGACCGAGGCACCGACAGCCCCTGCCAGGCCCTGGCGCGACCGCTCCGTCGGCCACAGGTTGGATTCGGAAACCCGCAGGCACCCATCGTCTTCATCAGCCCGAGCCCGCTCGATGTCGCCGGCGCCAGCAACGAAGCCTTCGCCGAGTGGCTGGATCGGGAGGCAACGCTCGAGCACCATCTGAGATCGGAGACGCCCCATCCGTACTTCCAGTTCATCCGGGCCGTCATGAGCGGCGCACGCCGCCGGCTCGGGCAGAAACCCGGGAAACACGACAGCCTGGACCTGGCCTTTCACACCTGGGCGGTCCGGTGCGCGACGGGAAACCCCGACCGGGTCACCGATGATGCGCTCAATCAGTGCGTCGACCGCCACCTCGACAGCCTGCTGGCGAGCATCGCTCCGCGGGTGGTGATCGCCATGGGTGGGCCGGTCGCCCGGCACCTGTGGTGGCGTACGATGCGAAGCTGGGATGGGTGGGGACCGATGACCACGTTGCACGGGCGCGTGCTCGAGGTGCAGCTGGGGAAGCGGACCGTGCCGGCAATCCTGAGCGTGCATCCGTACCAGCGCGGCATCGACCTGTATCCAGACGTCATCGCGCGCGTGCTCGGCGAGCGTATCAAGGCCGACGAACTTCAGCCACAGGTGTTGAAGGCCGCATGAGCACCCAGACGCCCAGCGATCCGCGCTTCATCGAGAGTGACGACGACAGCCGTCTGCGCGAACGGATGCAGAAGGCCGAGCAGGGCCACTCCCTTCGTCCGGGCGCGCTATGTCCTCATTGCGGAGGGCACGCGTTCAAGCGCGCGGAGCTCAAGGCCGGTTCGCCGTGCCCGGCTTGCGGGAAGCAACCCCGCGCCGCCGCCTAGTCAGCGGGGTGGCGACAGCAGAATTTCGCTCGGCCATTTTCGCGCCCGTGCCGGCGATCTTCACGCGGAGCTCCCGGGGCGCCAGGACTTCGACCGCATCGCCCCAGCCGAGGATCCAGGGGGTGATCTCGACAGTGCCCGTCACGGTCACCGTCATGTCCAGGCTGCCCTTGGGACCGTTGCTGAGCCGCTGGGAAGGATGCCAGATCGATTCCTTGACGCGGGCGGACGCGGGCGGAAAGAAGCGCAGGTGAACTTCGACCGGCTCGCCGGAGTGAAAAATGCCCCAGGCGCCGGCCAGGTACTCGTTGATGTCGAAGCTGGCCGGGATCTGGTAGCTGTCGGACATCGGCTCCGCGCGGGTAATGCGCACCAGCTTGAACGTCCGCATCTCGCCCAATCTCCGGTCGCGCGCCACCACGTAGCTGCTGTGCCCGATCAATGACGGCTCGAGGAAATACGGCTCGATCACGCGTGGCTTCGGCTGATGGTCGGTGCTCGGATACCAGATCCGAACCGTGCGCTGGCCGGCCCAGCTCAGCGCGATCGTTTGAAGGACGCGCGAGTAGAGCGGATTCGGCGCCCGGTCCGCCATCTGGCGGACGGTGGCGTGCACGTACTCCGCAACCGGGGCCGGCATCACGGCGGCCAGCTTGGTAAACGCGTCGGCGACGTCGGGATCGGCTTCGTCGGTGTGCCGGTGCATCAGGCGCACGCCCATCAGCAAGGCCATCGCCTCGCGCAACGTGAACTTGACCGGAGCGATGAAGTAGTTCGGATCGATCAGGATGCGGCCCTGGTGCTCGTAGATCGGCACGTTCATCGCCTCCAGGGCCCGCACGTCGCGATACGTCGTCCGCGGATTGACGCCGGTCCGACGGGCGATCTCGCCGGTCGTCAGCCCACGTGGATTGCCCTGGAGCAGCGTCTGGATCTTGAGGATGCGGGCGCCCCGATCCCCCTTTTCGAACGAACCCATTTTCGCGAGTTCAGTCTAAGACGCGAGCCAGATCGGAATAAATTCGGGCCAACCTTTATAATGGGCGCTGCTTTCGCGCTCGCTTATGCCATTGCGCCAGGCACAATTCGCGTGGTTACGGGGGATTTGTGGCCCTTCGCCTGCTCCATTTCGCTGACCTGCATCTCGATCGATCGTTCGCGGGCGAGCGCCTGTACGGCGTTGGCGCACAACGGCGCCGCGAGGACCTGCGTGCCGCGCTGCAGCGGATCGTCGAACGAGCCCACCAGGCGCAGGCGCATGTGATCACCTGCGCCGGCGACCTTTTTGAGCAGGATCATGTTACGCGCGACACGGCGAGCTTCGTGTTGCAAACGCTGGGTGCGGCCGGAAGGCCGGTCCTGATTGCCCCGGGGCACGCCGACCCGGCGGTTCCCAGCTCGCCATACCGCTACCTGCGCTGGCCGACCAACGTGACCGTGGCCGCGCACGAGGAGCTGCGCCCCTACCATTACGGGGACGTGCAGGTTTGGGCCGCGGGTTTCATGCGCGCGGAGGTCCCCGACGCGCCCCTGCGGGATTTCGTTCGACAGGACGGCGGGATCCACCTCCTGCTGCTGCATGCGTCGGACATGACCCAGGTGCCCGAGGGTGTGACGCCCTACAAGCCCATCCTCCCCAGCCAGGTGGAGGAAGCCGGCTTCGGCCACGCGCTCCTCGGTCACTATCACGACGCCAGAACCAGCGGGTTGGTCACCTATCCGGGCAGCCCCGAACCCCTGGGATGGAATGAAGTCGGCCGCCACTGTACGGCGCTCGTCACGATTGAGGATGGTGGCGCCCTACAGGTCACGCTCGATGACGTCAATGCGCGGCAGTTCGCCCAGGAAACGATCGACATCACCGGGATGACCAGCCCGGACCACGTTCGGGAGGCGGTGATGGCGGTGCGGGAGGGGAAGCATCTCGATGGCGCGGTCATCCGTACTACGCTGGTCGGCGAGCGAGATCGATCCCTCGCCCTCGACCCGCAGGCGCTATCGAGAGAATGCAGCGACGGATTTGCTTACCTCGAGGTTTCCGATCGCTCGCGTGTCTCCCATGACCTCGACGCCGCCGCCCAGGAATTCACCAGCCGCGGAGAGATGGTGCGAAAGCTGGTTGACCACAAGAACGAATCGCGCCAGGAGGAGAAGACGGTCGGACGAGCGCTCCAACTGGCGCTCGATGCCTTCGACGAATGAGCGCGGGGCTGGCGGGGTGAGTCGGGCATGCGGCTAACCCGTATCGAGATCGACGGCTTCGGCAGCTTGCAAGGCATGGACTTACGCTTCGGTCCCGCCATGAACCTGGTCGTCGGACCAAACGAGGCCGGCAAGTCCACCCTGCAGGAAGCGATCGTCACCGGTCTTTACGGCCTTCGCTCGGGCAACGGGGCCCGCGCGGCCACTGTCGAGCGCGCCGATCGCTGGCGGCCATGGCAGGGTGGCGACTTCGGGCTGGCATTGGAATTCGAGCTCGACGACGGAACCCAGCTGCGGGTCGAGCGAGATCTCGACGCGGAAACGACGCGCGTCACCGACGTCGGCACCGGCGCCGAGCTCACCGACCGCTTCGAGCGAGACGCCTCGGGCGCTCTCCAGCTCGGGCGCCAGCTGCTGGGCGTGAGCCGCGACATCTATACCAATACCGCTTGCATCTCCCGCAGCGAGGTGATGCGCCTCGAAGATGCGGGCAGCATCAAGGAAGTGATCGTCGCGCTGGCCGATTCCGCGCACCCGGACCGGACCGCTCAGCGCGTGCTGGACCGGCTCCGCCAGGAGCGGGTGCACCGGATCGGGAAGCCGCGTGGGCGCTCCGGCCCGCTCCACGACCTGGAGGGCCGGCTGGCGGAGCTGGAACGCCAGCTCGCCACCGCCCGGCAGGCCAGGGCCTCGGTCGACGACCTGGCGCAGAAGCGCGAAACCGTCGGGGCGTTGACCGAGGCCGAGCTCGGCATCGTCCAAACCCTGGACGCCGCGGTGCTGTCCTCACGACTTGAGGAAGCGCGACACCGGCTTGATCGGGCGCAGGCCGTCGAGCAGGCGATCAACGAGGAACGGAGCCGGCAGGACGAACACACCCGCTTTGCGATGTTCCCCCTCGATCGCCAGTCCGCGGTCCAGGAGTTGCGCAGTCACCTGCGGGCAACCCGTGAGGCTCAGGACGAATTCGAGCGTCGGGCGACCGATGTTGCGCCCCAGGTGCAGCAGCTGGAGACGGAGCGGGCGACGCTCGAGTCGCAAGCCCAGGGCTATGAAACGCGAGCCCGCGGCATCGATGCGGCGGCCCTCACTCAGGAGCCCGCCGTGCGCGAGCTGCTTTCCGCGCTCAATGTCGGTGACGCGCAGGCGCCCGAGAGCCACCTCCGAGCGCAAACGTCCGCCGAAGAGGCCCGCCGCATCGCCGAGCGGCATCCCGGACTCATCGGGCAGAACCTGGATTGGCCCGCCCGCCAGATGGAATTCCAGCGGGTCTACTCGGAGTGGCGGGAGCGCCATACGGTCGCCCTCGAGGCCCGCCGGCGGGCGGGCGCCGAGCTGCCCCCGCGGCTGGAGCAACTCAAGCACGACATCTCGCGCTACAAGGAAGTCCCTGACGTCATCAAGGCGGGCCAAAACGCCGAAGAGTCCATGCGGCGTGAAGAAGCGATGGCCGAGCGAGCGCGCAGCCGTCAGCGAGCGTTCCTGGGCGCCATGCTCGGCGGCCTGCTCCTGACGGCGCTCGCGATCCTGGTGGCGTTCCTCGCCCTCCAGGGCGGGATGCCCCTCTATCTGAGCGGAGCCGCCTTCTTCCTGCTCGGCATGGGCGTGCTTTCGACTGGCATCGGCATCTGGGTGCGGGGCGCCGCGGTGCGCGAGGTGGACCGCCGGCTTCGGGCTAAGGATGATGCTCGGCAGAAGCGCCGTGAAGTCCTCCAGCCCTGGGGGGTCCGAAGCTCCGGCGAGCTTCAGCAGGCGCTCGTGGAGCACCTTCAGAAAGTTCGCTACGACGCCACCCGTCTCGAACTGGACCGCCAGGCGACCGAGCTCGAGGAACGGGCCCAGGTGGCGGGCCGCAGCCTGCGCGAACTGGTCGGCTCCTGGGGACTGCCGCAGCCGGCCCCGACCGAGGAGGCCGTTGAGGAGGCCGCGCACCAAGTCGAATCGCTGGCGCAGGATACCCTGGCCTGGAACGCCGCCAGCCAGCGTGCAGCTGAGGCCTCACGCACCGAGTCGGAGATGGATCAGCGCCGAGAGTCCCTCCGGCAGCAGCTCCACAGCCTGCTCGATCGCCTTGGTTTTGATCGGCGAGAAGCGCTGGGCGCGGGGCGCGATTTCATCGCAAGCTGCGAGGCGGCCCGGACCGCTCAGCAGGTCCGCACCCGAATCGAACAGCTCGACGCTCAGCTGGAACAGTTGCGGGCGCCCGGGCAGCGGGCGGCCGCCGAGCGTACCAAAGCCGAAGGCTACGGCAGCCAGCTCTCCGCCATCTACGGCCCGGCGGGAATCAGCGAGCCGGACATGGAGCGCGCCGCCGATGCCTGGGACACGGCGGTGGGCCACGCCGAGGCTTACCGGGCTTCGAGTATCAGACTCGCGGAGGCGGAGGCCCAGCGCGGCAGCGCGCCGGCGGACGAGGGAGCGTCGCTTCGACAGCTGGTCGAGGACCTGTCCCGCCATCTGGATGAGGTCAGCCACAGCGTCGACCCGGTGCGGTCGGCGGAGTTCGCCGCCCTCCCGCTGGCCGAACTCGAACGGCAGCGCGACCAGCACCGAGGCGCCAAGGAGCGAGCCCAGGAGGAGCGAGCCCGCGCCGAAGAACTCCTCAACGACCGATTGACCCAGATCGGCGACGTCGCCTCTCTTGAAGAGGAGATCGCCACTGCCCGGGAACAGCTTCAGGACCTCGAGGCCGAGGCGCATGCCTACGACCTGGCGATCGAAACCCTGGAAGCGGCCGCCAAATCGGTGCGCCGAGCCGTCATCCCACGGTTGAAATCGCAGCTTCAGGGTCAGCTGGCCCCCATCACCAACGGCCGCTACCGCGACGTCCGGATCGGGGAGGACCTTACGCTCACGGTCAAGACCCAGGATCAGCGCGCTTACAAGGATGTCGACAACCTGAGCCTGGGAACGCGATCGCTGATCTACCTGCTGGAGCGGGTCGCCCTGGCGCGGATCATCGGCGGCAACGCCGAACCCCCTCCCCTGCTGCTGGATGAGGCGCTCGTGCACGCGGACCGCCGCCGGATGCGGGCCGCTCTCGATGAACTGGGCCGGCTCGGCCAGGACCACCAGATCATCCTGTTCTCGAAGGACGAGTCGCTGGCGGACCGGGCCGAGAAAGCGGCCGACTGGACGATCATCCGCTTGCCGGGCCCGGCGGTGATTACCGGATCGGCGGAGGCCGCGAACGCCGACGGATCCACTCGCGACCAGGCCGAAGAAGAAGTCGCGACCTAACTCAAGCGGTCAGCGCGGCTGCGACAGACAGCTGTCAAAACCGGCTGCTAGGCTCGCCGCTATGGGCAATGTCATTCCGTGGTCACAGATCCATCCGAGCATCAAAAGCGAGGAGCCCTTTGTCGCGGTCGTCATCATCGATCCGCTGCGCGAGATTTGCGTCAGTGAGATGGTCGCCTTCGAACCGGAAGCCCTGGCCACTCCCGACCAGGCCGCTCCGGAGCTGATCGCCGCCGCCCAGGCGGCCGCGGCGAGGGTCGCGAGCGGCTACCGGACGCGGCGCAAGCAGGCCCCCTCCCCAACCCTCTCCGCAGAGGGGAATGAGCCGCTGAAATCGCGGGGAAATCCGGTTGGTCTACGGCTGCTGACCGGAGGCATCCGCTAGGGTCGCGAGCCGCTTCTCCAGCCGGAGTTTCACTCCGGGCCATTCGCTCTCGATGATCGAGAACAGCACCGTGTCGCGATATGTCCCGTCGGGGCGGATGCGCTGGTTGCGCATGGTGCCCTCGAAGCGAGCGCCCAGCTTCTTGATGGCGGCCTGGGAATGCACATTTTTCACGTCGGTCTTGAGCGCGACCCGGATCGCGTGCCAGTCCTCGAACGCGTGCCGCATCAACAAATACTTCGCCTGCGGATTCACAATGCCACCCCAGGCGTCCGGCGTATACCAGGTCCAGCCGATCTCCACCGTGCGGTCGTCTTCGTGGACCTCGAGGTAACGCGTGCTTCCAATGACGCGTCCGTCGGTCAGCCGGACGACGACGAAGGGATACTCGTGGCCCTGCGCCTCAGCCTGGCTCGCCCTGGCCAGCCATGCGTCCATTGCCTCTGCCGTGAGCGGCCGAGCCGGCATCCATTCCCAGATTTCCGGAGAGCGCCCGGCTTCGAGGAGGGCCTCGGCATGCACCGACCGCATCGGCTCAAGCTGAATATGCGTCCCGCGCAGCGTGATCGGTCCCAGCGCCGCCATCGACCACCAAGGATAAGGGCGGTCGCCGGTCGATGGAGAGCGTGGCCCGGTTCGTGCGCCAGACGATCAAGGCCGCGACCGCGCAGAAGAGCAGCATGTAGATCGCTTGCACGCTGAGGTCTCCCTGCTGGAACGGCACCAGCCGAACCACGCTCAGGTTCATGCCAATGTGCGCCAGGATCGCGATCAGCAGGCTGCGACCGGTATTGTTGAAGAGCCAGGTCAGGAAAACGCTCTCCGCGAGGATGCGAACAAAGAACAGCGGAAAGAGCGTGATACGCGCCCCTGGAATGAGCCACTGCGGAGCATGCCACAACGCCCAGATGGCGCCAAGCACGAGGCTGGCACCCAGCGCCTGGAACGCTGACTGGAGGCGCGGGAGCGCATAGCCTCGCCAGCCCAGTTCCTCGCCGGCCGGCGAGACCGTGGGGGCCCAGGGATTCGGCGACGGCATGAACAGCGCCGGGCTGGTTCCTCCCCACAGCCCGGGTGCTGCCTGGGCGAGCAGGCTCAGTCCGGTGGGGAGCGCCACGGCGACGACGTAATAGACGGGCCGGGCTCGCCAGCGGATCACCTGGGCGAAAAGCCGGCGCAGGCCGGCGGCGCGATCGTGCACGCCGGTGAGGACGATGGCCATCAAGCTCGGGCTGATGCTGGCCACGAACAGCAGCTCCAGGCCGCGCAGCGACGTGATCGGGATGACCCGCGGGGCGAGGATCATCGGCAGCTCGGCGCCCCAGCTGATGGCGAACGTCCCGAAGACAAAGATGATGAGTTGCCGGCGCCCCCGTGCGGTCACCAGGCGTATAACCGCCGGCCCGCGGTCTTACTGCTAGAAGGGCTGCGCGACCATCAGGAACACGACCACCACCAGGAGCAGCCAGGCGACCAGCTGGATCGTCATCGCCGCCGCGGCGACAGGCTGGGATCCCTCCCCCGCCACCGTCCGCGCGCGCCGGAGGTTCGGCGCGAGGAAGGCGCCGTCCAGCCCCGCCGCCGCCGCGTAGAGCAGAAAGCCCAGCAGCAACCACCCGGTGAACGGTTTGAAATGTCCAATCCACAGCAGGACGCCCGTAATCAGTACCAGGGCCGACCCGGTGTAGACCATGGCCAGCTCAACGCGCCAGGCGAACTGGTAGAGCGCCTGCTGCGCCGCGCCGGCGGCCCGGGCGGCCATCGGCCGCAGCAACGCGTGCGCGCTGACCCCACCGAGAAGGAAGATGGCTCCGAACACGTGCAGCGTCCGCACGACCGGCACCTGTGCAGCATACGGCACGCGCGTGCCCGTCTTATAGTTGCTCCGTGCCAGACGAGCCGCGCGGGCAGGCAGAAGTTGTCATCCCGCAGGCCTGGCTCCTTCCGAACCTGAGCCTGGACGCGGTGCGGGCATTGCAGCGCGGCGACACGACGTCCGACCTGGAACGTGGGGATCTCCGTTTGGCGGGCATCGAAGTACTGGTGGCGCGCAACTGGGTGAAGGAGGAATTCTGGCCGCGCATCCAGGACGCCGTGCAAAAGGGCTACGCGGCTGAGAAAACGTACACGTTCTTGCGCGCCCACGCCGACCGCCGCCGCGCGCGTCGCCCGAAGAAAAGCAGCTAGCTCGCCTCGCGACGCGACGCCGCCGAGATCGTGATTGGACGCAGACTCTCGTTCTCGCGGTCGGCGAACGCGCATACCCGGTTCCGACCGAGCGCCTTGGCCTGGTAGACGGCGCGATCGGCAGCGGCCAGCAGCTCGGAGGCGTTACGGCCGTGCCCCGGGAAGAGCGCCACACCGATGCTCACGCTCGCCGCGACGGTGGTGCCATCCGAGAGCTTGAGCGCGATCGCCTCGACGCCGCGTCGGACGCGTTCCGCCACCCTCATCGCCTCGGGTAAGGTGGTTTCCGGCATCAGGATAGCGAACTCGTCGCCACCAAAGCGGGCCGGCACATCGTATTCGCGCAGCGCTCCCCGAAGGGCATCCGCGACGCGCCGGATCATCTGGTCGCCGGTCAGGTGGCCGTGCCGGTTGTTGATCTCGCGCAGCAGATCGAGGTCGGCGAGGACGACGGTCAACGGGCGGCCGAAGCGACGAGCCCGCTCCACCTCGGCCTGAGCGACCTCGTTCCAGTGCTTCATGTTGGCCAGCTCGGTCTTCGGGTCGGTCCGCGCCTCTTCCTTCAGCGTGGGCACCAGCAACGATCGATAGATCAGGAAGAGCGGACCAAGGCAAAGCGGGACGAACCACGGGTTGGTGAGCCACAGCAAGGAGCCGAGCGCACCAACGGACATCAACGCCAGGTCGGTGCCCAGGTTGTCCCAATCCAACGTCCCGGCGCGCGAGATTGGGACGCCACGCGCCCACATGATCACCAATGCGGTGAGCACGTGATTGAGACCGACGAATACCAGACCCGCGAGCAGCGCGAACAGCGGGGCCCGGGCGTCTCCCGCTGCGTGGCCCTGAAGTCCGGCGCTGAAGAGGGCGCCCGCGGCCAGCGAGCAAAGGACGAAATTCGCGACGTTGAAGGCCTGGATGTACCAGCGGTAGCGGACCCGCAACAACTCCACGGCGTGCGCCACCACGATGATCGCGACCACGTATCCGGGATGCAGCAGCAGCGCCGCGGCGAAGAAGAAAATCGTCGTCGTGTAGTACGACTGGTGCTTGGGGCTTCGCACCTTGAATTGCTGGGCAACGGCCGCGCAGCCGAGCAGAACCAGTGCAACCGGGGCCAGCGCGAGGCGAGCCGGGGCGACGATGATGCCGACGACGGCGGCGAGCGATGCGGTGACCAGGACCGCTCCCAGGTAGAGTCGAGCGGCGCGCGGCAGATCAGCCATGGGTTGCCGTCAGGCGGCGCGCACCCTCGCGTGCTTCGCCCGGCGCGGGACTGACGGCACGAGCACCGAAAGAGCCGTGCGTGCCAGCAACAGCGGGCCCGCCGTGACCAGCACCATCCAGGGTCCCGCCAGCAGCGTGAGGACCAGCATGGGGCCGGCCATCCAGGCGATGATCAGGTCGGCGGCCAGCAGGCGGGGCAAGAGCAACCCCGAGGCAGCGAGCGAGAGTCCGCGGGCCAGCCAGAGCGCGCCGGCCAGGATGAGTCGGTTGAGCACGATGAACGTACAACCGGCCGCCATCGCGGCGGCCACCTGGCCGATCGCACCTTCTGGGAGCAGGGCGATCGCGCGATTGAAGAACGCTGCCGCCACCGCCGCGCTCAGGAAGTAGTTGCAGACGTTGAACCATTGGATGTGAAGCGGCCGGCGAAGCCGCGCCTGCTCGGCCAGATGGATCAGGACAACGAACGCGACGAGCTGCGCGGCGCTAAACAAGGCCGCGGCGGCAATGATGAACGGAAGCGTGACCTGGTAGGCCTGATGCCGGCTGCCCTGGATCGGGAAGGCGTGCGCCACCATGCCGAGGCCGGTCAGGATGATAAAGGTCCACAGGAGCGCGCCTGATCCGCCGACGCGGCTCAACGCGAAGGTGCCCATCACGGCCGCGCCGCTCAGGCCCGTGATGTAGACGACCGCGGCCGTGGAACGTCGCGCCCGCTTCATGGCTAATCGCTCCAGCTCACGGCGTTCCAGGAGACACTGCTCCAGGAGACGCTGCTCCAGGAGACGCTATCCCATGACACCGTGTCCCACGACACCACCGGCAGCGTTGCCAGGTTGTGGGCCGCCAGGTAGAGGACCATCAAGTAGTTGTTGGGAGCCAGCCCCCGGTCCGCGTTGCCGACGAGCCCGATATAGGCGATGGCCGCGGCCGCGTCCGGGTAGCCATTCCCACTCCCACTGAGCGAAAGCCCCGTGGCTGTGGCAAGGAGCACGCCTTTCAACTGGCCCGGGCGCACGTTCGGACGGCTTTCCGCATAGAGGGCCGCCACGCCGCTCACGATGGGCGCGGCCACCGATGTCCCGCTCAGCTGGATGTACTGATTCCCGACCAGATACGCGGGATAGCTGAGGGCGAAATTGCTGTTGGGCGCCAGGGTGGTGATGATGCGCCGGCCTGGTGCGACGAAGTCTGGCTTGCTGAAGCCGTCCTGCGTCAGACCGTAGCCCGAAAAGCCGGCCACCGTGTCGTCGACCGCCGTCGCCGAACCGTGGTCGTCGGTCGCGCCCACGGTGATCACGTAGGGGTCATTGGCGGGAGCGTAGAGCGCACTGTTGGGACCGGTGTTGCCCGCCGCGACCACCACGACGATGCCCTTCAGCCAGGCGTACTCGACCGCGGCATCGATCGGGCTGGTCTGGTAGCTCTCCTGGACGGTGGCCAGGAGCGAGAGGTTCATGACGCGGATGTCGAAGGTGTCTTTGTTCAGGACAGCCCAGAGGATGGCGTTCATGATCGCCGACGTCGGCGCGGCGCCGGTCCCATCATTGACCCGAAGGTTGATCAGGTTTGCCTGGGGGGCGATGCCGATGTAGCGACCGGTGCTTGCCGTCCCATCGCCCGCGATGATCCCGGCAACGGCGGTGCCATGGCCGTAGGCATCGTCGGTACCGGTCACGGTGGCATTGAAATTGCGGTTCAAGATCACCCGATCGCCGAGGTCCGGATGGGCGCTGATCCCGCTGTCGATCACGGCGATGCCGACGCCCCGGCCAGTCAGCGGAGCCACCCCGCTGCTCCAGGCGGCCACAGCATCGACCACAGCCGGGTAGGCCGTGGCAAGCGCGGACGGATCGAACGCCGTATCGGTCAGCTGGACCGGGGCGTCGTAGATAATGCGCTCGACATCTGAGCGGGTACTGAAGCGCGCGATCAGTGGGGCGCTGAGCTCGGCGGCGATCCCATGTCCGATCGGCACACGGACGGTGTTCTTGACGCCGCTCCGTCGCAGGTCGGCTTCGAGGACATTGAGCTCGCCGTGGGCGACCAGAATGACAGGCAACCGCCGGCCCTGCTGCATGGCCTTGAGGACCTGGCGGTCAAGGTGTGCCCGATTGGAGGCCGCCCAGGCGGGTACGGCCGGCATGGCGGCCATCGCCAAGCTGGTGGCGGCGATCACCACGGCCAGGTGGCGCACTGGTAACAGCCGGAAACGGGGCCGTGATGGCTGGATCATGATTCGGTGACGCCAACGTAACAGCGCAACCTTACGGACCCAGTGACAAATCCGTCCCGAAATACGCCACCTGCTAGCCTCAAGCCCCGTGGCGGACTGGGCAGCGATCGAGCACAAGGTGATCGATGGCTTCTTTCGCTTCTCCCCCAACCACGCTCGCGTCGGCGGCGACCACCACTTCGACGGTGTCGTGGGCGACCTCTCGGCGACCACCATCCACGCCCGCATTGGCGAGATCGACCGACAGATTGGAGTGCTGGAGCCGCTGGCGGGGCTGAGCCGGGACCAGGACGTGGACCGGCAAGGGCTGCTCATCCAGCTCAAGACGGCCCGGCTCGAACTGACCGAGTTGCGGCGGCCGTTTACGGAACCGATGTTCTATATGGGTGCTGGCAGCGAGCTGGACGTGAGCTCTTATCTCAAGCGGCCGTACGCGCCGCTGGGCGAGCGGTTGGCCGCCTTGCGGCGGCACCTTGCCGGCTATTCCGGTTACCTGGAGGCCGCCCGCGACAACCTGGAGGCGTCACTCCCTCGACCGAACCTGCAGATCGCAATCGAAGCCGCCGCCGGACAGTCCGCCTATCTCGACGGCGAGGTGCGGACGGCCGCCGCCGGCGACGCTGACACGCTCCAGGCAATCGACCGGGCGGTGCGGGAGACCCGGGCAGCCGTCGACTTCCTCAAGCAACGCCAGCGTGACGCTCACGACCACTTCGCGCTGGGCGAAGACCGCTTCTTGCGCCTACTGCAAACCCGCGAGCTCGTTCCTGCGAACGTCGCCGAGCTCGAGCACCTGGTTCGGGCGGACATCGAGCGCAACATGGCGGAGGCGGAACGCGCGGCTGAGGCCATCAGCCCCGGAGGCGGCGTCAGCGCAGCGCTGCGCGACCTGGAAGCGCATCATCCAACGACCGAGACCATCATCGATGACGTCAGGGCCACGCTGGAAGGCTTGCGCAGCTTCATCCTGGAGCGCGACCTGGTCTCGATCCCTTCGGAGGCGCGCTGCCTGGTCCGTCCGACCCCCTCGTACGCGTCCTACATCAGTGCCGCCATGGATAGCGCCGGGCCGCTCGAGACCGTCGCCACCGAAAGCTACTACTACGTGACGGTGCCTGCCGCTGACTGGAGCGAGACCAGCCGCGAGCAGTGGCTGCGTCACCTCAATTACGCGATGCTCGAAAACGTCTCGATCCATGAAGCCTACCCGGGTCATTTCGTGCAATCCCTGCACGAGCGGCGAGTTGGGTCGAGGACGCGTCAGCTGTTCTGGTCCTATGCCAATGTCGAGGGGTTTGCGCATTACGTCGAGGAGATGATGCTCGACGCCGGCTACTCGACGGATCCCAAACTTCAACTGGCGCAGCGGAGCGACGCCCTCCTGCGCGACTGCCGGTTCCTCGTTGCGCTCGGTCTCCACTGCCAGGCAATGCCGATGCCCGAAGCGATTCAACTGTTCATGTCGATGGGATTCCTGTCGGAACTGCCGGCCAAGCGCGAGGCGATGCGGGGAGCCTGGGATCCGCTGTATCTGAGCTATACACTCGGCAAGCTGCTCATTCTCGAGCTGCGCAACGACCTGGAGGGCCGCCCGGATTACTCCCTGAAGCGCTTCCACGACGCCTTTCTCGGCTGCGGGTATCTCCCCATCCCGTTGATTCGGCAGTTGATCAACTGAACCCGATCGGCTCGATCTCGAACCTGAGCGGCGATCTCTTGATTGCCGTCATCGCGGGCCTGGTCTTCATCGAGGAGAGTGGGGTCCCGGTTCCGTTCGCGCCCGGCGACCTCTTGTTGATGATCGCCGGCATCGCGATCGCCAGTGGCACCGTAGACCCGGTCCCCATGGTCGCCGCCTTGCTGCTGGCGACGGTGATCGGGGCCATGATCGGCCGCGAGATTTTCGCCACGGTGGGTCAGCCTGCGGTGATGAAGGTTGCCGATACGCTGCGCTTTCGGCCGGCGCTCGAACGCGCGATCCACCTGCTGCGCCGAGG
Source organism: Chloroflexota bacterium (assembly GCA_005889225.1). Classification (GTDB taxonomy): domain Bacteria; phylum Chloroflexota; class Dormibacteria; order CF-121; family CF-121; genus CF-13. The sequence continues at coordinate 61,169 of VBEW01000016.1, read as the reverse complement.
CGGCGCGCCGGCCGTCTTCGCCGGTCGCCTGATACCCGGCTTGCGAATTCATACAACCCAGGCGGCGGGCGTCAGCAACATGCCTCGCCTGACCTTTGCGGCCGGCCTGATTCCCTCCGTCCTGGTCTACATCGCCTTCTTCGTCGGCCTGGGGGCGCTGGTCGGCCAGCCAGCGGTCCGGCTATTTCACCGCGCCGAGCACCGATTGTTCGTCATCGCGGTCACGACGCTGGCCACCCTGGCGGTCGTGTTGTCCATCCGCTGGCTGGCGCGTCGCGGCGCGCTGACCGCGTTGGAGCCGATCGTCTTCGCCGTGCGGCGGAATCTGGCCGACTCGATTGAAGCCAAACTTTTTCGTGACCGGGACGACCGAACCTGGCAGGACTATCCGCTGATCCGCCGCCTCTGGGCCGCCATCGTCGACCTGACCCTCACCTTTGGGATCACCGTACTCATTCTGACCGCCGCATCCGGGCTCGAGACAACAGAGGTTGTGCTCGACCCGGAAGGTCTCCTGCTCCTTGCCGGCGTGACCTTGCTCTATCGGGTGCCCTACGAGGCCCGAACCGGCCAGACGCTTGGCAAGCTCCTGATGGGCATCTCCGTGTACGGTCCCGAGGGTGGGGTACCAGGCTGGTGGCGCGCGGCGCTGCGAAACGCGATCGGCGTGCTCGTTTTCCTCTGGCCCATCGACGCGGTGCTCCTGCTTCGCCGCGGCCACCGGCAGCGGCTCGGGGATCTTGCCGTCAGGGCTACGGTCCGGCGGGTCTCGACCTGACCGCGGTTCTGCTCGCGCTCGCGGCCAGCCTGAGCTGGGGCGTCGGCGATTTCATCGGCGGCTTCAAGACTCGACGCCTGGGTACCTTCGCGGTGCTCTTCCTGTCGCAGCCACCGACCCTGGCCATGATCGCCGCCGTCGTGATCGTGCGCGGCGTACCCTTCCGCCCCGGGCCCTGGATGGTGGCCGGCGTTCTCGCCGGCCTGATCGGTCTGGTCGGATTGGCCGCGATCTACCGCGGCATGGCCATCGGCGTGGTCAGCGTGGTCTCGACGATTGCCGCTACCGGGCCGGTGGTTCCGGTCCTCGTCGGGCTGACACTCGGTGAACGACCCGGTGGGCTTCAGCTCGCCGGCATGGCGCTGACCCTGGGTGGGGTCGCGCTGCTGGCGTTCGATCGCCGCCCCGCGCAGCCCGGGCGGCGGCTCGTTCCCGGCGCCGGCCTGGCCCTTATCGCCGCGCTCTCGTTCGGGCTCTTCCTGGTGGCGATTCGCTTTGCCAGCCGGCCCGACGCGGTCTGGGGAGTGCTGGCCACGCGGGCCGGCAGCGTTTCCGTGCTGCTGCTTCTTGGGCTGGCGTTTCGATCGCGCATCAAGCCTCGTCCGCCCGACCTGCCAGCGCTGTTTGCCGTCGGGGTGCTGGACGTCGGGGCCGACGTGTTCTTTGCGTTTGCCACCACCACCGGCCTTTTGAGCGTCGTCTCGATCCTGTCGTCGCTGTACCCGGTCGCCACCGTCGTGCTGGCGCGGATCGTGTTGGATGAGCGCATGGCGCGTCTGCAGCAGGCCGGGATCGGGCTGGCCCTCACCGGCGTGGTGTTGATCAGCCTTTGAAACCGGCCAGCACTTCGAGAACGAGATCCACCTCGCTCGCGGTGTTGTAGTGAGCCGGGCCGATCCGAAGCGTGCCGCCACGATCGCTAAGACCCAGCCTGGCGATCAGCTCGGGCGCGTAGTGGTCACCGTGCCAGGTGAAGATTTGCTGGCCGGCCAGCCAGCGCGCGAGCGCCTGCGGCCGGTGGGGCGGCCAGATGAGCGAGACGGTGGGGGCGCGGCGGTGAAGCTGATCGGGTGCCGTGATCCCGAAAATCTGGATCCCTCGAATCAGTTCGAGGCCGGCGAGCAGGCGCGCCGCCAGCGCCTGCTCGTGCGCCTGGATTCGCTGCATGGCCGCCTCGAACGCTTCCCGCCGGACCACCTTCGACCCGCCAAGACCGGCGAGGTACTCGAAGGCGCCGAGCAGGCCGGCGAGGCTCTCATGGTTCTGGGTGCCGGTCTCCCAGCGGCTCGGCAGCTCGTCGCTGGCCGGCCGGACCTTGTAGGGCCGCAGCCGCTCCAGCAGTTCGCGACGCCCGTAGAGGATCCCGAGGTGCGGTCCGTAGAACTTGTAGCTGGAGCAGACCAGGAAGTCGCAGTCGAGCGCCTGCACGTCGATCGACCCGTGAGGACCGTAGTGAACGGCATCCACCCACATCCAGGCCCCGACCGCGTGAGCGGCGCTCGCCACCGCCGGAAGATCCGGGATCGTCCCAACCACATTGGACGCGTGGGTCACGGCGACCAGGCGGGTCCGCGCCGTCAGCTGCCGCCGGAGGTCATCGAGGTCGAGCGTGCACTCCGGCGTCTTGATGTCGGCGAACCGGACGATGATCCCCTGCTCCTGGAGTGCCAGCCAGGGCGACACGTTGCCGTCGTGTTCGAGCCGGGTGACGAGGATCTCATCGCCCGCCCGCAGTTCGCGCGCGATGGCGCGGCTGACGGCGAACGTCAGCGTGGTCATGTTCGGCCCGAAGACGATCTCCTCCGGCGAATCGGCGTTGACGAACGCCGCAGCGGCGGCGCGCACTTCGAGCATCAGGGCGTCCGAGCGCTCGCTGGTAGCAAACACGCCGCCCTGGTTGGCGTTCATCGTCTGCCAGTAGGAGGTGGTCCGATCGATGACCCGCTGGGGCACCTGCGTACCGGCCGGATTGTCCAGGTAAACGACCGGCCGGCCGTCGATCCGCAGCCCGAGCGCGGGAAACTGCCGCCGGACCGACTGCAGGTCGAGGTCGATCGCCGCCGGGATCACGCGCGCCGTTTCGCCCAGGCCTTGATGGCCGCGCGCACCGTGAGCAGAGCCACGATGGCCACGACCTGGCCCATCAAGATCACTCGGTTCAGATCCAGGGACGGCTGCCAGCTGACCTCGCCGCCCTTGATCACAAAGGCCCCGACCGGACGCGATGACACCCCGAAACCCACACCGCCTGCCTGCGGCTCCTGCTGGTCGCCGCCGCCACCGGCGCCGCCGGCGATCCTGGCCGCAGGAATGATCGTTACCCCGTTCTTCTCGTAAGGAGTCCCGAAAACCTCACTCGCCCGCATGGCCGCTTTCGTTTCATTGACGACATCCATCACGCGCATGTCAGTCCTCCTGAGAATCGCGCTTACCTGCCCCGAGAGTCTAATGGGCGGTTGTTTCCCAGCGTCCGAAGGCGAGGCGGGCCAGGCTGACGATCGCAATGAAGGCGACGACCCCGGCGGCCGGAGCCAGCACGAGTGGGCGCGCGAAATCTGATCCGGCCAGGAGTGCATGAAACGCAAATACCCCGAACATCACATAAGAGAGCCGGTGTAGCCATCGCCAGGTAGTGGGGTCGAGACGGCGCCGCAGGTAACTGGTGACGGTGACGATCAACAGCAGGTCGAAGCCGATGGCGCCCAGCCCGACCGGCAGGGCGGCGTATGCGACCCGAAACGGGATGACGAGGTCGATGGGGCTCACTCGCGCCACGCTGTCGATGGTGATTGTCACGACGTGGAGCAAGACAAACGGTACCCAGCAGATCGTGAGGAAACGGTGGAGACTGGACAGCTCGCGATTGCGCATGGCGCCTTCGAACATCGCGCTTCGCAGCGCCTGGCCCGTAACCAGCGCGGCGGCCAGGACAAAGAAGGCGGTCAGCGCGGCCACCCGCGACGTGAGCCAGAGCAGCTGGTCGAGGGTCACGCTGCCGCGGGAAGGATGCCATCTCCGGCGCCGACGGCGGGCACCAGGGCGTAGTGCACGCCCCGGGCTTCGAGGAAGGCGATCCCTGCGGCGGCGCCCAGGAGCATGGCGCTCTTGGCGTAGACCTCGCCACGCAGGGCGCTGTCGGTCACCACCGAGACCTCGGCGAGGTCGGTCCTGGCCGGCATCCCTGTCCCTGGATCGATGAGGTGATGCATGGACTGGCCCCAGCGCCGCCGGGTCACGCCGCTGGTGCAGACCGCTCCGTCCGTGAGCGCAACCGCTGAGTGGTCGCACAGGCCGATGTGCCAGCCATCGCCGTCGGGACCGGCGCCGCGGACGCGGAGGTCGCCGCCCAGGTTGCAGACGGCGTTCTCACCGAGCTCATCAATAAGGATGTCGGCCAGGGCCCCCTTGACGATTCCGCCAAGGTCGAGCGCCGCTGCCGGAGCCAGCGCCGCTGAACGAGTCGCCTGATCCAGGATCAGCACGTCCGGCAGCCTCGGGATGGGCAGTGGGTTGAGGTGCGCCGGCTCCGCCAGACCCAGCCGAAATGGCCGGTCATAACCGGCGGCGACCAGCGCCGGCAGCACCGCCGCATTCACCAGGCCACTGCTCTCTTCAAATGCCCAGAGCGCAGCTTCGAGCATCGCAAACAGCTCCGGGCTCACTGGAACATATCGGCCGCCGCCGGCATTCAGCCCCGCGAGTTCACTGTCGGGAAGGAAACGCGTGAAGCGCGCCTCGGCGTCGCGCACCCATCGCTCGCAGCGTTCGAGCGCCGCCTGCCCGCTGCCGAGGCTGAGCAGCTCGCAGGTGGAGCCGAGCGCGTCGAAGTGACGGCTCTGGAGCTCAGGAGACATGGCTCTCACTCTGCACCGTGGAATCGTTCGGCAACACCGTGACCGCCGGGTGGAGCGGGGCCTGGTCAGGCTTGGGCGACGTGGCGACGACGCCACCAAAGAGCAGGGCCAGCAACAGCGTGCCCAGCACCGACGCCCACCTCAGCGTCGCGTTCGAGGACATATTCCTCTCCCTGACCGTACAACGCGACCGTTCATGGTTTCCAGCGAGCTCCAACCTTACGGTAGGGGCGGATTGTTATACGGTGTCCGGCGTATCGCTGAGAAGTGGCTGAGAGCGCTAGGCGACCGTGATCGTGATCGTGTGGTAGCCGTCGGCGCCGTTCGGCAGCGTCGCCGTTGATCTGGAGGGCTGTAAGGTTCCCTCGCCGTCCCGGGCCCGGACCCGGATCCGGTACTGGCCGGCCGGCAGGGTCGGCGTCAGCTCCCAGAATCGCCAGGCATAGGCGGAGAACTCGGGTTGCAGCTGGACCGAATGCCAGGCGCGCCCCCCATCCCAACTGACATCGACGCCGCTGATCCGGCGGGCGCCGGCGAACGCAATGCCGCGCATGGGAACCGCACCGGCGGCCAGCGCGGCGCCGTCGAACGGTCGATCGATGCGCGACATCGTCTTGACGATTGCCCGTTCGTCCCAGCCGTTGTTTTCCCAGTAGCCGGGCTGGTCGGTCGCCGAGAAGTGGATGCGCGTGACCCATTTCGGTTGCTTCATTCCGTAATGGCCGGGAAAGATGAAGCGCGCTGGGAAGCCGTGCTGCGAGGTCAGTGGAGCGCCGTTGAGGTGCGTGACAAGCCGGTGATCCGGCGTCAGGTCACGCAGCGGAAAGCTTTCCGTGTAGCCGTCGGCGCTCTCGATCAGCATCCAGACCGCGTCGGATGGCACGGTCGTCAGCGCCAGGAGGTCGCTGACCCGCGGCCCCTTCCAGATCCCGTTGCTGATCAACGTCCCGCCAACCTCGTTGCTGATGCATTCCAGGGTTAGCTCCAGCTCATCCGATGGCAGCGTCAGCAATTCGTCGTAGGTCAGGGATCGGGTTGGCAGGTTCAAGCGCCAGGTGGATGCGTCGACGACCGGGTCGCCGCCGAGATTTTTCGAGACAACGTAGAAGTCGCTGACACTGGTCACCTCGCGATCCGCGCGGTTCCCCTCCGTGGTGGCGAGCGCCGTGACAAACCGACGAACATTGGCGTAGCCGACGCCGACCAGGGCGATGCCCACCGCCCCGTAAAAGAGGTTGCGGAGCAAAACCCGTCGATCTTCGTTGGCGCCGACCGGCAAGGTGAGCTGCGTGAGGACGGCGGCCACCAGCGGGACCATGCCCGCCAACAGCACGACCTCGACGACGATGCCTAGCACGGAGTCGCCGGGCGAAAACGCGATGAGGGCAACCACCCCGGCGACCAGCGCTACCAGCCCGGTCATCGCCGCGATGGTCCAGTGGGGCAACAGACGCCCAAGCACCGCGGCGGCCGCGCCATAAGCCGCGATGATCACGACGGTCGCGCCCATGAGCAGGAGCGGCCTGGCCAGCGTCCCGAGCGTCTTGAGCAAGTCCGCGAACGTGGACAGCGGGAGCACCTTGAGCAAGAGATAACCGGCCTGCTCCGGGGCGAGCGGCACGTTGACGAAGGCGTGGGCCAGGTAGTCGACGCCCAGCGCGAGCGTGCCCGCGCTCAGCCCGGTGACCAGCGCGCGATGGCGGCTCAATCGGCTACGGCTTGGCCGGGCGGCGAAGTCCGTTGAATGCCAGACCCAGGCCCAGGCCCGCGACCACGATGCCAATGACCAGCCACATGGTCTGGCCGGTCATGAAGCTCCCGGGGAGCACGCCCGAGCCCTGCAGGATCCAGACCGCGCCCACCAGGATGGCGATGACCCCGGCGACAAGACTCCCGATTCGCACCGCCCTACACTACGCGAGCGGGTTTCCGCAGATCCACTCCGATCGAGTGTTGATCGAACCCCCCACCCCGACCCTCCCCCGCCGACGGGGGAGGGAGATGGATCGAATGGTGTCGGTTCGGTGCTACGCCTCGGCGGGAACGGCCTCCGGCGCCACGACTTCTTTGCCGACGCGGCCGCCCGCTTCGACCTTCGCCAGCGCGAGCTGACCGATGTTGAGGCCCTGAATGGTCGCCAGGTCGCCGAGCGCCCGCAGGAAATACTGGCGGCGCCGCCGTTCCACGACCCGGCCGAGGTCGTGCTCAAACGCCTGGACGCCCTCCACGAAGGTGATCCGGAACGGATCCGTGATCCGGGCGCGTTGCGGACCGAGCTCATCCTGGACCAGCTTCTTGGCATCGCCGGAGAGCCCCTCATTGCTGACGATCACGCCTTCTGCGGCCTTGATGCGTGAGACCTTGGCGTTGAAGGCGTAGGCATCGGCCAGGTTGAACTCGTGATCTTTCAGGACCACCAGCACGAGGTCACCGCTGAGGTCGAGCACGATGTCCGTGCCCTGGGGACTGGCGTCGATGATGACCTGCTCACGGCTAATGCCGAGCTTGGGGAGGATCGCCGTCGCCAGCGTCGTCATCCAGCGACCCTTGTCGTTGAGCGCGGTGGCGCGGTCGGTCGGCACGATCACCTGGTCAACCCGCTCTTCATTCAGCGGCCGGCCACAGGCGCACTTCATCCAATCGGGTGCCATCTTCTGCAGCTTGTTCGGATCGTCAGTGCGGAGCACGGCATTTCCGGTGCGCGAGCACACGATCACATACTCGGACTGGATCAGGCCAAGGTTGCGCAGCTCACCGAGCCTGCCGGCGACCGCCGTCCCCTGCGCCTCGCCCAGGACTTTGGGGAGGTCGGAAACCGTCAGCGAGCCAACTCGCTCGAGGTCGCGGATGAGTGCCCGAATCTCCGGGGTGGTAAACGCGGCCATCGCCTGGTTTTCTTCGGCGCTGGCTTCGTAGGATGCCTGGCGGGACTTGCGGATGGCATCGAAGTTATGGCTGCCCACGGGGGCGAGCACCGGCCAGGACGACGGCGTCCCCACTTCCTGGCCAAGCGCCTCCTGGGCGGCGGTCCGAATGCGCTTGAGGAAGTCCGTTCGCACTTTCTCGGTGCCGGCGCGATAGGCGACACCGACTTCCACGAACGCCGGCTTGGCAGCGTGCTCGAGCTCCATGAAATGAATGTCGTCCGATCGGAGCTCACGCAGGGTGGCCGAGCCCGGACGGCGGACGCGCAACCAGCCGACCACCGGCGCCGACCCCATGAACAGCTCCCCCTCATCGGCGGCGGACCAACTCTTTGTCACGTCAAACTGCAGGAACTTGTTCAGCAGGTCGATGGTGAAGGCGATTCCGGCACTGTCGAAAATGGCTTCGCGGGCTCGGTATAGAACGCCCATGAACTCCGGGCCGTTGACGCGGGAGACGATCGTCCAGAACTGATCGGCGGACGGCGCGATATCCAGGCGGCGGACTTCCACAAGCAGCATTGTTTCGGGCTCCTCAGCAACGAAAATTAGGTAAACGGCAGCGGCACCGCCAGCCTGCGCCTCCCCAAGAGCCGGTGGCGGCAACGGCAGCTTAGGGCGGACTCAGCGGTCTTGTCAAACTTTTTCGCACTCGCAAGTGGTGATGGGACCCCGCACCCGACCCGCCCCCATAAAGCGACGACAAAACCCCTGCCGGTCACGGATTGCATACTGTGCCGATGACGGAGAGGGACCGGTTGGCCGCCGCCGCACGGACGGCAGGGCTCCGGCTGACCGCAGCGGACCTGGAGGCGCTGGGTCCGGCATGGAAGCGGTACCAGGCGCTGGTCGAAGAATTGAGATCGGCGCTGGCGCCTGAGCCTTCGAACGACTGATGGTACTGCCCCCGAGCCTGGCGACGGCGCCGCTGGCCCAGCTCGCGACGGCGTTACGGCGCCGGACCATATCCCCGCTGGAGCTGCTGGACGCGTACCAGCAACGAATCGAGCGGTCGGCCGACCTGCGCGCGTTCATCACGCCTCCCGGCGAGCGGGCTCGGCGGGCGGCCCAGCGAGCGCAGCAGCAACTGGCCCGGGGCGAGTCGGGCGCGCTTCTCGGGGTGCCGATCGCCGTCAAGGACCTGTTTGCGACCCGCGGGCTGCGGACCACGGCGGGCTCGCGCATCCTTCGGGACTGGGTGCCGTCGAGGGACGCCGCAGTCGTAACGCGGCTACGGACCGCTGGCGCCGTCATCTTTGGCAAGACCAACCTGCACGAGTTTGCCTACGGGGTGACGAACGCGAATCCCTGGTGGGGGGTGGCGCGCAATCCCCGCGATGTGCGCCGCAGTCCGGGCGGCTCGAGTGGTGGATCGGCCATCGCGGTGGTGGCCGGCCTGTCTGCCGCGGCGCTGGGGTCGGACACCGGCGGATCGATCCGGATCCCAGCCTCGCTCTGCGGCTGCGTCGGGCTGAAGCCGACCTATGGGCTCCTGCCGCTCGACGGCGCCATCCCGCTGGGGTGGTCATTGGATCACGCCGGACCCCTGACGCGGACGATCGAGGATGCCGGCCTTCTCCTCGATGCACTGTCAGGCGGACGAGCCTGGAAGCAGGCGGGGCGGGTGACCACCCACGGACTTCGGGTCGGCATCCTTCATGACTCGATCCTGCAGCCGCTCCAGCCGGGCGTGTCCAGGCAGCTGCAGGAGGCAGCCGCGGCACTCGGGCGGAGCGGTCTTCGGGTCCGCGATGTTCACCTTCCCGAAATGGCGTGGACCGTGGTGACACAACTGGTCACCCTGCGAGCTGAAGCCAGCGCGGCCCATGCCAGGTGGATCCGAGCCCGCCCGCGCGCCTACGGTCCGGACGTGCGCGTCCGGCTCCAGCTCGGCGCGCTCGTTGCCGGCGCTGACTACGTGCTGGCCCAGCGCATGCGAGCAAGGATCACAAATGCGCTGCGCCGCATCTTTGATGAGATCGATCTTCTGCTGCTCCCCACCACGCCGATCACCGCTCCCGTCGTTGGCGAGCGCACCGTGCCCTGGCGGACTGGCGTGGAGCCGGTTGACGGCGCGCTCGTTCGGCTAACCGCGCCCTTCAACCTGACGGGGGTGCCCGCGCTATCCATCCCCTACGGCGAGGTGAGCGGGTTACCGGTGGGAGTGCAGCTGGTCGGCCGCTGGAACGACGAGGCGCGGGTGCTGGCGGTTGGAAGGCTGATCGAAGCGCTGGCTAGTAGATAAAGCCGATCAGCGGGATGGTTCCGGGGACGACGTGGCGATAGCTGACGCGGCCCCAACCGCCGCCGGGCGAACCGTAGTAGTTCATCTCCGAGACGAGCCAGCTCCCATCCGTGTACACCTGCTCGACGTAGGCGACGTGGCCCCAGTACGGTGACTCCCAGGTGACCATGATGGCGCCCACGCGCGGGGTCGCTCCCTCGGGCCGACCGTAGGCCCGGGCGCGCGAGAACCACTGCCACGCATTACCACCCCACGGCGCCGGCCGGCGAGTGTTCACGTACCAGGTGCACTGCCCGAACGGATAAACCCCTCCGCCCGACGACCACACGGGCGTGACGTACCAGGAGCGTTTTCCGACCGTGACCGTGTGCGCGTTCGACTGCGGCGCCGACGGTGGCTCCGGCCCAACGCCGTACGGCACCATCAGGTAGTCGTCGACCGGCAACGTTTCCGGATGGCGCAAGAGGTTGAACTCGATGATCGCGTCCGACTCCGCGCGGTATTTCTGCGCCAGCGATGCCACGGTGTCTGCGGCGCCCACTTTCACCAGCACACCGTCGACCGGCGGAATCAAGACTTCCTGACCTGCCGTCAGCCGGTCGACGAGCTTGGGGTTTGACCAGAGCAGAGTATTAACCGACAGCCCGAACTTCGCGGCCAGCGCCCGGAGCGTGTCGCCGTCGAGGGCGTGGTAATGGACGATGTCGCGATGTTTCTCGCCCGGCGGCGTCACCGGCAGCGCCGGGACCACGAGCGTCCCGCTCATGGACCAACCGATCCCATCCACCGCGCGGCCGAACGGCGCCTGCGCGAGCGCTGTCCCGGGGCTCGAGGCGCCGGCCATGGCGGGCGCTGCACCAACCGGTACGTGGAAAGCCAGCCAGGGCATCGCCACGGCCATCAGCAGCGCGGCCGAGTGAGTCGCAAAACGTGGCGCAGCGTACTTCAGCCGGTCGTCCCCCTTTTCCCCTCCTACTGGCCACGCGAGTTGCGGCCTACACAGGACCAACTGCTGTCATAACGATGGCTTGCATCGGCGCGACGAGCTATCACACGGTCGTCACGCAGCCGTTACGCGCGGTGCGTAACCAAAAGCCCGGTCACCCAGGGACTAATCCCGGCAATGACGTCCCTGGGTAAGCAACCTCAGCAGGCTTTAGAATGCGGGCGATGTCCGAACCGGCGGAGATGTCGGGTCGTGACTTGCTCGAGGCCGCGCTGCGTGGCGCCGCCCCACCACCGCCCTACGTCCGCCTCCTCAATATGCGTTTCATCGCGGTGTCCGACGGCAGCGCGACCTTCGAAATGCCGGCGAGCGTCGATCTCTACAACCCGAACAATGTGGTTCACGGCGGCGCGCTCGCCTCCCTCGCAGACAGCGCGATGGGATTTGCGGTCTTCAGCACGCTCGCGCCCGGCGAGAATTTCACCACGGCTGAACTCCATCTGAATTTCCTCAAGCCGGTGAGCGCCGATTCCGGCATGCTGCGATCGATCGGCCGAGTGGTGCACCGCGGCCAGCAACTCGCGGTCGCCGAAGCGGAGGTGCTCGACCAGCAGAATCAACTGATCGCGCGGGCCAGCTCCACCAACGTCATCCTGCAGCGCCGATCGGTCCAGCCGCCGGCACCGCAACCCAGCATCGCGGCGGCCGGGCCGCCCACGGTGACGCCACCCATCCCGAGTGGCGTTCCCTTCGCGCCCGTGGCGGCACCCGAGCCGGCCCCGCGCTTCAGCGCACCGCCATCGCCGCTCGAACGAACGCCGACACCGACGGTGTCGCCGCCGATGATCACCGAGCTCATCAATGCTGCCCCACTTGCTCGCACCAAGCAGAGAATTCGCACCTTCGGCGGTGACGTCGCGTACCTGCGACAGGGTCAGGGACCAGCCCTGCTCCTGCTGCACGGCATTCCCAGCTCCTCGTATCTCTGGCGCGACGTGATCGATCCGCTGTCCGCAACCTTCGATGTGCTTGCTCCGGACCTGCTCGGCTATGGCGATTCCGACAAGCGCCTTGACGCCGAGCTGTCGATCGCGGCACAGGCCCGCTACATGGTGGCGTTGATGGAATCGCTCGGCGTGCACCAGGTGGCGGTCGTTGGTCACGATATTGGCGGCGGCATCGCCCAGCTGATGGCGGCGGATGAACCGCAGCGGGTGGCCCGCCTGATCCTGATCGACAGCGTGGTCGACAACAACTGGCCCATTCCCGATATCGCGCGGCTGAAGGAGCCGGCCTGGGATCAGATCATCGTCAACATCGACCTTCGAAAGGGCTTACGCAAAGGGCTGGAGGCGGGGATCGTGACCGAGGGCCGCGTAACGGATGAGCTGGTCGACGAATGGACCCGTCCGTTCCAGGATCTGGGCGGGCGGCGCGCTTACCTGCGCGCCGCGCGATCCCTGAACAACCGCGACCTGATCAGCCGCTCGAAGCACATTGAGGAGATCGAAACGCCCACGCTGATCATCTGGGGCGCGAATGACAAATTCCTCGAGCCGCAGTGGGCCGAAACGCTCAAGAACAAACTCCGCGACACAACGGTCGAGATCATCGATCCCGGAGGGCACTTCCTTCCCCTCGACCGGCCGGATGCCCTGGTGGAAGCAATTACGCGATTCTTGACGACCCGCTGACCCTCCACCCCGACCCTCCCCCGCAAGGGGGGAGGGAGAAATTCAGCTGCGGCGCGCCAGCAGCTCGTCGGCGCAACTGGCCGGGGTCGCTGTCCACGCCGCCAACCGGATCAGCGGTGTCACCGTGGGCCCGTGGAAATCATCGCCTCCGCTCGCGACCCAGCCGTACGATGCAGCAGTCTTTGCGAACCGATCCATGAGCGCGGCGCTTTTCGGTCCATACGGATCGTCGGGAGCCTGGGGATAGGTGACCTCCAGCCCCAGGACACCGGCGACCGCACAGGTCCGGAACAGCAGCTCGAGATCGGGGACATGCGTGTACACACCGGGGTGCGCCAGCACGCTGACTCCGCCGGCGCCGGTGATCAAATCCACCGCCTCCTCGAGCGACAGGTCTTTCGCCCGGGCCACGGAGGCCGCGCCGCCCGGTCCCATGACGGCGTAGAGCTCCTCGCGTTTCACCCCTGGCTGCGCCGCCTCGATGGCCGCCACGATATGGGGCTTGCCGACGTTGCCTCGAGCGCGGGACCGCACGGCTTCCCACTCGACGTCAAACCCGGCTGCCGCCAGCCGGCGCACGGTCTCCCGCTTCTGCGCCTCCCGGGCCTCGCTGGCCTGATGCAGGCGATTCCGGAGGCGGCGGTGGTTGAGGGCAAATCCGTAGCCGAGGAGGTGAGCGTCAACCAGGCCGCGGCGTGGCTCGTCCTCGATCGACAACTCGACGCCGGCAATCAGCCGAACGCCCTGCCCATCGAGTCCACCGATGGCATCGATGCCGGCCAGCGTGTCATGGTCTGTCAGGGCAATCACCGTAAAGCCGGCGTCGGCGTGCGCTTTGACCACCTCCGCCGGCGGCAGCTCCCCATCGCTAAATATCGTGTGCAGGTGCAGGTTCGCCCGACCGTTGGATACCTCAGCCAATGGTCGCCCATTTTATGTGGTATCCGGCAGCCACCGGCCTGCCTTCCTCCGGAGAGAAATCAGGGCCGGCGTGATATAACCGTGGGCGCCCTCTCATGAGCTCCGACCGCCAGCCACCCCTCAGCCTGGTCCGCCACCTGGTGGTCGTCAATCTCGCCAGGCCGCTCCCCGAGCTGATCGACCAGGCGCTGACCTGTCTTAACCAGGCGCTCGATGCGCGAGCCGCCTTTTACGCCAGGATCGAGGGCCACTCGTTCGAGATCATTGCCGCATCCGTTCAGAGCGGGCCCCCCATCGACCCCGGACTTCGAATGGCGCTCGAGGATACGTTTGCGGCAGTCGACGAAGAGATGGAGGGCGGGGTGCTCAATATTCGCGACGCGAGCAAACGCCAGCCTTTCAAAAGCCTGGCGATGCGGCAGCAATTGGGGATCGTGAGTTACCTTGGAACGTCCTTCCCGGCGCGGGGAGAGGTGACCGGGACCCTGGGAGTCATCGGCAAGGGCCCGCGCAGCTTTAGCGAGATGGACCAGGACCTACTGTTGATCGTGGCGGGATTGCTGGCGCCCCGCCTGCATTCGGAATCGCGGTCGACCAACGGCCAGCCGCGCACTCCAGTCTCCGTGGTGCGGCTGGCATCGGAAGAGGTCAAGGAACCGCTGGCGATCCTGCGTAACTACGCCGATATGCTCGCCAACGACGAGGTTCCGGCGGACCAGATGCCGCTAGTGGCGGAGCGCCTCGCCCTCCAGTCGGAGACCCTGATGCGCGTCGCCGACCAGGTCCTGCTCCTGTCGCGACTCCCGCTCGAGCTGGCCTTCACCGTCCGCGTCTCGCTGGGAGCGATCGCGCAATCAGCGGCGCAGCGGGTCCGCGACCGGATGGCTCGCGCCGGCATGGAGCTACGGCTGCAGCTCGATACCGAGGTCGATGTTTGGGGCGACGCCACCCTGATGGAGGCGGCGCTTGACGAGATGTTGCATAACGTCTTCAGGCACGCGCGCAGCGCGACCGTCGTCCAGCTTCGGCTGCGGCAGGCGAGCGCCAACCGTTACCAGCTGATCGTCAAGGATGACGGCCCGGGCATGTCGGCCGATCGGCTCGAAGACCTCTTCGGCCCGTTGGCAGAAGATCAGCCCGCCCGCGGCCAGGGGCTCGGCCTCTATTTGCTTCGCCGGGTGGCGGAGGCGCACGGTGGACGGGCCTGGGCCAACAGCCTGGAAGGCAAAGGCACAACCTTCTATCTGGAGCTGCCCGCGGCGTCGCCCGACGGCGACTCGGCCCGGGCGTCGACCGCAACCGGCGCCACGGCGTGAGCCTGCGGTTCAAGAAGACGGCACCGCGCCGCACCGGGCGCTGTGCTGATCCACCTCCGGCGGCGCTGCTGCGCGGCATCGAGGAGTTCAACCGTCAGGAGTTCTTTGAACAGCATGAGACGCTCGAAGGGATCTGGATCAAGGAGCCGGACGCGGTTCGCTACCTCTACCAGGGCATCCTGCAGGTGGGCGTTGGCTTCTACCACTGGCGCCGCGGCAACTGGCGCGGCGCGGTGGCGAAGCTCGGCCACGGGCTGGCCAAGCTGGAGCCCTATCGACCGGCCTGCATGACGATCGACGTCGAGCGGTTGGTCGTCGAGACGGCCGCGCTGCGCGAGCTGCTCGAGCGACGCGGCCCAACCGACCTGCCGCCCTTTCCGCCGCCGCGGTTACCACGCGTTCACCGCATCACCGAGACCGCGTAAGCGGGGCGTCACGCAGGCGCGACGACGGCAGCGAATAGCCGGCCGACGGCCTACGTATTAGAAGGCATACGCCGGAAATCGTGATCTCCCTCCCCCATTAAGAGAAAGGCGCTCGCCACCCGAGCGCCTTTTTCGTTTCCGGGGCCGGCATCCGGTCCGCCCCAAGCTGGAGACCGAGCACGTCGGCGGCGGCGCGCCAGTCACCCGCGCCCTCCTGGATGGCTTCCTCCAGAAGACGCAGGGCGCGTGGGGTATCGAGGTCATCATCGAGCGCGGCGAAGACCGGAGACGGCCGATCGGCGGTTGGGCTCGTCGAGCGGCGGGCCGACTCCCGCAGCCGTCCCGTCCACGCCGCGGCGTCATCGAGCTGCTCCGCCGTGTACTCCCACGATTCGCGGTAATGGTGGCGGAGCAATAGCACCCGGATGCTGTCGGCGTTGTAGCGTCCCAGCAGGTCGCGCACCAGCACCAGGTTGTGCAGGGATTTGCTCATTTTCTGGCCGCCGTACCGAAGCATGCCCACGTGTGCCCAGATCCGGGCGAAGGGCCGTACTCCAGTGATCGACTCCGACTGCGCAATCTCGCTCTCGTGATGTGGATAGATCAGGTCGGAACCGCCGCCGTGAACGTCAACCTGGTCGCCCAGGTTGGCGAGCGCCATGGCCGAGCACTCGATGTGCCAGCCCGGGCGTCCTTCTCCCCAGGGACTGGGCCAGCGCGGTTCGTCGGGCGCACTTTCCTGCCAGAGCAGGAAATCGAGCGGGTCCTGCTTGCGCGCGTCGTTCGGGTCAGCGCCGCGCTCGGAGGAGAGCTTGATCATCTCATCGCGGCCCAGGCGGCTCAGACGTCCGTAGTCGGTGACGCTGCCCACCCGGAAGTACACGTTGCCACCTCGCCGGTAAGCGTGGCCCTGTGCCTCGAGCGTGCGCACCAGCGCGATGATCTTCGGGATCGTCTGACTCACCTTCGGAAACACATCGGGCGCTCGAACATTGAGGTCCGCCATGTCCGCCTCATACAGCGCCGTTTCCTTCTCGGCCAGCTTGTCCCAGGTGGTGCCGAGGTCGCGAGCCCGGCGGATGATGTCGTCGTCCACGTCGGTGACGTTCTGGACGTATCGCACAGCCTGGCCGGCAGCACGCAGGGCGCGGATCAGCACGTCAAAGACGACATAGGTGAGGGCATGCCCCAGATGGGTGGTGTCATACGGCGTGATCCCACACACATAGATACCGATTGGCCGGGCGGCGGGCTCGAGCGGCTGCACCGCGTTCGTTTCGGTATTCCGCAGCCGCATCGTGATGAATGTATACGAAACCGGCGCGACTCCAAGAAAGCCCGGCCATCCTCGTTTCAACACTGTGAGCCGCCTGCCCAAGAGCCGGCTGGAGCAACTGCTCGCCGCCCTCGTCATCAGCCTGGTCCTGGTCGGGGCCGCCGTCCTCATCCCCACGGCGGCCCAGCGCCTGATGGCGTTTCGTCCCAGCGCAACGCCGCCGCCGACCCCGACGCCAACTGCGCCGCCGGCCTCGGTGCTGCTACCTGACGAGCTCGATCGAGCCCTCGAGGGCGTGGTGACGATCGTCAACAGCCACACCTTCGGGACCGCATTTCTGATCGATCCGCAAGGCGATTTCCTCACGGCGGCGCGCCTGGTCAGCGGCGGCGAGAGTCTCCGGCTGGTGGACAACAGCGGCAGCATGCATACGGTTAACCTGGTGGGCATCGACCCCGCCCTGGGGATCGCCCAGGTGCGGGTAACCGCGCAGGGACGACCGATGCCGCTGGGTAATCCGGCCGTCTTGCTTCGTAACGACCCAGTCGTCCTGCTGTCGAACCCGCGGATCGAAAACCTCCCGGCCGCGACCTCGGCGTTCGTCAGCAGCACGACGGATACCCAATTGCGGCTGCAGGCGGAAGACCTCCCGGGTAATGTCGGCGGGCCGGTGGTCGGACCCGGCGGCAAAGTGCTCGGGATACTGACCGCCAGCGGAACCGCGCTTCCCATCAACCTGGCACAGCCCGACATCGCCCAATGGCACGGTCAACCCGGAACACCCGCAGCACTGGCGCCGTTTCCGGCATACCTGGTGCTTCGGACGAACGGCACCGCCAGCCCGCCGCCCAGCTCCGGACCGACCGTACAGGCGGTCAGCCCCTCGCGCGTCTCGACCGGGCAGGCCACCGTCGTGACCATCCAGGGCACCGGCTTCATCGAGGGCCGGGCGCTTCGCATTCGCTTTGTACCAGTTGCGAGCCCGAGCGGCGCCTTCACCGGCCTGGCGCCGACCCTGGTCAGTTCGTCGACGCTGACCGTCAAAGTGCCAGCCGGGCAGGTGGTCCAGGATTACGTGATCCAGCTGACAAACGGGGACGGCACGATCGTCAGTTCGGCCACGGCGCTCACCGTCACGCCCTGACGGTCGCGATGCGACCGTACACTAAGCGCCGTGCGATCGACCGCACGGACCTCACCGCTGCTGCTCGCCCTCAGCGCGCTCTTCGTCACGGTCTTGCTGACATCAAACCTGATCGCCGTCAAGCTGATTGCCTTCGGGCCCATGATCCTTCCGGCCGCGGTCATCGTCTTCCCCCTCTCCTACCTATTTGGCGATGTCCTGACCGAGGTCTACGGCTACGCCGTCACCCGCCGCGTCATCTGGTTGGGCTTTGGGTGCAACCTCGTGTTCGTCCTCTTCATCCTGGCGGCCGGTGCGCTGCCCGGCGCTCCGGGGGCCTGGGATGCGAACGCCCAATCAGCGTTTGGGCGCATCCTCGGCTTCACGCCGCGCCTGCTGGTGGCGTCATTCGTCGCCTATCTGGCTGGTGAGTTCCTCAACTCATTCGTGATGGCACGACTGAAGATCGCCACCCAGGGCCGCTGGTTGTGGACCCGGACCATCAGCTCGACCTTGATCGGGCAGGGTATCGACTCGGCGATTTTCATCACTGGCGCCTTTGCCGGCGTTCTCCCGGCCCCGCTGCTGCTGCGCACCATCCTTTACCAGTGGGCGTTCAAGACCGCCTATGAAATCGTCGCCACCCCGCTGACCTATGCGGTGGTGCGGGTCCTCAAGCGGCGCGAGCACCAGGATCCGTTCGACATCGGGACCGACTTCAACCCATTTCGCCTGGCCGGCTGACGGTAGCATAGGGTGATGAAATACGGCGCGAAGATGATCGCGGAGTCGACGCTGCAGGCGGTGGAGAACGGCAACCCGGAACGTGACTACGAAATCGACTTCACGATTCCCGAGTTCACCTGTCTCTGTCCGCAGTCGAACTTCCCCGACTTCGCCACCATCCGGATTCACTACATCCCTGACCACAAGCTGGTCGAGCTCAAGTCACTCAAGCTTTACATCAACAAGTTCCGGGACCAGGAAATGTTCCACGAGACCGCCGTCAACCGCATCCTGGATGACCTCGTCGCCCTGGTCAACCCTCGGTTCATAGAAGTGGTCGGTGACTTCAACGTCCGCGGAAACATCAAGACGGTCGTCACCGCGCGCCACGCGCAGAAGGGCTATTCACCGAACGGCATGAGCCGCGACGACCAGCCGCACTAACCGACTACCGACTAGGCGCGCTCCCAACCGCAAGCCGTTCGTTGACCAGCTGGACGATCTGGGTGGCCGTGCCAAAGTCGTTGCTGAGCCGGTTCTTGGTCAGACCGAATGCAATCCCGCTGGCGGTGTCGCCGTAGGCGAAGCTGCCACCAGCCCCACCGACGCCGAACGCTGTCGATGACTCCTGCGGACTTGCTCCTAAGCGACCGATTGAGTACCCCAGCCCCCAGGTGGTCGGCATGCCAAAAACCTGGTCGGCGCCGCTCATCGAGACCGCCGTCGCCTCCCGCAGCCGCTCGGGCGAGATGAGCCGCACCCCATCCACTCGATCGAGCAACGCCGCATACATCCGGGCAATGGCCCGTGCCGACGTCTTGCCTCCAGCCGGGATATCGGCGGCGAGGATGTCGCTTCGATTGCCCAGCTGGGCCGTCGGCATCAGGGTCATCGGCGCAGCCTTGAACATCGGCAGGTCGGGCGGCATGGCTGCCATCTGGGCCGCCATCTGCGGATCGGGGGGCGCGTCCTCCAATCGCGCCAGCCGGGGCTGCTGCGATGCGGGCATCCCGAAGTAGATCTCATCAGCCACGCCCAACGGGCCAGCGACCTCATCCGCCAGAAGCTGGGAGATCCGCTTCCCGGTGGCGCGGCGAACGACCTCGCCCACGATGTAGCCGAAAGTGTAGGCGTGATAGCCGATCTTGGTCCCCGGCTCCCACCACAGCTCCTGATCGGCGATGGCCGCGCACATCTTGTCCCAGTTGCAGAGGTCCTCTGGGGTCGTGTCCAGCGGAATCTGGGGCACGCCGGCCGAATGATTCAGCACCTGCCGAATCGTCACGGTCTGCTTGCCGCGGGCGCCGAACTCGGGCCAGATTTTGGCGACCGGCGTGTCGTAGCCGAACAGACCTCGATCGACAAGGATGTGGGCGATGGTTGCCGCGGCACCCTTGACGATCGAGTAGTTGTAAAACGGCGTGTCTGAGCCGACCGGGCGCCCCGTACTCGCGTCCGCGACGCCGGCGACTGCCTCGACCACTGGTTGACCGCGGTGGAAGACGGCGACCTGGATACCGCGTTCCTCTCCTGAGTCGACGAGCTTGTCGATCGCTGCCTGAACCTGCTGCTGAAGTTCGCTCATGTTCCTCTCCTGCCTTGGTGATCCTGCACAGTCATCTAGACGACGGTTTTGCCGAGAAATCATCGGCCGGCGCCGTTGGACTGGCCTTTACCTCGCGTTATGTGTCTGACAATGCATTTTAGGAAGGGGAGGTTCGTCAGGCATCGGGTCCTGCTCCTGCTAGGTGGCCTCGCCGTGGTCATCACCGCAGCTGTGGTTCTTGCACTGCAGCAGGCCGAGAGTCCAGGCAGCGGTATCTCGCGGTCGGATGCGATTCAGCTGGCATGGGGACTTTCCGGAACTGGTGCCGTTAGCGTAAAGTCGGCCGAAATCAAGCGTAATTTCGACACCGGCTTGGACCAACCAACGCACCGCTGGGCATGGGTCGTTACGTTCAATGGCCAGTGGCACTTACTCTGCTGATGGATCCTGCGACCCGACGTCCCAATGGGTAGCGATCGACTACTAGACCGGTCAGTGGATTGCCTCCCAATTCTCCTACCCGGCTCAGCGTTAGGGCACAGAACCAAGTCCGGCTAGGGCGCTGATCGGCCGCTGTTCGGGCTGGTGAGCCGTGCATCGGTAAGGACGGCGCGCAACCCGGCCGCCCGGGCGCGCGCGACCCCGAGCTCATCCAGGCCGATCAGCCCGGCGCCGACCACCGGCGGGGATTCAAGCCTGCGAAGCACTGCGCGTGGCGCCACCTCGCGGACTCCGCGCTCGATCCGCTTCAGAAACCCCTGGTCATCCGTGCGAAAGATTCCGCCACCCAGGATCACTTCGACATCGCGCGCCGTCAGGCGCAGCCGCCGGATGCTGGCCAGCGCGAACGCGACAATCTCATCGGCGACCCGATCGATGATCTGCTGCGCCACGGCGTCGCCCTGCCGGGCAGCCGAGAAAACCAGCGGTGGAAGCTCGGCGACCCGCCGGTGGTCGAGCCGGCCAACATAAAACGCCTCCACGACGGCGCTGGGGCGGGTGCGCTTGAAATGCGCGGGCACCAGCTCTTCGAGCACCGTGCGCGGTCCCCGGCCGTCCTGAGCCCGCATCGCATGGGCGATCGCTTGTGTGCCGATCCATCCACCTCCCGCCGCCAGGTCACCAGAGATTTCTCCGAGCGCGGGAAAGCGGACGACCCGCCCATCGGGGCCAACACCGGCGCAGTTCATCCCGGCGCCGCAGACGATCCCCACGCCCCAGCCCCGGTCGGTGCCGGCACGAAGCACGGCAAAGGTGTCGTTTCGCACCAGATTCTTTCGGGTCCACCCGCGGCCGGAAACATCGCGGCCGATACGGCGGTCATCGAGCGGCAGGTCGGCTCCGGCGAGGCAGTAGACCCCGACGTCCGCGACCGGCCGCCGATCCGGATCCGCGCCGATCTCATTACAGACCGAGCGGATGGCCCCATCGATCGTCTCGAGTGCCTCCAGCCGGCCGAGCCCGGCGTGACCGGAGCTCTTCCTCCGTCTCGCTCCCAGGATCCCGCCGCGCCGATCGAGCAGCACGACGTCGGTCTTGGAGTCCCCGCCATCAACCGCCAGGACCGCGGCGCGCACCGTTTCACTCATGCGTGACCTTCGAAGCGCGCGCGTCGGTACCTGGATCAGGAAACTTCTCTAACAATTTTTCACTCTTTCGCGTAACATCGCTCGAGGTGGGCGTCAAGATTGCGGTCGTCGGCGGGGGCAGCACCTACACGCCGGAACTGATCGAGGGCTTCGCCACTCATGCCGGGCGCCTGCCGATCGACGAGCTGGTCCTCCTGGACCTGAATCCCCAGCGACTCCAGGTCGTCGGTGGGTTTGCCCGCCGCATTCTGACAAAGCGGGGCTGGCCGGGCGTTCTGACGCTGACGGCTGACCGGAACCAGGCGTTGGAGGGCGCCGACTTCATCGTCATCCAGTTGCGCGTGGGCGGCCAGCAGGCCCGCCTGCTCGATGAGACCCTGCCACTCGAATTCTCGACCATCGGGCAGGAAACCACCGGCCCCGGCGGCTTCGCCAAGGCGCTGCGCACCGTGCCAGTGGTCCTCGACATCGCCGAGGAGGTGAGCCGCCGGTCCGCGAAGCACGCCTGGATCGTCGACTTCACCAACCCGGTGGGTATCGTGATGCAGGCGCTGCTCGACGAGGGCCACCGGGCGATCGGGCTCTGCAACTCGGCGATGGGGTTTCAGCGCATGGTCGCCCGCCTGCTGGGCGTCGCACCCAACGACGTCGCACTCGAGCACGTGGGCTTGAATCACCTGACGTGGGTGCGCGCCGCCGTGGTCGAGGGAAAGGATCGGCTGCCAGATCTGATCCATCGATCCGGTGCCGAGATTGCGGCCGAGATCAAAATTCCAGTCGACCTCATTCAACTGCTGGCTGCGATTCCGTCCTATTACCTCCGGTACTACTACTGCACCGGGGAGGTCCTGGCCGAGCAGCTGTCGGGTGGCAAGCGATCGCGAGCCGAGGAGGTCATGGCGATCGAGCGAACGCTGCTGCAGATGTATGAGGACCCGGCACTCGACGAGAAACCAGCCCTGCTCGAGCAGCGCGGCGGCGCCTACTACAGCGAGGCTGCCGCCCAGCTGATCGCCTCCCTCTACGCCGGCACTGGCGATCTCCAGGCCGTCGACGTGCGCAACGCCGGGGCGATACCCGACCTTCCCGACGACGCCGTCGTCGAGATCCCGGCGCGCATCGATCGGCAGGGCGCTCATCCGGCGCCGCTCGCTTCGCTGGCGCCCGAGTTGGCGGGCCTCGTCCAGCAGGTGAAGGCCTATGAGCGGCTGGCTGTCAAAGCCGCGATCAACGGCGATCGAGCCGCCGCCCTCAAGGCGCTGCTGGCCAACCCGCTGGTCCCCGGCTACAGCACGGCCGACGGTCTCCTGCACGCGCTCCTCGAGGCGAACCGCTCGCATCTGCCCCGCTTCTTTCCCGCCGACTGATCGAGCCATTTTCCCTCTTGACGAAGGCGCCACCGACGTCTATCGTTTCGTAAGGAATTCTTCCTAACTATGGATGCGCTGTCAAGAGGCTTGCTGGAGCGACCCTCCGTGGATGGAGGTGGACTGCGTGAGGTCAGCATCACGGCCGGCACACCAAGCCTGCTGCGCGCCATCAACGAGCGCTCCGTGCTGGAGCTGATCCATCGTCGCGGTCCCCTGTCTCGCGCCCAGGTGGCGCGAGTCAGCGGCCTTTCCAAACCCACGGTCTCTCTGGCCCTGTCCGGGTTGCTCGATGCCCGGCTGGTGCGTGAGGTTGGCCGTTCGCGCGGTGATCGCGGCCCCAGCGCGCTGCTCTACGAGCTGAACCCGGCCGCCGGCTGGGTGGTGGGAATCGACGTCGGCCGCAACTGGGTGCGGGCCGCCATCGCCGACATCGCGGGCCGCGTCGTTGCCCGTCGCGACGAGCGAGCCCGAGTCTCCAGCGCGCGCTCGCTGATCGGACAAATCGGATCGATCGCCCATCGGCTGGCCGGTGAGGCCGGCGTGGAGTGGTCGCAAGTCACGCACGCGGCGCTCGGGAGCCCGGGCGTCTTCGATCCGGTCCACGGCTACGTCGCCATGGCCCCCAATCTTCCCGGCTGGGGACGGCACGGCCTCGTGGAGGCGGTGCGCGAGCAATTGGGGACGAACGTCACGTTCGAGAACGATGTCAACCTGGCCGCGCTCGCCGAGCGCGCGCACGGCCTCGGCCGCAACCTGGCAAACTTCGCCTTCCTGTCGGTGGGCACCGGCATTGGCCTGGCGTTGGTGATCGACGGCCAACTCCGGCGCGGCGCCCACGGCGCCGCCGGCGAGATCGCCTATCTTCCGATCGGCCCGGCTGATCCCCGCGACCCCGCGAACCGGCGGCGCGGCGCCTTCGAGGAAACCGCAGCGGCGGCCGGCATCGTCCGCCAGGCGAAGGCGCTCGGAATGCGTAGCCCCCTCAGCGCGGAAACCATCTTTAGCGCCGCGCGCCGCGGGAACCGCACGGCCATGAAGGTGGTGCAGACCGAGGCGGCCCGGCTGGCGCTGGCGATCGCCACCATCACCCCGGTGCTCGACCCCGAGATCGTCATTCTCGGCGGGGGCGTCGGCCGCAACGGCGACCTGCTGTTGGAACCCATTGAGCGCGAGTTGCGCCAGCTGATGCCGTTCAAGCCGCGCGTCGCGGTGTCCGCGCTCGGCGACGACGCGGTCCTGCAAGGGGCGGTGGCAATCGCTCTAGAAGCGGCACGGGAGCGGGTGTTTGCACGGCGACCAGGACGACAGGTTCACGAGGCGGCGGAGTGAAGACAACGATATTGCCAAGCTAGGAGGGTTAGGAATGGGACGACGACGATACGCGATCATCGGCATGCTGGCGGCACTCGCAGTGCTTGTTGGCGCCTGCGGCAATCCGTCGGCGACGACATCCACGCCGTCCACGGGCGGGACGCTCACGATCGACAACGAAAGCGGGACCCTATGGTCCTGCGGATTCAACCCGTTCAATGGCAACGTCAACTTCCTGGCCTTTGGCCCCATCTACGAGCCGCTGGTCTACGTCAATCTGCTCAACGGCAAGCCGACGCCGATGCTGGCCAGCGCCTACAAGTGGAGCAGCGACAGCAAGACGCTGACCTTCACGGTCCGTTCCGGCGTCAAGTGGAGTGACGGCCAGCCGTTCACGGCCAAGGACGTCGTTTACACCTTCAACCTGATCAAGACGAACAATGCCCTCGATCTGCAATCGGTCTGGTCAGTCCTTTCGGACGTCAAGCAGGAAGGGTCTGACCAGGTCGTGATGACATTTCAGTCGGCCGCGGTGCCCTACTTCTATTACATCGCCGGGCAGCAGCCGATCGTCCCGGAGCACATCTGGTCGAAGATCACCGACCCGGTCAGCGATAACAATCCGAAACCAATCGGCACCGGCCCGTTCACGATGGGCGATTGCACACCGCAGAACATCCCGTACGTCCGCAACGCCAGTTACTGGCAGTCCGGGAAGCCTTACCTCGATAAGGTCAACTACCCGGCCTTCCTCGACAACGACCCGGCGAATGCGTACCTCGCCAGCGGGCAAGCGCAATGGGGCGGCCAGTTCATCCCCAACATCGACCAGTACTACGTGGCCAAGGACAAAGCTAACCACCATTACTGGTTCCCGCCAATTCAGAACGTCAACCTCTTCATGAACCTGACCATGGCGCCCTTCAACAAGAAGGAAGTCCGCCAGGCAATCGCCTTCGGCATCGATCGCCCCAAGGTCTCGAGGATCGGCGAATACGGCTACCAGCCGCCCGGGAGCCAGACCGGGATCGTGATCCCGACATTCAACGACTGGTACGACTCGAGCCAGGCGGCGAAGTACAACTACAAGTTCGATCCGGCGAAGGCGCAGTCGCTCTTGCAAGGCGCCGGCTTCACCAAGGGCAGTGACGGGATCTTCAAGGATGCATCAGGCAAGAAGCTGTCGTTCACGGTGCTCAGCATCGCCGGCTACACCGACTGGACCGCCTCCCTGCAAGTGGTGCAGGACAACCTGAAGCAGATCGGCATCGAGATCAAGGAGCAGGACCTGTCGCACGACGACTATTTCAACAAGCTGTTCAACGGCCAGTTCCAGCTGGCGTATGGATCGCTGTCAACCTCGCCGGGGCCGAATCCCTACTACGAGCTGCGCAACACCCTGTACAGCAAGACCTCGGCCGCCATCGGAGAAACGGCATCCGGCGACTACCAGCGCTGGACCGACGCGACGACCGATAAGCTGATCGAGGATTTTGGCAGCACCACGGACAGCGCCGAGCAGCATCGGATCATGAAGCAAATCCAGGGGATCATGCTGGAGCAGGTGCCCGTCATCCCGGTGACGGAGAGCGTGGCCTGGTACCAGTACAGCACGAAGGGCTTCGCCGGCTGGCCGACCAAGGACGATCCCTACGCGGCCCCGGCGCCCTGGAACATCCCCGATTGGGAGCAGACGCTGTTGAGGGTGCACAAGTCGTAAGGATGTAGCGGGAGTGCGGTACCTGGTCCGGCGCCTCGAGTTCTTCGTGGTGACGCTGTGGGCCGCACTCACCCTCAACTTCATCCTGCCGCGGTTGCTTCCGGGCGGCCCCGAGGTGGCCTTGCTCACCCGCTTCCACGGCCGCATCCAGCCGGCCACCATCAAGAGCCTGGAGGTGGCGCTGGGCATCCGCAACGACCAGAACGCGATCCAGCAGTACCTCTCGTACATGGGGAACATGCTGCGGGGCGATTTCGGCGTCTCCCTGGGCTTCTATCCACAGCGCGTCAGCCACGTGATCATGCTGGCCCTGCCCTGGACCCTCGGGCTGGTCGGCACGGCGACCTTGATTGCCTTTTTGCTGGGCACGCTGATCGGGATCCTCGGCGCCTGGCGCCGGGGCGGCATCCTGGACAGCGTGCTGCCCCCCATCTTCGTCGTGACTTCGGCGTTTCCCTACTTCTGGATCGGCCTGATCTGCATCCTGGTGTTCGCCATCACGCTGGGCTGGTTCCCGCAGGCGTTCGGCAACAGTTCCGAGGTGACCAGCGAGTTGTCCTGGACCTTCATCTCGGACGTGCTCTGGCATTCGATTCTGCCCGCGTTCACCATCGTGCTGACATCGATCGGCGGCTGGATCCTGACGATGCGCAACAACATGATCACCACCCTGGCCGAGGACTACATCAAGATGGCCCGGGCGAAGGGGCTGTCGCCGACCCGAATCATGTTCCAGTACGCGGCCCGGAACGCGATCCTGCCCAACCTGGTGGGGTTCGCGATGTCGCTTGGCTTCGTCATCAGCGGCGCCCTGCTCGTCGAAATCGTCTTCAACTACCCGGGGCTGGGCACCTTCCTGCTGCAGGCCGTGAAGAACGAGGACTTCTCGCTGATGCAAACCCTCTTTCTCTTGATCACCGTGGCGGTCTTGCTGGCGGTGATGGTCGCCGACTTTCTGACCGCCTGGCTCGATCCTCGGACCCGGGAGCGGGGGTAAGGAGCAAGCCGTGGGGCTGGATGTTCGGCTCGTCGCCGACCAGAGCGCGATTCAAGCCGAGGCCGCCCGCCCCGAGGCCGGCGGCCTGCACATCGTCGGCCGGGCCCTGCTCGGCAACCGCAAGGCGCTGGCCGGCGTCATCATCCTCGGCATCTTCCTGGTGCTTGCGATCATCCCCGGGATGCTTGCCCCCTACGACCCGCACGCCCAGATCTTCGCGCAGACCCTGGGTCCCTCCAGGGAGCACCTGCTCGGGACCACTGGTAATGGGCAGGACATCTTCTCGCAGCTGATCTGGGGCACGCGCGAGTCGCTGGCCATCGCGATCATCGCCGGCTTGCTGGCGACCGGCATCTCGCTCTTGATCGGCGTGTCCTCAGCCTATCTCGGCGGGCTGAGCGATCACGTCCTTTCGCTGGTGACCGACGTGTTCCTGGTGATCCCGACTCTTCCGCTAATGATCGTGCTGGCAGCCTATGCGAGAAATGGCGGGCTCGCGGTGCTGATCTCGGTGATCGTAGTCACGGGTTGGTCGTACGGGGCACGGCAGTTACGCTCGCAAGCGCTTTCGCTTCGCAACCGCGAATTCCTCGACGCCGCTCGGGTTCGCGGGGAGCGGAGCGGGTACGTGATCGTCTTCGAAATCCTGCCGACGATGACCTCGCTGATCGTGGCCAATTTCCTGGGCGTGGCGCTCTACGCGGTGCTGGCGGCGGCCGGCTTGCAGTTCATCGGGCTTGGTAATCCCAGCGACATGAGCTGGGGCACCATGCTGTTCTGGGCGCAGAACAACGGCGCGCTCAACGCCGGCTCTCCGCTGTGGGCGATCGTGCCCGGGCTCTGCATCGGCCTGCTTGGTGCCGCCTTTGCGCTGCTCAACTACGCCTTTGACGAGATCACCAATCCGGCGCTACGGCCGGTTCGGCGTCGCCGGTGATCTCTGTAAAGCCGCTGCTCGAAGTCGAGGACCTGACGGTGGAGTACGCCACCGACGCCGGTCCGGTGCGCGCCGTCGACCATGTGTCGCTGGATCTGACGCCCGGGGAGTTCGTCGGCATCGTGGGCGAGTCGGGCTGCGGCAAATCGACGCTCCTGTTCGCCATCGCCCGCCTGCTCAGTCCCTCATGCGACGTCGTCGGCGGGAGCGTCCGTCTCCATGGACGGGACCTGCTGGGGATGGATGAGGAGGCCCTCCGAGAGATCCGCTGGCGCGACTACTCGGTGGTGATGCAGAGCGCCATGAACGCGCTCAACCCGGTGCTGACGGTTGGTGCCCAGCTGGAGGACACCATCGCGGCCCACGAGTCGATGCCGGCGCGCTCAGCCCAGGAGCGGTCCGCGTCGCTGCTGCGCCTGGTCGGGATCGATCCTCTCCATCTCAAGAGCTACCCGCACCAGCTCAGCGGCGGCATGCGGCAACGGGCGATGATCGCAATGGCGCTGATCTTCACGCCCGACCTCGTGATCATGGACGAGCCGACCTCGGCGCTCGACGTGGTCGCCCAGCGATCCCTGATGCTCGAGATCAAGGAGCTGCAGCGCCAGATCGGCTTCGCCGCCTTGTTCGTGACCCACGACATGTCGCTCGTCAGCCACTTCTCCGATCGGCTCGCCGTGATGTACGCGGGCCAGATCGTGGAGCTGGGCGACACCCGCGAGCTGTTTCGCGATCCGAAGCATCCCTACACCAGCGCCCTGATGGCTTCGTTTCCCTCGATCACCGGTCCGAAGGAGGTGCTGCAGGGGATCCCCGGCAGCCCACCGGATCTCCTCCATCCACCGGCCGGTTGCCGCTTTCATCCACGCTGTCCCCTGGTGGAACCGCGCTTCCGGATCGAAGAGCCGCCCCTTACGACAGTCGGAAACACGCTGGTTCGGTGTCACCGTTATGGCCGCGATCATTGACCGTGCTGCGCCCAGCGAGGCGGGGGCGCAGCCTAAGTCGGCCACGTTGACCAGCGTCATCGAGACCTCAGGGCTGACCAAGCACTTTCGCGTCGGTGGACTCTTCGCACCGCGCTTTCTCCATGCGGCCGACGATATCGACCTCTCGATCGCGCAGCGACAGATCGTCGCGCTGGTCGGAGAAAGTGGCAGCGGAAAGAGCACGGTGGCCCGGCTGCTGGCGCTGATCTATCGGCCGACTCGCGGCGAGGTCCGCTTCAAAGGCAGGCCGCTGAGCTCGCTGCGAGCTCGCCGCGACGTGCTCGATTACCGCGGCCGGGTGCCGATGGTCTTCCAGGATCCCTACAGCTCGCTCAACCCGGTGTATCGAGTGTCCCACGGCATCATGCGGGCCCTCAAATTGCACCGGCCCGATCTGCGGCCGGGCGACCGGCGGGCGGAAGCGGAGCGAGTCCTCGAATCCGTGGGGTTGACGCCGCCAGGGCGCTTCCTGGCGAAATATCCCCACGAGCTGAGCGGCGGCCAGCGCCAGCGGATCGGATTTGCGCAGGCCCTGGCCTCATCACCCGAGTTGATCCTTGCCGACGAGCCTGTGTCCATGCTCGACGTCTCGGTACGAATCGGCGTGCTCAACCTGATGGCGCAGTTGCGCGCGGAGCGCGGCATCTCGATTCTCTACATCACCCACGACATCGCCAGCGCCCGATACGTTGCCGATCGGTTGCTGGTCATGTACGCCGGCCACGTGGTGGAAAGCGGCCCCTCCGAGGATGTGCTTGCCCACCCCAAGCATCCGTACACGCAGTTGCTCCTCTCGGCCGTGCCCGATCCGCGCGCCCCCGTCAGCAGCATGCCGTCCGCCGATGTCGGCGAGCCGCCCCGGGTCGTCGATCCGGGAGAGGGTTGCCGGTTCCGCGGACGCTGCCCATACGCGATCGAACTCTGTTCGCAGGTCACCCCGCGTCTTCGAGAGCTACGGCCCGACCACACGGCCGCCTGCCACGTCGCGACGGCGGATCAGGCCGGCTAACGCTCCGCTGCGTATACCGGCTTGGGCGATGGAACTATGGCCGCGCGGGCATCCATAGAAGATCTCTATGAATACAATAGAACTGATTTTGCAACTAATCCAGCAGTCTCAGTTCCAGGAGCGGCAATGAAAGTCGAGCAGCGCCCGGCCGATAGCAAATCGAAGGAAGCGTTCACGGACAAGGCCAGCCTGCTCAACCTCTACCGCGAGATGCTCCTCATTCGGCGATTCGAGGAGAAGACCGCGGAGATGTACCAGGCGGCCAAGATCGGCGGCTTCTGCCACCTCAACATCGGGGAGGAGGCCACCATCGTCGGCACCATCTCGGCGCTCCGGCCGACGGATTACGTCTACAGCACCTACCGCGAGCACGGGCACGCGATCGCCAAGGGGATCGATCCCCGGGCGGTGATGGCCGAGCTTTTCGGCAAGGAGACGGGCACCTCGCACGGGCGCGGCGGATCGATGCACCTGTTCAGTGCGGACCGACGTTTCTACGGCGGGTATGCCATCGTCGGTCAGGCGCTGCCGATTGCGTGCGGGAGCGCGTATGCCATCAATTACAAGGGGACGGACGACGTGGTGATGAGCAGCTTCGGTGACGGCGCCACCAACATCGGCGCCTTCCACGAATCGCTGAATGTCGCCAAGCTCTGGCACCTGCCGATCGTGTTCGTCTGCGTCAACAACCTCTACGGGATGGGCACCGCGGTGAACCGCGCGTCGGCGGTGACCGAGATCTGGAAGAAGGCTTGCGCCTATGACATGACGAGCGAGCGGGTGGACGGCATGGACGTGCTGGCCGTCCGCCGGATCACCGACCAGCTGGTGGCGCAGGCGCGCGAGGAGCACGAGCCGAGCCTGCTCGAGTGTGTGACCTACCGCTATCGCGGCCACTCGATGTCCGACCCGGACACCTACCGGGGCAAGGACGAGATCAAAGAGTGGCAGACCCGAGATCCGATTCTCAGCCTGGGCGAGCACATGAAGAAACAGAAGATGCTGACCAACGAGGAGATCGAGCGGATCGACGAGGAGATCACCGCCCAGGTGGAGGACGCCGTCAAGTTCGCCGAGGAGAGCCCCGAACCGGATCCCAAAGACCTCTACCGCGACGTCTATGCCGGGGAGGGCGCCGCCTGATGGCCGTGCTTGCCATGCGTGACGCCCTCAACCAGGCGCTGCGCGAAGAGATGAAGCGCGATGAGAGCGTGTTCCTGCTCGGCGAGGACATCGGCCTCTACGACGGATCTTTCAAGGTGACACGCGGATTGATGAAAGAGTTCGGCGAGAAGCGGGTGCTCGACACCCCGATCGCCGAAGAGATCATCATCGGCACCGCCATCGGGGCGGCCATGTCCGGACTTCGACCGGTTGCCGAGATGATGACGGTCAACTTCATCATGGTCGCCATGGACCAGGTGGTGAACGCGGCCGCCCACATCCGCTACATGTTCGGTGGTGGGACGAAGGTCCCGCTCGTGATTCGCACGCCGGGCGGCGGTGGCCACCAGCTGGGAGCGCAGCACTCACACAGCCACGAGAACTGGTTCGCCCATGTGCCTGGCCTGAAGGTGGTTGCCCCCGGGACCCCGGCCGACGCTAAAGGCATGCTCAAGTCCGCCATCCGCGATGACAACCCGGTGATGTTCATCGAGAACGAGGGCACCTACGCCGTCAAGGGCGAGGTCCCGGACGGCGAGCACCTGGTACCGCTGGACAAGAACGAGGTGAAGCGGGCCGGCGACGACATCACGATCTGCGCCCACTCGCGGATGCTGATCGTCGCCATGGATGCCGCCAGCGAACTCGAAAAGGAGGGCATCAGCGCCGAGATCGTCGACATGCGGGCGCTGCGGCCGCTCGACATGGCGCCAGTCATCGAGTCGGTCAAGAAGACCAGCCGGCTGATCACCGTCGAGGAAGGCTGGCGATCCTATGGCGTCGGCTCGGAGATCGCCTCCCGCGTCTACGAGGAGGCGTTCGACTACCTGGACGCGCCGGTCGCCCGGATCGGAGCGGCCGAAGTCCCGGCTCCCTACAACAAACGGCTGGAGAAGATCGCCTTTCCCGGCAAGGCCGACGTGGTCGTGACCGCGAAGGCCCTCCTCGGAAAGAACTAGCAGGCACCCATGGCCGACGTCCAGATGCCCCGCCTGTCGGATTCGATGGAAACCGGCAAGGTCCTGCGCTGGTTGAAGAAGGAAGGCGAGGAGGTTAAGAAAGGCGAGCCGCTGGTCGAGATCGAGAGCGATAAGGCCAACATCGAGGTTGAGGCCTACGCCTCCGGCAAGCTGAACAAGATCGTCGTCCCCGAGGGCGAGAGCGCCCCGATCGGGGCGGTGATCGCGGAGATCGGCGATGGCGGCGCCGCGCCGCGGACAGAAAAACCCGCCGGACCCGGGGAACAGGCACCGGCAGCCGAGCCTGAGCCGAAGGCAAAAGCAGTAAGTGCCGAGGCGCCCAAGGCGCAGGCCGCCAGGCCGGAGGCGCACGTCGCGCAGGCCGACAAGGCGATGGCGGCGACTGCCCAGCAGGCCGCGGACAGCGGCGGTGAGCAATATCCCCACGGCGGTCCCGACGACCGAACCGAAGTCGGGGCGGCGGCGCAGGCGGCGTTGAGCGCGATCCGGCGCCCGGCCGCTCCGGAAAACGGGGAACGCCAGCGAGTCTCGCCAGTGGCCAGGCGGCTGGCCGAAGAGCACGGAGTCGACCTGCGCCAGATCCAGGGCAGCGGACCGGGCGGGCGAATTACGAAGGAGGACGTCGAGGCGGCGGCCGCGCGAGTCGAGCGCCAGCCCGCCAGCGCGCCAACCGCAGCCCCGGCTCGCGAGGAACGTCAGCCAACGCCCCGCCCGAAGGAAGACGTCGAGGTCGTCGAGCTGTCGAAGATGCAGACCACCATCGCCATGCGGCTGGCGCAGAGCAAATTCTCGGCGCCGCACTTCTATGTGACCTCCGAGATTGCCATGGACGACGCGGTGCGCCTCCGCCAGATGTTCAACGAGGCGGTCGACAGGTCGGAAGCCATCAGCATCAACGACCTGATCGTCAAGGCCGTGGCGCTGGCCCTAACGAAGTTTCCGGAGGTCAATGCCTCCTGGGCCGATGGCCGGATCGAGCGCAAGCGCGACATCAACATCGGCATCGCGGTCGGCCTGCCGGATCGGCTGATCGTGCCGGTGCTGCGCAACGCCGACCAGAAGTCGCTCCAGGACATTGCCCGTGAGTCGAAGCAGCTCATCGAGCGGGCGCGCACGAACAAGGCCGCCGCTCAGGACTACCTCGGCAACACCTTCAGCATCTCGAACCTTGGCATGTACGACGTCGACCAGTTCACCGCGATCATCAACCCGCCCGATTCCGGCATCCTGGCGGTCGGGTCGATCGAGGACAAGGCGGTCGTCAAGGATGGGCAGGTCGTCCCCGGCAAACGGATGCGGGTCACCCTGTCCGTCGATCACCGGGTTTTCTACGGCGTGACCGCGGCGCAGTTCCTGCAGGAGGTGCTCTAAGGGTTTCCAGGCCGGCTCGGGTTAGCGGCGTCGCAGCGCGTTCAGGATCAGCGATTCAGTGACTTCGATGCGCGCTCCCCGGGGTGCCGCGTCCCACATTTCGTACAGCCTGGCGCGACCACCCGGAGGAAATCGCGGACGAGGCGGGTAGATCAGCTCGAGGTAGGTGCGCATCTGCGACGGACGCTCCAGGTACGTGCGGAACTGCGCGGACCGGAGGCCGGCAGGCTTGAACGGGCCTTCGTCGACAACCCGGCGCAGGGCTGACTCGGCGGCATCCAGGTTGCGTTCAAAGTTCGTTTCGAGCAGTGTCGCGACCGGCAACCGACGCTCACCGGCAAGGATTGCGACCGTTGGCCGTCGGGTCAGGTGCGGTCGGATGCTGATCAGCTTTCCGCCGGCACGCAGCCGGCCTGCCGCTCGCCGGAGGGCATAGACCATGCCCGTGGGCGCGATTCATCAAAGTGACCAGCTGAAGAGGGCGACATCAAACGGGGCGCCGCGAGCGGCCAGGCGCTCGATCGAACCAACCTGGAAATCGATGTTGGCGATCCGGCGGCGATGTTGCTCCGCGGCGGCTTCGTCGATGCTGAGTCGATCGGGATCGATGGCCAGGACCGAGGACGCGATGGGGGCATACTGGAACGTCAGCCGTCCGTCGCCGCAGCCGACCTCGAGAACGCGCTTGCGGCGGAGACTCACGAAGCGTTCGATCAGCCGCAGCTCGACCCCTTCCTTCGGGTAGGCGGAAATCTCGGAGGCCACCGGGGAATCCTATCTGAGGCCCTACGAGAGAGCAGCCGCGACCGCCCTCCCGGCAGTGCGGCCGGAGAACAGGCAGCCGCCAAGAAACGTCCCCTCAAGCGAGCGGTAGCCATGCATCCCGCCACCACCGAACCCGGCGACTTCACCGGCGGCATAGAGCCCAGGCACGGGCGTCCCGTCAGCGCCAAGAACCCGCGCCGACAGATCGGTTTGCAGTCCGCCGAGCGTCTTGCGGGTCAGTATCTGCAGGCGAACCGCGATCAGGGGGCCCGCCGGCCGATCGAGGAGCCGGTGCGGCCGCGCCACACGGATCAGCCGATCGCCGAGGTAGCGGCGAGCCGCACGAATCGCCCGCACCTGCTCGTCGCCAGCAGATGGATTGTCAACATCGCGATCACGAGCCGTGATCTCCGCCTCGAGCTTGACGTAATCGATTCGCGGCTCGCCCGTCAAGGCATTCATTCCTCGAACCAGTTCATCGAGCGTGCTCGCCACCACGAAATCCGCTCCCCGTTGCTTGAACGCCTCGACCGGCGCCGGACCGGACCTCGAGACCACGCGTTGCAACAGCAACCGAATGTCCTTGTTCGTCAAGTCGGGATTCTGTTCGGATCCCGAGAGCGCAAACTCCCGCCGAATGATTCGCTGGTTCAGGACGAACCACGAGTAGTCGAATCCGCTCCTGGCGATGCGCTGGAGGGTACCGAGCGTGTCGAAGCCCGGGAAGAGCGGAGCCGGCAGTCGACGGCCCAGCGCGTCGAGCCAAATCGAGGACGGGCCCGGCAAGATCCGGATGCCATGGTTGGGCCAGATGGGGTTCCAGTTCTGGATTCCTTCGACGTAGTGCCACATCCGATCCCGATTGATAACGGTTCCGCCTGCCGCCTCGGCAATGGCGAGCATCCGGCCATCGACATGAGCCGGGACACCGCTCAGCATCCGATGGGGCGCCGCCCCTAGCCGCGCCGGCCAGCTGGCCCGAACCAGCTCATGGTTGGCGCCGATGCCGCCCGCGGTCACGATCACGGCCTGCGCGCGCAGCTCGAATTCGGCGACCTGAACTCTCGAGCTGGGTGTCCCGCGCGCCGCAGCGCTCGGCTCGAGGATCGCGCCGCGCACGCCGTCCACAACGCCGTCCGCCCGAGTAAGGCCATCGACGCGGTGCCGGAATTTCATCGTGACCACACGGTTCGCCACCGCCTGCCGCACCCGCCGCTCGAATGGGGCCACCACGCCGGGGCCGGTGCCCCAGGTGATGTGAAAGCGCGGAACAGAGTTGCCCGGGCCGCTCGGTCCGTAGCCGCCGCGCTCCGCCCACCCGACGATCGGGAAGAAGCGAATGCCCTGCTGATGCAGCCAGGCGCGCTTCTCACCGGCGGCGAAGGCAACGTACGCCTCCGCCCACTTCCGCGGCCACTGGTCCTCGGGGCGGTCGAAGCCGGCTGTCGCCATCCAGTCTTTCAGCGCGCACTCAGGGGAGTCGCGAACCCCAAGTCGCCGCTGCTCGGGTGAGTTCACCAGGAAGAGGCCACCGAACGACCAGAACGCCTGCCCACCCAACCACGGCTCTGGCTCCTGTTCAACGAGGATCACCCGCCGCCCGGCGTCGGCGAGCTCGGCGGTGGCGACCAGCCCAGCGAGGCCACCGCCAACCACGATCACATCCGCGCCGTCATTCATCCTCATCGCGGTTCTTGTCGGCGCGGTCGGCTGTGGTCCGCCGGAAGCGCGATCTTACGACGGCACATGCACGCGGTGTTCGACATCGTGCCGGCTGAACCCTAAGCGCGGGGCACGGATCGGGCGCTAACCGCCGATCGCTTTGCCCAGCCGGCGAACGATCCGGCGGAGTGAGAGTGCATCACGCACTCGGTCCAGTCCGCGGCGGGCCGGCTGGGACGGCTCGGGCTTGTAGCTCGCACCGAACTCGCTCGCGTAGGCCACCAGGTCTTTGAGATCGAGCAGCGGGATCGCATACTCCTTGGTCACCTCGTCGAGCAGCACGGCCGTTCGTTGCTGCACGATCGGGCTCTCCGGGCGACAGAGCGCGAGCGGGCGGACGTGTTGGGCCCTGAGCCCCTCCGGATGGATCACCACCCGACCCCAGCAGAGGACCGCCCCACCGAACATGAAGGGCTCCTCGCGGAGCGCGCGGGTCATCGGCACGATGTCGTGGTAGGCATAGATGCCGCAGCTGCAGCCCGGCTCCGGCGAGACCCGGTCTTCCTCGGTCCGGTGCAGGCCGGCCCGAGCGAGACGCAGACCGGGGCGGGTCTGGCATTCCGCACTGAGGCTCTCCAGCGGCGGCCACAACGTCTCGGCCACCGGCGATTGCAGCCGGCCACGGGTCCAGGCGTCATCGGGATCGACCCGCCAGAAGCGATAGCCGACCGCGGGAATCATGCCGGCGTGGTCGCCGGAACCTCTTCTTCCCTTCTGCTCGGCTCCGGCTCTCGCTCGGGAGCGAGCAGTGGCTCCGACGCTGGTTCCGGTATCTCGATCACCCTGACGGGCTTGCTCGTGAATCCCATGCCTGCCCTCGTTTTCACAGTAGCACTGACGGCGTGAAGGATGGCAGGCGCCTATTTAGATGGGGCGGCAGGTCCCTCCAGCGAAAGATCGGCCGGGCCGCCGCTCCCAATCCGCTTGGTGGCGGGGGCATTTCGCGCACGCTCCAGATAAGACTGCGCCCTGGTGACCTCGCTCGTAAGAGCGACCACCGTCTTCCGCATGCTGTCGAGCGCTTCAAGCTTGTAGGCATCGATGGTATCCAGGGCGGCGTAGACGTTGGCAAAGGCCGCCTGCAGCTTCTCGATACCCACGATCGCATCGGCCCCAAGGTCGTGCACCTGACCCGTCTGATCACGCAGCATCCCCGATGTCGACTCAATTAGATGCCCGGTCGTGGTCGTGAGCGCCGCGATCTGGTTCAAGACTAATTTCTGGTTGACGAGGGCTTGCGCCACCATGACGGCCGTGCGAAGGGCGGACACGGTGGTGGTCGTCGCCCGATCGACTCCCTTGATCAGTTCCAGGTTGCTCTTGCGCACAAGCTCGAGCGCAAGATAACCCTGCGCGTTGACCGCCAGCTGGGTGAGCAGGTCCTGGCGTTTCTGCCGGATGTAGAAAAGCAGATCCTCGCGGAGCAGCTTCGCTCGCCCGGGATCGGTCTGGCCGATTTGGTCAATTTCTGCCTCGAGCGTCGCATCGAGCTTTCCGGCCATGTAGATGTACTGTTCCAGGCTGCCCTTGATCGACCAGATGTTGACCTTTTCTTGTTCAATCGCCGCGTTATCCTGGCGCAGCTCGTCCTGGCCTCGATAGAGCGCCTGGACGATCGCGTTCAGATGACCTTGCGCCGATTGATATCGGCCGAAGTAATCACGCAGGCGTTTGCCAAGGGGTACCAGCCCAAGGAGACGCTTGGGATTGAGCAGGTCATGGGCTGAAGGATCGAGGTCTTCCACCGTCCGCCGAAGCTCCACGAGCGACTTCGAAACGGCGGTGCTCTGGTTGAACAGGCCTGATTCCATGGCTTTTATGGGTTTATCCAGCAGGCGGTTCGAGACGCTCGCTGATTGGCGGATATCGTCGCTGGCCATGGCGTGAATCGCACGGACCTTCGCGGCGAAGTCCGGCGAGTTAGGGTCAAGGGAGGTCAACCCCTTGACGTAGTCGCTGACGATGGCGTCGATGCGGGTCGCGATCGACGGATCGACCCTCACAACAGCCGGCGCATCCGTATCAGTCAAAGATGGCACGGGCTGCGGTGAGCCCAGTAACAGAGCGCTGTCCGAAGCGGATGTGTCGACAGCTGACGTCGGCAGATTTCCACTCACAGGATCCGATCCTCCCTTCCTAACTGAGACCCATCAAAATGCTGTCAGCGGGTTTATACCCGGGCTCGGCTATGGCAAACGCCGAACCGGCTAGCAAGCTCAGAAGCCTCGCGTCAGGCGCCAGCCAAGATCCGGACCATTCACCGCCGACGCCAATATCAACGGCACTTGTGCTCGGTGCAATCCCGCGTCAAGGGACAGCGTGCCGACGCGCGTCGCCGCCGGCAGCGTGGAGGGCAGGTCGTCGAGCTTGACGCGGCCCGCGAGCGTGGTGCCATCAATCAATACCCAGGCGACGGATTGAGCGGCGACGATCGTCCCCGATTCGGCCCAGGGCGTCTGATAGCGTGCAATCACGTCGTCGCGGTGGACGACCGTTCGAAGGTGGAGCACTGGTGCCAGCGCCCGCAACAGGGTTGTGGTCGCGGCAAACGCCCCTTGGAGCGCACCAGGCTGGCCCATCACCGCGCCATACACCCGTGCCGGCTGACCGTCGATGCTCAGGTCGGCCGCCACCACGAAGCAACCGCCCGCCTGGTCGGTGTGACCCGTCTTGATCCCCACGATACCGCCCTGGCCCAGCAAGGCATCGAGGTTACGGATGACGCCGTTGACCGGCAGGGTGGCCTGCGGCTGAGCGACGATTTGGGCGAAGACCGGCAGTTGCATGGCGGTCTGCGCCAGGACGATGAGGTCCGACGGGATGCTGACACTGAGCGGGGAGAACCCACTCACATCCGCGTAGTGGGTCGCGCTCATTCCGAGCGAGGCTGCGCGGGCATTCATCCGATTGACAAAGGCAGGCACGCTGCCGACATCCCAGGTGGCCAACATGTCCGCGAAGTTGCTGGCCGAGGGCAGCAGCAGCCCCTGCAGCAACTGATATTCAGTGAGCCGCTCACCGGCCACCACCGGCAGCACCGACTTACCCTGGTTCTGCTCGGCGACATAGGTCGAAACATCCGCCCGCGACACCACGATCAGGGGGCCTGGATCATTGAGCGCGAGCGGATGGTCCTCCAGCACGATCAAGGCGGTCATCATCTTCGCCGTGCTGGCCATCGGCAGTGGCGCGGTACCGCCCGAGCTTCCTACGGGGCCGAGGCCATCGATGACGAGGGCCGCCGCCCCCTGCGCGGGCCAGGGCAATGCGGGCGCCGTGCCGATGCGCTGCGCCACGGGAACGATCGACGTCGCCGCGGTCACCGGCAGCGGGCGAGCGTACTGAAATCCGGCGACCGCCAGCACCAGCGCAAGCAGGAAGGGAAGCGGACGCCGGAACAGGGTGCTAACGCCAGTCGAGCGCGGGGCCAAGCGTCGGCTCCGCGAGTCTGAGGATTTCGCCCGGACGCGGGAACCGGCGCAGCGTCACCTTGCTGAAGATCAGCTGGTCGTCCAGGGTCACTTCGAACCTACCCTTACTGCCGGAGCGCAGGGAAACGTCGACCATGATGGGCGCCCAGGCTCCCAGGATCTCCGCCGCCAGGCCGACCGCCTGGTCCAGGTAGTTTCAAGGGACGCAGAACTCGATGATGACGCGGTGCTTCGGATCAAGCATGCTGCAGCCGCCAATATAAGCCGTAACGCGCCAGGCCCCTTGCGCGTTATCGGATGGTCGCGATCTCCCGGCATCGCCGTAGAGGCGCCCTCCGCTTTCCCCGCGTGGTGCCTTCTACGGCCTCTTTCTGCTAGGCAATTGGGGCGGGGGTTGGGGCAGGTCCCGCCAGCGCGCGAACCAGCCGTTCCGCAGGAGCGGCGATGCCGTAGTTCTCGCTCAGGGCGGCGAGCCGCTGGGGGTCACGAGCCCTCGCCGGCCGCGTCCCCTTCGGGGTGTCGACGGGTGCGATGCTGACCGGCACACCCACCCGGCGAGCCTGCTGGACGTAGGCGTTGCCCGCTTCGCCAAGCCGGCCGCTGGCGATGATCCCGTCCAGGTTCTTGTAGCGGCGGACGAGTTGGGCTGCCGTCTTCTCCCCCACGCCGGGTACCCCCGGAAGTCCGTCGGACGGATCCCCACGAAGCACCGCAAAGTCGCCGTACGACCGCCCCGGAATCCCGTAGCGGCGCTCCACCTCGGCCTCATCGACGACCAGCAGCCGGCCGATTCCCTGCTGCGTGTAGAGGACACACACGTCAGGATCGCGCACCAGAGCAAACAGATCGCGATCACCGGTCACAATCTCGACCTTGCCCCGGATCTTCAGCAATAACGAGGCGATCACGTCCTCTGCCTCGAAACCATCGCTGCCGACCACCTCCACGCCGATGGCGGCCAGGACTTCGCGGATGATCGGCTCCTGCGGCTCCAGCTCGGGCGGCATCGCGCCCCGCTCCAGGCGGGCGGTCTTGTAGCTGGGAATCACGTCGACGCGAAATTTCGGGCGCCAATCCTCGTCGGTCGCCACCACGATGGCCCGCGGCTTACGGTCTGTCACCAGGCGGGCGAGCATGTCGAGGAAACCGCGGACGGCGTTCACCGGCTGGCCGTCCGGCGCCTTGAACGCCGTCACCGGGATGCCGAAGAACGCGCGGAACATTACGCTCGACCCATCGATCAGCAACCAATCCGCAGCCATCGCCAAGGATCCTATCCCACTAACTGCTGACCGTTGCTTCGAGCTGGGCGCCGAGTGAAAGAATTGTGTATTCATCGCGCGGCCCGCCAACCAGCTGGATTCCAATGGGCAGTCCGCTTCTGCTCATCGCCAGCGGCACACTGATCGCCGGCTGCCCGGTGCAGTTGAAGGGGTGCGTGAAACTCAACCAGTCCAGGAACTCAGCCGAGGCGGTCTCGACGTGCTGGCCGAGCGTCCCGATTTTCGGCGCCGGGTAGGTCAGGGTCGGCGTCAGCAACACATCGATCCGGTCCCAGGTCGCGATCAATTTCCGGGCCTGCTGGTGCAGCTGCGTCAGCGTCTGCAGGTAGTCGACCGCCGTCGACGATGATGCGGCTTCGAACATCAGTCGATTGAGCGGATCAAGCAGCTCGGTCCGCTCGATGGGGAGGGAACCGACCGCAGTAACCGCGAGCGTCTGGATCAGCGGG
This sequence comes from Chloroflexota bacterium, assembly GCA_005889225.1. GTDB lineage: Bacteria > Chloroflexota > Dormibacteria > CF-121 > CF-121 > CF-13. Next base: position 20,308 of record VBEW01000016.1, on the reverse strand, counting down.
CGGAACTGGGCGAGGTCGGGCGTGACGCGGGTCACCGCATGACCGAGACGCGCGAGCGCCTTCGCGGTTGATTCGACCACCGCCACCACCTCCGGGTCAACGCTGGTGGGGGCATCCACCGTCCATCCAATGCGTAGCGTCGGTGGTTGACGTTGCGCCGCGGGAAGGAACGGTTGATCGATGTCGGCCCAGTAGGGATCACCCGACAGGTGACCACTCATGGCGTCAAGGCCGAGAGCGGCATCCGCCACCGTTCGGGCGATCACGCCGTTGGTGGACAAACCGGCCCAATCTTCGCCGAACAGCGGGCCGCTGGAGATCCGGCCGCGCGCCGGCTTAAATCCAACCACGCCGCAGCACGAGGCCGGGATCCGGATCGATCCACCGCCGTCCCCGCCCTGGGCGAGGCCGCAAAGTCCCGCGGCGACCGCCGCGGCGGCGCCTCCACTGGAGCCGCCCGCCGTCCGGCTCTTGTCAACCGGGTTGCGCGCTGGAGGAAACATCGGCCCTTCGGTGACGGGGCGGGTCCCGAACTCCGACGCATTCGTCTTTCCGAGGATGACCGCTCCCTCCTCCTTCAGGCGCCCGATGGCAAAGCCGTCGACCTGGGCGATGGATTTTTCGAACACGCGCGAGGCAAGGCTATTGCGATAGCCGGCGAGGGCCGACGTCTCCTTGATCGAGATCGGCACACCGTTCAGCAAGCCCAGCCGCTCGCCGCGCGCGACCCGCTTTTCCGCGGCGGTCGCCTGGCTTTCCGCGAGCTCACGGGTGAGCAGCACGTAGGAATTGAGCTCGGGATCGATGCGAGCGATGCGATCGTAGTACAGCGCAACCAGGTCGGAGGGCTTCAGCTGCTTCGCTGCGATGGCCCGCGCTTGCTCGAGCGCCGGCTTCAGCGCCCAGGCCTCGTCGATCACGCGGTTACTCTATCGGCTGACAAAAAACAGCCCGCCATCGTACTGGCGGGCTGTGCATGAAGGGGAGTCGTCTAGCGAGACTCGAGCGCGGCCTCGGCTTCGATCTCTTCTTTGGCCTCGGCGGGGGTCTTGGCCGGCACCGCCTCGACGTCGATATCCAGCTTCACCTCGTCCCCGACGACGAACCCGCCGGCTTCCAGCGCCTGGTTCCAGGTGAGATTGAAGTCCTTGCGGTACACCTTCGTCTCGGCGGAAAACCCGATGCGGCGGTTACCCCAGGGATCCTTGACTTCACCGGTGAAACCGGCGTGGAGCGTGACTTCCCTGGTAAGCCCGTGAATCGTCAGATCGCCGATGACCTTGAAGTGCGAGGGGTCCGTCCCTTCGACTCGCGTGCTTTTGAACGTAATCGTCGGATAATTCGCCACGTCAAAGTGACCGTCGGCGCTGCGCAGGTGGTTGTCCCGCATCTCCACGCCGGTGTTGATGGTCGCCGGATCGAGCACGACCTCCACGCTGGCGTTGCTCAGGTTGTCACTGTCGGTGTCGATCCACCCCTCCTTGAGTTTCATCTCGCCACGCACCCTCGACATCATGTGTCGAATCGTGAACGTGACACTCGTGTGATAGGCGTCAATTGCCCACTTCATGCCTCAGTCCTCCCGGTTCTAGATTGTTGCGTGAGCAACATTACTCAAAGCAACAAACTAATGGGGCAATATATTCCCGTGGGGAGTGAACTGAAACCGGCTGAATTGCGGGCCTGGCGCGCCTTCCTGGACGCCCAGGCGACCCTGTTGCGCCGCCTGGAGGCTGAGTTGGTCGCCGGCGAGGGGATGACGTTGGCCGAATTCGACGTCCTCGCGCAGCTCGGGCGCGCCGAGGATGGCCGGCTGCGCATGAGTGACCTGTCCGAGCGCGTTCGACTGAGCCCCAGCGGGATCACGCGGCTCGTCGACCGGCTGGTTCGGGCCGGACTGGTCAAACGGGGAAACTGCGCCACCGACCGTCGCGGGACCTGGGCGATCCTGACAACGGAAGGCACCGCGCGGCTCCGCCGGGCGCGACCCTTACACCTGCGCGGCGTCCGGCAGCACTTCGCCCGGCGGCTTTCGCCCGCCCAGCTCGACGAGCTCGCCGACGCGCTCGAGCCCTTGACCGGCGATCGGGTAAGCTCGAAATGATGAGCCTCGGCCGGGCGATGCTGCGTTTCTTTTTCCTCGCCGCGATCGGCCACCAGCTCAGCTGCACCTTCGTGGAGGGCGGAATCTTCGAGCCAGCTCGCCGCCGGCTCTCCACAGTCCATCCGCGCCTCGATGAGTTCGTGCATTGCCGCCGATGCGTGGAGACCTCGGTCGGGATCGTCCTCGCGGCCGTCTACCGCCCCCACCTGCTGGCAGATGTCGATGGCAGGCCGCCATCGCTGGCTCGCAACGCCGTCAACGCGGCCGGTGACGCGGTTTTGATCGCGCTGGGTACGAGGCTGTGGAACGACCTCCTGGGTCTGCTGCGACGCGAAGCCCGGATCGAGCAAGCGGAGATCGAGGCAGTGGACGATGCGGCTCCCATCGAGATCGAGCGGCCGGTACTGCCCGGGATCTCGAGGTCGTAGCGACGGACTGACGCAACCCGGCGCCGCAGATGGTAGAAGGTAGCCATGGAGGAGCCGCTCCACCCGGTAGTTGAGCCGCCGACCCAACCGCCGGTCGAGTACGTCGGCGGGCTCACCGACGCGCCTCGGCCGCGCGCCTGGCCGTGGGTCGCATTCGGGGCGGCTCTCGTTATTCTGGTCGGCGCCGCGGTCGCCCTATGGAACCCGATTCGGTCACTCGGTCGCAGTGCCGGAGCAACAATCGCCCCTTACGATCTCACCCTGACCAGCGCAATCTGGTCATCCAACCAAAAGATCTCCGGGGTTCCGCTCAGCTTCAGCCTGACCGTCCACAATCAAGACCAACGTGTGGTGCACGGACTCACGTTGCGCTTCAGTCGGCTGGACCCGGGCTGGAGAGTCCTGGGCGCCACAGGGGCCGAATCGGCCGCCACTATCAGCGGAACGTCGATCTTCTTCGCCGGCGTCATTCCTCCCGGAGGCACTGAAACGCTATCAGTCAGCCTGGTTCCGACCAGGGCGATGGATTCAGAAATCGACCTGACACTGACGCCCAGGAATGGCGGCTCGACGGCAGCCCGGGTTGCGGTACCGGATGGCCGCATCCTGACAACGCTCGCCCTCGGGGCGAAAGTCCGGGAGCCAACCGATGCGGACGCCGATGCGCGCTTGACGGCGATCTACGAGCCGCAGGTTCCAATGAGCGAAGTCGCCGTCTGGCAGATCCACGTCGCCAACACCGGCCCAATCGCGATCAAGGCCATCCGGTTGCGTTTCCCGGCGATCCAATCGTCGTTTGAGTTCAGCTATCTGTCGAGTCAGGCACGAGTGCTCCCGGATGGCCAGACCCTGGAATTCCCCACCGCGCTGCCACCTGGCGGCCAGACGATCCTGTTGATCGGCGTCCTTCCTCGCGAGACCGGACGGTTTCAAATTCCCGTCCAGGTCTTTCTAGGCGAGGCGTCTGAACCGATGTCGGCGGCGAATGGCGGCCCACCACTCAGTATCGACCTGACGGTTAGCTAATGGCCGCCCGGGGCGTGCTGTATAGAACGACGGTAGCCGACAGCTGGCGATGGATGCGGCTCGACCTTCTCATCCGGCTGGCCCCGCTGACGATCGTGCCCCTGATATTCATCCGGCTGACCGGCACCCCCGTGACCGCCCTTGGAGTCACGCTCGCCCATCCGATTCGCGATCTCCTCGTCAGCATCCCCCTGGCGCTCGCCGGATTCGTGATCGCTGCCTGGTTCGCGGAATATCTCGCTCGGCGTCGACGGCACTGGTTCGTGCCTGACGGTCCTGACCTTGCCGTCCAGAGTGTCTACTATCTTGCCCTCAACGCGCCGATTGAAGAGTTGTTCTTCCGGGGATTCATGCAGGGAGGTCTGAGCCGGTGGTGGAACGCGCCGGCCGCGGCGGTCGTGGTGACCACGGCGGTCTTTGGCGCGTATCACTTGCTGGACCGCTGGGATTGGCGGCCCGTCATTGGCGCGACCGCCGCCGGTCTGGCTCTCGGACTGATCTATCTCTGGCAGCCGCAGCCACCCTCTCTCCTGACTGTGACGCTGGTCCATGGCACGATCACCTGCGGCTTCCTCAGCCTTGGTCCCTATGTGATCTACCGCTGGCGTCTGGCAAGGCAGAGCTTACAGATCAGCCCGGAAGTGGTGAGAAAATGAGCCAGCGATGGTAGATCCCACCCTACGCGCGCCCGAACCGCCGGACCCGCCCGCGCCGCCGGCACTACCGCCGAGCGAACCGCCGGTGACCGCTCGAGCTTTCAGCGCCCTTACCCCATTGCTCGCCCTAGTCTGGCTGGGGACCGGGCTCAGCATGTTCACCTTCCTGCTGATTCGCGGCTACCCGATCGTGACGTCCCTCCTGCTGGCGGCCGGCACCATGCTCTACCTGCGCGGCCTGTTCACGGTCTTCCGGCGCGCCATGATCAATCGCGAAATCATTCGCGAGCGCACCTCGCGCGAGCGCCGCATCATCGACGTCGGCCGCGCCGCGACCTGGACCCGCCTCCTCTGGCTGAGCGTGCTGACGGCGCTCTACCTGGGCTACTACGTCGTCGTCCTCGATCTGAGCGCCACAACAGCGCTGCTGGCGGCGCCGGGCCTCATCGGCAGCATGTTGCAGTCGCTGATCTATGTCCTCGCCCTTCTCCTCGCCAACTTCCTGCTGTTCTTCGGGCCGTTCTTACTCTATGCCCGCATGGGGCTGAACCCCAGCGATCCGGGGGACGCCAGCTGGCAGGTCAGGCTGTCGGATGTCCGCGGCCAGAAGGCGGCCGTCGAAGAAATGCAGAAAATCCTCCGCCTGATCGAGCAGGGGAACAAGTACATTCAGTCCGGCGGCCTGCGCGAGCGCGGCATCTTGATGGTTGGTCCGCCCGGGACTGGGAAGACCATGCTGGCCAAGGCGATCGCCAGCACCCTGGAACTGCCCATCCTGGTCACCTCGGGCGCCTCCTTTGTCGGCATGTTTCTCGGGATGGATGTGCTCAAGGTCCTGATGATGTCCCGGATGGCAAAGAAGCGGGCGAAGAAGTGGGGAGGCTGCGCCATCTTCATCGACGAATTCGACACGCTCGGCAGCCGGCGCGCCGGGATGGGCGGCGGCGGGATGATGGGCGGCATGTTCGGCGGCGGCATGATGGCGCTCAACATGCTGCTCGTCGTCATGGATGGCCTCGATAACCCGAGCGCCATCCGGCGGGCAATCCGTAAGACCGTCAACGCCCTTCTCGACGCCACCTTCATCATTCCGCAGCGGATCCGATTGGGCAAGCGCACGCTTCCTCTGCGCTTGGCGCCGCTGAAACCGCCCCGCTACAACATTTTCTTTATGGGGGCGACCAATCGGCCGCAGGTGCTTGACGAGGCTGTCACCCGTCCGGGCCGATTCGGACGCCAGATCATATTCAAGATGCCGGACTTCGACGATCGCAAAGACATCGCGGACCTCTACTTCAGCCGGGTCCGCCACGATAAGCGACTCGACGAACCTGACATGCGCGACGAGTTCGCTCGCATAACGAAGGGTTACTCGCCAGCAATGATCCAGCAAGCACTCTCCGTCGGCCTGATGTACGCCTTCGAACACGGCCGCGAGGGCGTTGTTTGGGAAGACCTTCGGGAGGCCATGGCGAATATCGAGGCAGGGCTCGCCGAGCCAATCCAATACTCAGAGAGGGAAACACTGGCTACTGCCCGGCACGAGATGGGTCACGCCGTGGCGAATCGCTTCTTCATACCCGACATGAAATCGGTCCGGCTATCGATCCGCAAACGCGGAGGATCTCTTGGGCACCACCAGGCAGTGGACGCCGAAGAATCGTTCTCCAAGTTCCGCTCACGAATGGCTGGGGATCTTCGCTGGGGTATCGGAAGTATCGCGGTCGAGCGCGTCTTCTACGGCGAAAACAGCCAGGGCGTGTCAGGCGACCTCATGTCTGCCACGAGAGATGCCGCCCTCATGGTGGGCGTGTTTGGGATGGGTCCCGACCGGCGAAATGACGAGGACAGCCTCCGCGCGGAAATGATCGGCCATCGCCTGATTTCGGCGGCCGCCGCTTTGCAGGCGCCTCAGGGTGATCCCAACGTCGTCGCCACCGTTCTGCGGGATCGAGAAAAAGCGCGTGATGTCGCGCAAATTCTGGGCAGCGCCTATGTCGATTGTTGGCGTCTGATGGTAAAGAACAAGGACGCCATCGACCGCTTGGCGAGGGTCTTGATCGAAAAGAAAGAACTTGTTGGCAAGGAGATCGATGAGCTGCTCGACACCGTCACGCTGGTCGGGCCGGAGACGGCCGATGCCTGGCCGGACTTCCTGTTTTCGCTCGATGGCGGCATGCATCTCTGCCCGCGCTGCCACCGGCTGCTACCCGAGGGCGCCCGCTACTGCCTCCACTGCGGCGAGTCGGTCGTTTCTCCGTTCAATGCGGCGCAGACGACCCTAAAGAGTTAGGGCTCGCCAGTCTAGCCCTCCTCCGGCTGCCCGAGCCACTCCCGCTGTTTGTATCCCCAGTGGTGGCGGGCGTAGATGCGCCGCAGGGTGCCTGAACGGCTACGTGTGACCAGCGATTCTGTTTCCGCCCAGTTCATGTGATATTTCACGCCCTGGAGGACCTCGCCGTCGGTAACGCCGGTCGCGGCGAAGAAGACGTCATCACTGCGGACCAGGTCGTCGATGCCCAGCACCCGATCGAAGTCGGCGCCGGCGGCCTCGGCCTTGTCCTTCTCTTCAGGGTTACGGGCGTAGAGCTTGCATTGAATCTCGCCGCCGAGGCATTTGAGCGCGGCCGCCGCCAGCACCGCCTCGGGCGAGCCCCCGATCCCGAGCAGCACGTCGAGTCCCGAACCGTCGATTGCCGTCATCATGGCTCCGGCCACATCGCCGTCACTGATCAACTTGATGCGCGCCCCGGTTTCGCGGACTTCTTTGATCAGATCCTCATGCCGGGGCCGATCCAGGATAACCACGGTCAGGTTGCTGACCCGCATCCGCTTGGCCCGGGCCACCCGCTGCAGGTTGGCGGCGACAGGATCTTCGATGTTCAGGGTGCCGGACGCGTCGGCGCCGGTCGCGATCTTGTGCATGTAGGCGACGTGCTTGGCGTCGTAGAGCGATCCTCGCCCGGCTGCCATGGCGACCACCGAGATCGCGTTCGGAAGCCCCTTCGACAGTAGCGTGGTGCCGTCGATCGGGTCGACGGCGACGTCAACCTCGGGCGGGTCGCCGGTCCCGATCTTCTCACCGATGTAAAGCATGGGCGCCTCATCCTTCTCGCCCTCGCCGATGACAACCACGCCGTCCATCGGGATCATGCCGAGGGCCCGCCGCATGGCGTCGACGGCCGCACCGTCAGCAGTGTTCTTATCGCCGCGGCCCATCCAGCGGGCGCTGGCGAGCGCCCCCGCCTCGGTCACCCGGACCAGTTCGAGAGCCAGGTTGCGACTGATCTCCGCCGAGACGTTTTCCGTCGCTCGGAGTGGTCGGGCCATCAGATACGCTTGCGATGTTCCGGCATCGGCACCCGAACCTAACTTTAGCGGGCGGCCCACCGGAGGGGAGAAAGGTGGAAACGACCAGCCAGCCGCCGGTCAAGCTTCCGTCGTGGCCGCGGGCCCGAACCGTGCGCGGTGCCCGGGCCATCTTGCAGACCTTCATCATCTTCCCGTTGATGGGCGCCTTCTCGCCACTGACGGTGATCGACCGGTATCGCGTCAAAGCCATCAAGGGGGGCGCCATCTTCGTTTCCAACCACAGCAGCGCCCTGGACGCCGTGGTGATGTTGCAGGCGCTGCCCAGTCGGTTCCGCTTCCGGGCGTTTGTCGTGGCCGCCGCCGACTCGATCTTCAAGCGGAAGTGGGAGGCGATGCTGACCGAGCTGTTGATTAACACCTTCCCCATCCCGCGCGCTGGCGGCGCTCGGCCGGCGCTCGACCGGTTGAAGGAGCATCTCGGCCACGGCTGGTCGGTCGTGATCTTCCCCGAAGGGACACTCTCGCGCACCGGCAACATCGGCACCTTCAAGAAAGGCGCCGCCATCCTGGCGATCGATGCCGGGGTCCCGATCGTACCGGCCTATGTCGACGGCCTCTATGAGGTCTTCCCGCGTTTTCGCCGGATCCCCCGCCGGCATCCGGCCAGCATCACCTTCGGCGATCCGTTGACTCCGCAACCGGGTGAGGACTACGACAGCTTCATCGCCCGCGTCGAGCAAGTGGTCCGCACCCTGGCCGGGCCAAAGGGACTGCTTCGCGACTCCGCGCCCCCTGCGGGCTCGGCCGAAGGCTCGAACTACTGGTACTAGAGCCGAGAACCCTTAGCGAATTCATACAGTCTCCTCACGCGCGTTTCAGAGGAACCGGTCACCATGGATTGTCATGGAGGCGCCCGATAATGGCGGGCCGGCGGCCCTTCCCGCCCTGGCAGCGGTTGGGATCATCGCACTCTTCGTCGCCCTCTCGATCGCGACCTACCTTCTGCTGAGCCAGTAGGGTTACGACGCCTCGGCGCTGAGCAGGGCCAACAGGCTGCGCTCTTCGGCGGAGAGCTGGTAGGGATCAACGTCATCTTTCTCGTTGACGGGCTTCAAGCCGCCGGCGAGGTAGGCGGCGATGACCGCGGGATGGATGTAGCCTTTTTTGCACACGGCCGGGGTGTTGCCGAGCTCGTCGGCCACCCGCGCGATCGCGCGGACGAGATGCTTCTTGGCACCACGGGTGTTCGGCCTGGTGATCGTCTCGCACAGGAATCGGGCGGCGAGGATTGTACCGGCCCAGGTGCGGAAGTCTTTCGCGGTGAAGTCCTCGCCGCTGATGTCGCGCAGGTAGGCATTGACATCGGCCGAGTCGATGGGCTTGGCCTCTCCGCTTTCGTCCAGAAACTGGAAGAGCTCCTGGCCCGGGATCTCGAGGAATCGCTTGAGGATGCGCGCCAGCCTCCGGTCCTGGAGGTCGACGCGATGCAGCTTGCCGCTCTTGCCCCGAAAGCTAAAGTGCACGTCCGAGCCGATCACTTCAACATGTCGGTTTCGCAGGGTTGTCAGGCCGAAGGAGCCGTTCTCCTTTCGATACTCCTCATTGCCAACTCGGATTCGGGTCTCCTCGAGCAGCCGGACAATCGCCGCCAGCACCTTCTCTCGCGGCATGCCGGGCCGTTCCAGGTCGCGGTCGGTCTGCTCGCGGATCTCTGGCAGGGCCGCGGCAAAGGCCACCATCCGGTCGTACTTGACGGCATCGCGAACCTCGCGCCAGCGCAAGTGATAGCGGTACTGTTTGCGCCCCCTGGCGTCGCGCCCCGTCGCTTGCAGATGGCCGTGCGGGTTGGGGCAGATCCAGACATCGGTCCAGGCCGGCGGCACGGCCAGGCCTTTGATCCGCCGGATCGTATCCCGGTCATCGACGGTGCGGCCCTCGCTGTTGCGATACATGAAGCCCTTCCCGGCGCGCTTCCGGCGGATCCCAGGACTCAGATCCGAGACGTAGCGGAGTCCCGCGGCGCGCGCCGATTCGATCGGCTCGACCAGATCAACCGCGGGCGCCATTCCTCACCCCATTCCTGGTCATCGTCGACCCATTAGATATGATATCGTTAATATAACCTGAAGGGGAAGCCATCAGGCTTCGGAGGAGGTGAACAATTTGACGAGTCTGATCTGGTTGGCGGTTGTCGTCCTGGTCGTCCTGTGGCTCCTCGGCTGGTCGTTCCAGGTTGGCGGGTCCCTGATCTTCCTGCTCCTGGTGCTGGCCATCGCCGGCGTCATCTATAACCTGGTGGCGGGCGGCATGTACGGCGGAACGCACCACCATCACACCACCGACGCAACCGAGGTCGAACACCACGACGTCTGAGCGAGATATAACGACCGGAAAGCGGCCCGCCGGCCGCTTTTTTTGTTGCCCGGGGCCGTTTACAATTTTCCCCACCGGCTGCTCCGATCATGCGCCCGACCAGGAGGTGGGGAATGGATGACAGCGAGTTCCTGAAGCTGCTGACCCACATCCACGATGAGATGCTGGAAATGGTCAAGGAACAACACCCGTCGCATGAGCAGTTTGCCGCCTGGCTGCTCGGCCAGATCGAAGGTCGCCTCCGGATGCGCATCGGAACGGTCAAGCCCTGACGTCAACGGGGGCGGCTGAATCGGGTGGAGGCGCCACCGAGGGCTGGACGCTCAAGCAAATCGCGCATGAGATCCCGCTGACCGGGTCAGCGCGCGAGGTTGTGGAGCTGGGGCAGCGCGTTGCCACGATGCGCGGCGTATCGCGGGCCGATCCGATCCACCTGCTGGAAGCGATCGCGCTGTTGCCCAAGAACCCGGGCCACCGGGCGCTGACGGCGCTCAACGCCAACATCGGCGCCCTGAGCCAATCACCGCAGCTCGATCCCATGTTGCCGGCCGCGCCGGCCCCGATCGGAACGGCGACGCGATACCTCCTCAACAATGCGCACCGCGAGGCCGAGCAGATGGGCCACTACCAGGTTGATCCCGCCCACGTGCTTTTAGCCCTTCTCTATAAGGACTCCGCGCGCACCGCCGAACGGCTGGAGGCAGCCGGGATCTCGATCTACGCCATCCGCCAATACCTCACCGCTCCAGGGTCGGGTCCGAAGGACGCTCGCCGTCGACCGCTGCCGTCGCTCGCCCGCGCGGTCCGCGTCAGCCCGGTGTTCGCGATCCCGGTCGGCGCCGCGATCATCGGCGGCCTGGGTCTCTGGTTTGGCATCGCCCCGGGGCTGACCCTGCTGCTGAGCGTCCTGCTGGTGGTTGGCGGCTGGATCACATCGCTTTGCATCCACGAGTTCGGACATGCCCTCATCGCCTACCTGGGCGGAGACCGGTCGGTGGCGGCGGCCGGCTACCTATCGCTCAATCCGCTGAAGTACACGCATCCCGTCTTGAGCATCGCGCTGCCGATCGTCTTTCTTCTCATCGGCGGGATCGGGCTGCCCGGCGGCGCCGTCTACCTGAACGAGCGAGCGATCCGAACCGATCGATGGCGCAGCTTCGCCTCGGCGGGTGGCCCGTTGGGGAATCTGGTCTTCGCCATTTTGATCGGCTGGCCATTCCTTGCCTTCCAGGGGGAACCACCCTTCGGCGACGTCCACTTCTGGGGCGCCCTCGCCTTCCTCGTGTTCTTGCAGTTCACCGCCCTGGTGCTCAACCTCATCCCGATCCCGCCCTTCGACGGGTTCGGGATCATCGCGCCCTGGCTCTCCATCGATCTGCGAATCCTTGCCAGTCGCCTCGGCATGCTGCCGTTGCTGCTCCTCTTCTATCTGCTCTGGCAGGGCGGACCGGTCAGCGCAACCTTCTGGAATTTCGTCTACAGCCTGACCAACCTGGTGAACGTGCCGGACTACCTCGTCTACCTCGGCCAGCAGCAGTTCCCACACCTGTAGGAACCGCGCCACGCGATTACACTCACCCGGTGATCGGAGAGCGGGCGGAGGCTAAAGCCCTCCAGGCGCTTGACACCGGTGCGTGCGTCCGGCTGGCGCAGGACCTGATCCGCGTCCCCTCGGTCACCGGCGACGAACGCGATGCCCAGGACCTGGTTGCGCTCACCCTCGAAGCAGCTGGCCTGGAGGTCGACCGCTTCGAGGCCGACGTCTCCCTGCTGAAGGAGCATCCGCGCTTTCCCGGAATGGAGGTCGAGCGCACGGCGGCGATCCTGGTCGCCGGGTTGCTCGGCGTCAAAGGCGAGCGGTCCTTGATTCTCAATGGCCACGTCGACGTCGTGCCAGCAGGCGACCGCCAGGCCTGGCACGCCTCACCCTGGTCGGCCCATATCCATGCCGGCCGCCTCTATGGACGCGGCGCATGTGACATGAAGGCCGGGCTGGCCATCGCCATCAGCGCCGGCGCGGCGCTGAAGAAGAGCGGGCTCCAGCTTCGCGGGCGCCTGGTGGTGCAGAGCGTGGTGGGCGAAGAAGACGGCGGCATCGGGAGCTTCGCGATGGCGCAGCGCGGCTACCGAGCGGACGCTGCCTTCGTGCTCGAGCCCACCCGGCTGCGGATCATCCCTGCCCAAGCCGGGGCGCTGACCTTCCGCCTGCGCATCAGCGGGCGCTCCGCGCACGCGTCGGTTCGCTATGAGGGCATCAGCGCCATCGAAAAATATCAGCTGATCGAGGCACGGCTTCGCCAGCTCGAGCGCTCCCTCAATCAGCAGGCTCATCCGCTGTTCAGCCAGTACCCGATTGCTTACGCGCTGAGCATTGGCCGGGTCCGCGCCGGCAGTTGGTCATCGACGGTGCCGGACGAGCTCGAATGCGAGGGTCGCGTCGGAGTCCCGGTCGGCATGGCCTCATCCGAGGTCCGGCGAATGTTCGCCGCGGCGATCGCCGACGCCGCCCAGCGGGACCCGTGGCTGGCGGAGCATGCCCCGCAGATCGAGTGGTACGGCGGTCAGTTCGATGCGGTCGAAGTCGATCCGGAGCTTCCGGCCTTTCGGGCGCTCCGCGCGGCGCATGCCGATGAGTTCGGTATCGCCCCCGAACTCGCGGGAGCGCCGTACGGCTCGGACATGCGCTTACTGGTGCACGAGGCAGAAACGCCGGCCATCCTCTACGGCCCCGGCGATGTCCGGCAGGCGCACTCGACCGATGAGTGGATCGCCGTGGACGAGATCGTTCAGGCGGCGCGGGTCGTTACCGCGGCCGCAGCCCGATACCTGGCAGGGTAACGGGCGTTTCCGACGCCTGTAGGAGACCGGTCATCCAGGACTCCGCCAGCCGGAACGCCAGCCGCCGTGCCGCTCGCTCCGCCGATTCGGCGTCCCCCCGGATCACCAGATGGGCCTCGTCGAGCGCGCGCCGCGCGTCCGGCGCATCCAACCGCTCCAGCTCCGCGCTGAGGCAGTCCAGCGTTTCGGCCCGGCGAAGGACGCGCAGGCTGTCGAGAGCCAGGACACTGGTCGTCCCCTCCCAGATGGGGAGCACCTGCGCGTCGCGGAGCAGCCTCGGTAGGCCGGTATCTTCCACGTAGCCCTGGCCCCCGAAGCACTCGAGCGCCTCCGACACGACCGCCACGGCCTGCTTCGCCGTATAGAGCTTGGTCAGCGCGATCCCGAGCCGGAAGAGCGCCGCCTCGCCGCTGGTCGCCTCCTTCGTCTCGATCCGGCCCAGCAGCTGTGCCATCCGCATCGTGAGGTGCAGCGCGCCATCGGCCTGGACCGCCATCGCGCGCAGGACCTCCTGGTGCAAGGGATGCTCATCGAGCTTCCGGCCGAAGGCCTCCCGTCGGGCGGCGTACGCCGACGCCAGCATCAGGGCGCGTCGCATGATGGCGGCGGCCGTGATGGCGTTGTGCAGCCGGGTGATGTTCAACATCGCGGTCATCTGGGCAAAGCCGCGCTCCGCCTCGCCCACCAGTTCGGCATGCGCGCCGTCGAGCGTCACCTCGCCGGTCGCCATCGCACGGGTGCCCAGTTTGTCCTTCAATCGATCGATGCGGTAGCTGTTCCGGCGACCGTCGGGACGGTCACGCGGCACCAGGAAGAGCGCGAGCCCCGGGGTCCCCGGCGGCGCATGCTCCGGACGCGCGAGCGCGAGGGCCATCTCGCAGCCGATGTTCGAACAGAAGAACTTCTGGCCGAAGAGGCGCCACTCGTCGCCATCGCGTTTGGCAACGACGGCATTCATTCCCACGTCCGACCCGCCCTGGCGCTCGGTCATCCACTGTCCCGAAGTCCATGCCGAAGCCGGATCGCGGGAGATGAGGTGGCGCAACGCGTCGTCCCCCGCTGGAGCGCCTCCGTCCTCGACGAGCACCCGGGCGGCGCCATCGGTCATTGCAACCGGACATAGATAGGTTGCGGTCGACGGGGCGAAGAGGTAACACAGCGCCGCCTGCACTAGCCGCGCCTCGGCCCCGGCGCGGGCCAGCGTCTCGGTTTCGTATGGAGCGGCCACCAGTCCCGCCCGGGCGGCCGCCGCCGCTATCTCGCGCCAGGCCGGTGGGTAGCGCACCTCATCGACGCGGTCGCCCCAGCCATCGAATTGCTGCAGCACCGCGGGCTGTCGCTCGCACAGATCGCCCCAGTCCTGCAGCTCGTCGGCCGCAGCGCGACCCATCTCGATCAGCGCCGGCTCCGCCCAGGCGAGCGTCTGCGGCCGCAACCAGGAGGTGAGCACTGCTCGGAGCGCCGGGTCGCCACGCCAGCTGTTCTCGGGAAGGAGGCTGGGCATCGAACCGTCGGGGTTGCCCATTCACGGCGAGGATACACTCGTCGAAATGACGCCCCCCGTCTTTGGTGCCTCCGTTCGGCGCGTCGAGGACCCGCGGCTGATCCGCGGCGCGGGACGCTATGTCGATGACGTCCAACCCGCCGGTTGCCTGCATGCCGTCTTCCTGCGAAGCCACCTGGCCCACGCGACGATTGCCGGCCTCAACCTCGATGCGGCGAGGAACACGCCAGGAGTCGTGGCCGCCTGGTCGGCCGCCGATTTTGACGACCTGGCGCCGCTGGAGATCGAGGCGCCGGTCCACGGCGTGCCGTTGCCGGAGCGGGCCGTGCTCGCCGCGGGTCGCACCCGCTACGTCGGCGAGGCCGTCGCGATGCTCGTTGCCGAGACGCGCGAGCTGGCGGTCGATGCGCTGGAGCGGATCGATCTCGAGCTCGACCCGCTGGCCGTCGTCATGGACATGGAGGGAGCCCTGGCGGAGAACGCGGCACTCATCTATCCGGAGTTCGGCACCAACCTCGCCTTCGGTCGAGAGTCCAAGCACGGACAGGTGAAGCGGGCCTTCGACCGCGCCGCGGTGATCGTCAAGGAGCGGCTGGTCAACCAGCGGCTGATCCCGAGTGCGCTCGAGCCGCGCGGTGCGCTTGCCTGGATCGATGACGGGCGGCTGACCATCGAACTCTCCTCGCAATCGGCGTACGGCGTGCGCGAAGCCATCGCCGCCAGCCTCAAGATCGATGAGGCCGATGTGCGGGTTATCGTCGAGGACGTCGGTGGCGGATTCGGCAGCAAGGGTGGCTGCGTGGGCGAAGAGATCGCGGTGGCCGCTGCCGCCCGGCGGCTCGGCCGCCCGGTCAAGTGGATCGAGGAGCGGTCCGAAAATTGCGCCGGGACCTGGCACGGACGGGGCCAGGTGCAGGACGTCGAACTGGCCGCGCAACGCGACGGTACGGTGCTCGCGGTTCGATCCCGAGTCCTGGCCGACATGGGCGCGCACCTGGAGCCCTACAGCGCCTTCGTTCCCACGGTCGTGGCGGAATTGCAGACGGGCTGCTACCGCATTCCTGCCTCGCAGAGCACGCTGCGCGCGGTTTATACGAACGCCACTCCGACCGGCCCGTATCGCGGCGCCGGCCGTCCCGAAGCCGCTTTTCTGATCGAGCGGATGATGGACCGGCTCGCCGGCGAGCTCGACCTGGACCCGGTCGACGTCCGGCTCCGCAATTTCGTTCAGCCCTCGGAGTTCCCCTATACCAACGCCGCCGGCAGTACTTACGACAGTGGCAACTACCAGGCGAGCCTGAAGCGGCTTATCGATCTCGCGGACTACTCGGGGCTACGGCGCGCGCAGCAAACCGCGCGCGAGGGCGGCCGCTTGCGGGGGATCGGGATCTCGACCTACGTCGAGGAAGCCGCCGGATTTGCCGAGGATCGGGCTACAGTCCAGCTCGAACCCGACGGGACCATCACCGTGATCACCGGGTCGACCCCGCACGGCCAGGGTCACCAGACCACCTGGGCCCAGCTCGCCGCCGATGCCTTCGGCCTACCGTTCGACAAGGTCCGGGTCCTCTATGGCGATACGGACCAACCGGCCTACGCCGTCGGCACGTTCGGCAGCCGGAGCGCCGCCATCTCTGGAGCGGCGGTCCACGAGGGGGCGGTCCGGCTCAAGCGAAAGGTCCGAGCGCTGGCAGCGGCGGCGTTCGAGGCGGCCACTGCCGATGTCGTTGTGACCGACGGGCGGGTGCACGTCCGCGGCGTTCCAACCCGGTTCATGACGCTGAAGGACATCGCCGGCTGGGCTGCCGGCGAGGGCCGAACGGATGAGCTCGCTGTGAAGGCGAGCTTCGATCCACCGGATACCGTCTTCCCCTTTGGCGCGCACCTCGCCTACGTCGAGGTCGACCCCGAGACCGGCTCGGTGAGAGTCCTCCGGTACGTCGCGGTGGACGACTGCGGTCCGGTGATCAATCCGATGATTGTTGATGGTCAGCTCCACGGCGCTATCGCCCAGGGTCTTGCCCAGGCGCTCTATGAAGGCGTCGTCTATGACCCGGACGGCCAATTGCTGACCGGCAACCTGACCACCTACCTCCTCCCCACCGCGGCCGATCTACCCATGTTCGAAACCGACCGCACCGAAACCCCCACCCCGCACAATCCGATGGGAGTCAAGGGCATCGGTGAAGGTGGGACGACGGGATCGACTCCGGCCGTCGTCAACGCGGTGATGGACGCGCTGCGGCCATTGGGCATCCGTGAGCTTGATATGCCGCTGACGCCGTGTCGGATCTGGGAAGCGATTCGGAAAGCCCCCACCCTGCCCTCCCCCGCGAGCGGGGGAGGAGATTGATCTAGATCATTTCGCCGGTTACGCTGACCGGTTCGATCTTGAGCGTGATCCGCTCTTCGCCCGGGCGGAGCTCGCGAAACACCCGTCCGGAATACCGCCGGGCCAGCCGATCGATGAACTCGTGGTCTGGATCGGGGATCACGTCCGCCAGCCTGCCGTGGATCGAGGCCCACCGAAACGGCTCGCTGGCATCGATGAAGTTCAACGTGATATCACGGTCCCGCTGCACGTTTTTCGGCCAGGTGCGCCAGCGGTTGCTGTTCAACCAGAAGTAGCCGTCGGTGAACTCAAACCAGGCCGGGTTCAGCTGCAGCGTTGCATCGGCGCGTTTGGTGCCGACGACCGTCAGGATGGGTTGCGCTACGAGCGCCTGAACGGCCGGGCTGATGGCCGCGACCGCTTTACCGTCCCCAGCCATCGATGGACCCCATCACCCGCTCGGGCTCGATCTGGATCTTGATCCGGCCGGTGCGCGGATTCTGGTAGTCGCGGCCGGTGTAGCGATGGGAGAGATGATTGATGTGCTCGCCACCGGGATCTTCGGCCCAGTCGACCATGCGGCCCTGGACCTGGGCCCAGCGAAACATGTTCTTCGGGTCGATCAGCAGGAGGGTGATGCGCGGGTCGCGCTGCAAATGCTTGAACCACCCTCGGTTCGTGCCCCCGTTGATCCAGAATGACCCGTCCTGGAATTCGAACCAGACGGGATTGATCTGGACGCTGCCGTCCTTGCGGTTTGTCCCGATGATGGCCGGATAGACCTCCTGGGTGAATTCCTGCATCTTCGGGCTGAGTTCGACCGCCATCACGCAACCTCCCACTTGAACAACCGGGTGGCCAGGACCAGGGCAATTACCAACCAGACGGCCAGGCCGAGCAGCTCGCCTCGCACCGCCCACAAGCTGGCGCCATCGAGGCTGATGCTTCGAAGGGCATTCGCCAGGAAGGTCAGCGGCAGCACCTTCGTAATGGGCTGCAACCAGCCGGGTTCATTGGACAGGGAGAAGAAGACTCCGGAGAGGAACATCATCGGAAACGAGATCAAGTTGGCAATCGCCGCCACGGCCCCTTCATCCCTGGCAAACCCCGAGATGGTGAAGCCGACCGCCATGAAGATGGCGGCGCCGATGAAGCCGACGATGATCAGGTACGCAATGTTGCCGACGAAATGCAGGTGGTAGAGCAGCAGGCCGAGCACGATCAGGATCGCCATCTGCACCACCGCCATCACCAGATAGGTCACGATCCGGGACATGAGAAAGTCCGGAACGCGCATCGGCGTGGCCATCAGCCGTCGCAGTATCCCCTGCTGTTTATAGGCGACGAACGAGAAGGCAACGCTGAACAAGCCGGTTTGCATGATCGACATCGCGATGACGCCGGGCACGAGGAAGTCGATGTAGGACAGGTTCCGACTGTTAACCGGCTGTGCATCCAGGGTGAAGCTCGGCTGGATGTGCGCGTACTGAAACGACGCCTCGTCGACAAATCGACTCATGATCGCCAGGGCGGCACTCGACTCCTGGGGCTTGCCGGCGTTGTAAAAGGCAGGTAGGGCGACCGGCCCCTGGCCAAGCGATGCCGGCAGGACTACGACCACGTCGCGTTCGCCTTTCTCGAGGGCCGCGCGCTCGGTATCCAGGCTCCCGGTGTTCAGCCGTACCGCCTTGATCTGTCGCAGCTGGGTCAGGACAATCTGACTCACCTGGTTGTGGGCGTTGTCGACGACGCCCATGCTCACGGAGACATTGCCGTTGCCATTGATCAAGCCGAAAATGACGACGATCATCACTGGAAAGAAAAGATTGAAGAAGATGACCTGCCGGTTCCGCAGGTACATCTTGAAGGCAGTGATCGTTAGCGCGAGGAGGGGATTTCGCACGCTATCCCTCGCGTAGCTCGTGGCCGGTGAGGTCGAGGAAGACATCTTCCAGGTTCGCCTCCCGCTCGACCTGGCGGCGGCGGAACCCCTTGGCGAGTAGATTGCCAACCAGGGTCGCCGGCGCATCCATGGCGATGATCTTCCCGCGATCCATCACGGCCACCCGGTCACACAACGTTTCCGCCTCATCCATGTAGTGCGTGGTCAGGACGATGGTCCGCCCGTCTTCCCGGATGGCCTGGGCCAACTCCCAAAGGTTCCGGCGGGCCTGCGGATCCAATCCGGTGGTCGGCTCGTCCAGAAACAGCACGCGAGGCTCGTTGACAAGCGCCGTCGCGATCGAGAACCGCTGTTTCTGGCCACCTGAAAGCGTCTTGACCCGACTGGTTGCCTTCTCTTCCAGGCCCACCCGCCTCAGGAGGGCACCGGCGTCGATGGGCCGTTCGTAAAGCGCCGCGAACATCTCGATCAGCTCAGCCAGTGTGAGGTAATCGAAGAAGGCGGACGCCTGGAGCTGGACGCCGATCCGGCTCTTGACTTTCTGCGGCGCCTTTAAGACATCAATCCCCGCCACGACTGCGCGACCGGCATCGGCCTGGCGGAGACCCTCCAGGATCTCGACCGTGGTGGTCTTGCCGGCGCCGTTCGGACCGAGTAAGCCGAAGATCTCACGCTCCTGAACACGAAAGGAGATGTCGTCCACGGCGACGACGCTGCCGTAGGACTTTCGCAATCCTTCGACGACGATCGCATACCCGTGCGCCTGGGGGAGGTCCAGTGTTTCGGTGGCTGGAATCTTGACGCTCATGCCCCAGACATTATCGCCGGGCGTCCTCAAGACTTTCAGGCGTCAGATCGCAACGTCTTCTCGAAGATGATGATCAGCTCGCCAGGAACGAAGCCGAGTTCGCGGTTGATCGCGAGCATGCCCGTGTTATCGGCGCGGTTGTCAGTGTGCACGCGTGCGATTCCACGCTCTGCGGCGTGGCGCGTCACCATCATCTTCAACGTCCGGGCGATGCCGCGCCGCCGGTGGCTGCGCAGCACTCCTGTGTCACCCACTTCCGCATCGCCGTCGGGCCGGCGGATCAGGTACGACAGGCCGACGATGTGTTCCCCATCCAGCGCCACGAAGTAGCTGTC
The DNA here is from genome assembly GCA_005889225.1 of Chloroflexota bacterium. Lineage (GTDB taxonomy): Bacteria > Chloroflexota > Dormibacteria > CF-121 > CF-121 > CF-13. The sequence goes on along the minus strand of VBEW01000016.1, from coordinate 689 downwards.
CAGCAGCACGGACGGGCCTTCGAAGACGCTTTTGAGGAACGTCGCCATCGGGGGATCCTCCCAGTCCACATGCGGCTCATGCGGCATGTCCCGCCAGATCGGCATGGTGGCCCGGTAGAGCTCCTCGCGCGCCCGCGGCGAGTCGATCGCGGGAAAGGCCGTGGTTTCAATGCCTTCACGCCGCAGCTGGCTTCGCCGCCGGTCGAGGTCGCTCAGGTCGACCCTCGCCGGGTGCTGGACCGACGTGCGATAGCGTTCGAGCTCGATAAATCCGTGCGACCGGAGGAATGGTTGCGCATCCGCGAGATTGTTTTCCCTGACTTCGGCCTCCAGCCACTTCACGTGGTTGTTTTGAGCAAAACGCTCGACCTTGTCGGCGAGCTGCGCGCCCAGGCCCTGGCCTCGATAAGATTTGGCGACGCCGACCAGCCCCTGGGCTCGGTCCTTGAGGCGCGAGCCGTCCTCGCCCAGCACCGCTTGCGCGACCCCGGCCAGCGTTCCGTCGGGCGCCCAGGCTCCGAGCCGCAACAAGGGCTCATCTGGCGTCCTCAAGGAGTCGTCGAAGATCGTCCCCGCGGCGTCGTCCTGCCAGTACCGGCTCTGGTTGGCGAGATCCACCCAGGCTTCGAGGTCCTCGTGTCCCACTCTGCGAATTGCAAACGTCGTGCTGGTACTGGTCATGGGGCCCG
>VBEW01000232.1 GCA_005889225.1 Chloroflexota bacterium | reverse complement strand
GTGGCCCTGAATTCAGGCGGTAATCTGCACTCCGGCCTGGTCAGCGACGCTGAAGCCAAGGGGCCTCGCATTGGTGGTGCCGCCCTGTCAGCCGACGGTCAGACGTTGTTCGCCGTTGGCCAGACCGGGATCGTGGCCATCGACACCGCCACCCTCAGAGTCCGTCTCCGAATTCTCACTGGGGAAACGGTTGACAGCATCCGTCTCAGCGCCGACGACAGATGGCTTTACGCGGCGGGCGCGGAGAACAGCAACCTCTGGCAGATCGATCCCGCAACCGGCGCCGTGCGTGGCCAGGTCAGGGGCGTGACGCAGCCCTGGGCGCTGCTCTGGGCCAAACCCACGTCCTAGAGTCAGCGACCGACGCGCGCGGCCTCAGCCTCCCGCACCAGCGGCGGCAGCAACTCTTCCGGGATGCCGAAGGCGTCGACCAGGAGTCGCGCATGGGGTCGCAGCTCGCGGCAGAGCCGGTTGACGTTCGTGATGATCGCTTTTGCGCGCGCTGCCGACAGTTGCCCGTGCTCGAGGAACCAGGCGCGCTCGCGCTCGAGCAGCGACAGCACAAAGAGGTCGCAGACCTGATCGAGGAGCGCCTTGGTCACCGGCTCAGCACAACGATCGATCGCTGCGGTGAAGTGCTCCAGCACGACGCGATCAACATGGGCGCGAGCCGCCAGCAGCAGGTGGTCCTGGACGACATTGAACGCGGTGAACGGATCGCCACCGTTGGCCATCAGTTTCTGCAGCCGCCGCGCCGCGGCCTCCAGCACATGCTTCTCGCGCCAGGCCACGAGATACAGGTGGTAGCGGCGATCGAGCAGGTTCGCCTCCTCTTCACTGCCCGGCATCAGGTCGGCGATCCATTGGGCCAGCGAGCGGGCCGCCGTGCGCTCGAGCACCGCCCCGACCACCTGGTCCGCGACGTAGCGCACCATCCCGACCGTATCCATGCTGCCGAACTCATCGCGGAAGTTCGTCAACAGACCCTTCGCGACAAGTTGCAATAGCACGGTGTTGTCGCCTTCGAACGTGGTGAAGACGTCGGTGTCGGCTTTGAGCTCGGTCAGGCGGTTGACGGACAGGTACCCGGCACCGCCACACGCTTCGCGACAGGTCTGGATGGTCTGTGTGGTGTGCCAGGTCGACACCGCCTTGAGACCCGCCGCCAGCGTCTCGAGCTGCCGCTGTTCCGACTCGTCGGCGCTGTCGCCGTCGGCCGCCCGGTGGAGCGATTCGACCAGCGCTTCCTGGGCAAAATGCAGCGCGTAGGTCATGGCCAGGGCCGGGAGGAGCCGCCGCTGATGCTGCAGGTAATCGAGGATGATCACCTCCTGACCACTGCCGGCAGCCCGGAACTGCCGGCGCGTCAAGCCGTAGCGGACGGCGATCGTCATGGCCAGCTTGCTGGCGCTCAATCCGGCGCCTGCCACGCTGACTCGTCCGGACACCAGCGTTCCCAGCATGGTGAAAAACCGCCTGGTCTCGTTCGCAATCGGGCTGCTATAGGCACCGTCGCGCGCCACCGTACCGAACCGATCCAGCAGCGCATCTCGGGGGGCCCGGACCTGGTCGAACCACAACCGGCCGTTGTCGACGCCGTTGAGCCCGCCTTTCAGCCCGCAGTCCTCGATCCGGACGCCGGGGCACGGCCGGCCCCGCTCGTCACGGATCGGGACCAGGAAGACATGCACGCCACGACCCTCGCCCCCGGTGATGAGCTGCGCGAACACCGCCGCCATCCGTCCGTCGCGCGCGACGTTCCCGATGTAGTCCTTGCGGGCATCATCGTCGGGCGTGTGGATGACAAACGCCTCGCGCGACGGGTCATACGTCGCGGTGGTACGGATCGACTGGACGTCCGAGCCATGGCCCGTCTCGGTCATGGCGAAGCAGCCTGGCAACTCCATCGTCATCGCCGCCCGCAGATAGCGCTGGTGGTGCCGCTCGGTTCCCAGCCGGCGGATCACGCCACCGAACAAGCCGTACTGCACGCCGATCTTGACCAGCAGAGAAAGATCAACCAGCGCGATCGTCTCGAACGCTGCGAGGGCGCCGCCCATGTCGCTCTCCCCGCCGTACTCGCGCGGAAAAAATAATCGTGCGCTCCTCGTCTCGCTGATCATCCGGGTCTGCTCCAGCACCCGGGCGCGGTAGTCCTCGACGGACAGTCCGGTCGTAGGTCGGAGCAGCTCTGACGCGCGAATCTGGGCCCGAACCTCTTCCCGGATACCGGCCCAACGACCGTCCAGGAAGGCGCGCAGCGGCCCGACCTCCAAAGTCACCTGTACTATTTATTACAACACCTCGCCGGACGAATTCTCGACTGGTCCCTCAGCGGAAGTATTCGCGCATCTGCGCCGTGCAGGCGCAACCGGCGCCGCCGAGCCGGGACAGGCCCCAGGAATCCTCGATCGTCCGTAGCAGGCTGTAGTGGGTCTCCTGCACCGTTGATTGAAATCCGGTCCGTGCCAGGGGCGAGATCACCAGGGTGGCGATGCGTCCACCGGCAGCATTTGTGCAGCATCCGGCGTTGGTGCTTCCCTCGTCCCAGGTGATAAACAGAACGCCATTGTTGCGGTATGCGGCCGAGTTGAGGATGGCCGGCACGTGACTACTCAGCCAGCCGTCGCCGGTTGCGATCGTGCAGTCGTGCATGTCGTTGCACATGTTGGGCGTGATGAAGACGTAGTTCGGCACTGAGCCGCTGCCGAGGTCGGTGGCCAGCTGGGTGTACGGCACCACATGAGCACTGCAGCGCGCGGCATTCGTCCGGATGTCGTTGTAATAGATCCATGGGTTGTGCTTCTGCATGTAGGGATAAGCATCCCCCACGAAGCAGGCCGACGGCATGCCCTCCTGGTACGTCTTCCAGCTACGGCCACTGGCCTCGATCTGGTCCGCGAGATTTGTCGCGTTGACCCAACAGGTCGTGCAGTCACTGGTGATACCGAAGGTGCTCCCGGCGGTCAGCGTGAGATAGTTCGGCAGGCTGGGATGGCTGATCGCGTAGGACTGGGTCGCCAACCCATAGCTACGTGCCAACCCGTTGATGTACGGCGCCGAGGCGTTCCCGATAATGCTGGTCGACTCCTCGTTCTCCATCACGATGACGAAGACGTGGCTGAACGTTGGGAGCGCCGGTGTTGGGGTCGGGGCAGGCGTTGGGGTCGGGGTCGGGGCAGGCGTTGGGGTCGGGGTCGGGGTTGGCTTTGGGGTCGGGGTTGGCGTGGGAGTCGAGGTTGGCGTGGGGGTGGGTGACGGCGTCCGTGAAGGGGTCGGTGTCGGCGTCGGGCTTGGTGTCGCGCTGGGTTTCGCTGTTGGATGCGCTGTCGTGATCGGGGTTGCCGTCGGGTGCGTGGCACCGCTGCTTGGACGAGCCGTGGGCGAGCTCGATGACGACGGCTGCAGGGCGACCGAAGGCTGTGCCGCATTTTGCGGCCCCAGCAACAGCGACGATAGCCAGAGGACTAACGCCCCCATCCCAACCCACAGCACCAGCCGTCCCAGCATCGACATGAGTGAATCGCCTCCCACTCATCACTACACGGCACCACTGTTCCCAATACAAGGCGTACTGCGCAACCAATCGGTAACAGCCCGCCAACAAGTGGGGTAGCTTAAGGCGCCTGCACGCCGGCGATTCCGTAGGCGCCTA
>VBEW01000236.1 GCA_005889225.1 Chloroflexota bacterium | reverse complement strand
GCGGATCGCCCAACTCGTGGGCGAGATGGGAAAGCCTGACAAGGTGATGACGATCGTCTATGCGGTTGGCTTGACCCATCACACCACCGGCGGCGAGTTGATCCGTTCGGGCGCCGTGCTGCAGCTGCTGTTGGGCAACATGGGCCGGGCGGGCGGCGGCATGAACGCCGAACGCGGCCACGCGAACATCCAGGGCAACACCGACCACGCGATCTCATGGGAGATCCTACCCGGATACCTGCAGATCCCGGCGCCACAACGCAAAACCATCGACGAGTACGTCGCCGCGCAGGCGCCCAAGAAATTCGACCCGCACTCGTGGAACTTCTTTGGCACCAACTACAAGAAGTTCATGGTCAGCCTGCTCAAGGGCTGGTACGGTGACGCTGCGACCAAGGCTAACGATTTTGCCTTCAACTTCATCCCCAAGCCGGCTCAGAACTCATCCTGGATGTCGATCTACGACCAGTCACTCAAGGGCAAGATGCAGGGCCTGATCCTCTCCGGGATGACGGCCACCAGCATTGGCCCCGATTCGAATCGGGTGATGCAGGCGCTCGCCAACCTGAAGTGGCTGGTGGTGATGGACGCGCTGCCCACGACCAGCTCCGAGTTCTGGCACCGCCCGGGCGCCGACCCCAAGTCCATCCAGACCGAGGTCTTCCTGGTGCCGACCACCCACTGGATCGAGAAGGACGGCTCGTTCGTCAACAGTGGCCGCTGGTCGCAATGGAAGGACCAGGTGCTCCCGCCCGAGGGCAATGCCCGCCACGACCACTGGATCCTCGCCGATCTCTTCCAGCGGGTGAAGCAGCTGTATCAGTCGCAGGGCGGGAAATTCCCGGATCCGATTATGGCGACGACTTTCAAGTACCGCAATCCCATGAAGCCGGAACTGGACGAGATCGCCCAGGAGGTCAACGGCTTCGATCTCACGACCGGAAAGCGGATGGCGACTTTTGCGGCACTCAAGGACGACGGCACAACCACGGCCGGCGACTGGATCTACACGGGCAGCTACCCCCCCAGCGGCAACCTGATGCAGCGAAAACTGGGCGTCCAGGACGTCGCGAAGAACGATCCCACCGGCATGGGCTTCTTCCCCAACTGGGCCTGGTCCTGGCCGCTGAACCGGCGCGTCATGTACAACCGCGCCTCCGCTGATCTCGCCGGCGACCCATGGGACGCGAGCCGGCCGGCCATCAAATGGGATTCCGTCCAGGCCAAGTGGGTGGGCGATGTGCCGGACTACCCGCCCACGATGAAGCCGTACACCCAGGATCCGACGTCGTGGCTGCCCTTCATCATGACCGGCGAAGGGGTTGGCCGGCTCTTCTCCAGCTCAATGGCCGACGGGCCGTTCCCGGAACACTACGAGCCGATGGAGAGCCCGATCAAGAACCCACTACACCCGACCCAGTCCGAAGATCCGGCTGCCTTCATCTACACCGGCGGCACTGGCAACTTCGGCAAGGTCAGCGACAGCTTCGGCAAGCCCGACGAGTTCCCTTACGTGGCTACCAGCTACCGGCTCACCGAGCACGAGCACTACGTCACCCAGCACGTTCCCTTGCTCGCTGGCCTGCAGCCCTCGCCGTTTGTCGAGATCCCGGAGGAGCTGGCCAACCAGAAGGGCATCAAGAGCGCTCGCCCTGGTCACCAAGCGGCTGGCCGCCAGCACCATCGACGGCAAGAAGGTGTTCCAGGTCGGCATCCCGATTCACTGGGGCTTCGTCGGCGTGTCCGCGGAGAGTGATCCGACCAAGGGCGCGAACTGGCTGGCCAATGCGCTGACGCCTTTCGTCGGCGATGCCAACGCCTATACGCCGGAGTTCAAAGCGTTCCTCGTGAACCTGGAGAAGATGTGATGCAGGCGCTGGATGCGATCCTGTCGGCGACGCCGGCGACCGATCCCTGGCCGGCGCGGCGCCAGCGGACCGACGAGTTGGCCTCACGCTACCCGCATGCCGCGGACATCCTGCGCCTCTACCGCGCGCTGCTCGATCCCATGGCCGATGCCTTTCATTCAATTCCCTCCCCCCTCGTGGGCGAGGGTCAGGGAGGGGGGTCGGAACTTTCCGCCTTCGCCGTCCGGCACGTCCTCCCAGGCATCATCGATGCGACCGTCGAAACCGGGCCACCGGTGCTCCGCGACGGCGTCATCGCTCTCTTTGCCGCCGCGGATCTCGAAGATCTAATGCGCAGCTGGCTTATTCCCTCCCCCCTTGTGGGGGAGGGTCAGGGTGGGGGGTCCTCGCTAACCCCGGTCGAGACGTATCTTGCGCGGGCCACTTGCGGTCCCGTTCTCGAAGCCTTGGCACCACCGCCCTCTCGCCTCGTGGGGAAGGGTCGGGGTGCGGGGCTGTGCCCCTCGTGCGGCGGCCTCCCGCAGCTGTCGTACCACGCGCTCTCCGGCGAGCCGTTGGTCAGCGGCCCGCGGTACCTGCTGTGCTCCCGCTGCAACCAGAGCTGGGTCTTCTCCCGGATGACGTGCGCCTCGTGCGGCGAATCCAATGGAACCCGCTTGCCGATCTACCAGGAGTCACAACAGTTTCCGCACGCCCGCGTCGATGGGTGCGCAACCTGCCGGCGCTACCTGCTGACCTTCGACCTTCGCCGTGACAGCCGCGCCGTTCCGATCGTCGATGAGCTTGCCTGTTTGCCGCTCGATCTCTATGCCCGCGACCAGGGGTTGACGAAAATCGCGCCCAACTTGATGGGGAACTAACTGATGGCCCAACCGGTCGGATTTTTCACGGACACAACGCTCTGCATCGGTTGCAAGGCTTGCGAGGTCGCCTGCAAAGAATGGAATCATCTACCCAACAACCCGCTCGAGTTCCGCGGCAGCTACGACAACACCGGCCAGCTCGACCATGCCAACTGGCGGCACGTCCGCTTTGTCGAACAGCCGACCAAGAGCCCTGACAAGCCGATCGCCTGGTCGATGATGTCGGACGTTTGCAAGCACTGCGCGAACGCCAGCTGCCTGGAGGTTTGTCCGACCGACGCCATCGTCCGCACGGAGTTCGACACCGTCTTCATCCAGCAGGATGTCTGCAATGGATGCCGCGACTGTATCTCCGCCTGCCCATATGGCGTGATCGGCTTTAACACCAACACCGGGACCGCCCAGAAGTGCACCTTCTGCTACGACCGGTTGCAGAACAATCTGAAGCCCGCCTGCGCCACTGCCTGTCCGACCGAATCGATCAAGTTCGGACCGCTCGACGAGATGCGCCAGACGGCGGCCCGCCGGATTGACGCCCTGCACCAGCAGGGCATGAGCGAGGCACGAATCTACGGCGACAAGGAATACGGCGGACTGCACGCCCTGTTCCTCCTGACCGACAAGCCGGAGGCATACGCCCTGCCCAGTACGGAGAGCGCCGTGCTGCCCAGCCGCAACAACATTCCTGGCTACTTCACTGCCGCAATCACCGCCATTCTGGCGGGCGTTGCGGGCCTGATCGCATTCCGCCGTCGCGGCGAGACCACAGCTTCTCCCTCCCCCTCGGGAGGAGGAGCGCCGTCATCTCCCTCCCCCTCGCCAGGAGGGGCGCCGTCATCTCCCTCCCCCTCGCCAGGAGGGGCGCCGTCATCTCCCTCCCCCCTTGCGGGGGAGGGTCGGGGTGGGGGGTAAATGATCAACGAGCATTTCGTCGCTCCACCAAATTGGGAGTGGTACATCCTTCTGTATTTCTTCTTTGCTGGACTCGCCGGCGGCGCTTTCGTCATCGGCACGATGCTCCGCCTCTGGGGCAGCGCAGCAGATTGGGTCACCTCGCGAATCGCCTTCCTGATCAGTCTCCCGCTCCTGCTGATCTGCCCGATCTTGCTCACGGTCGATCTGGGCAAGCCGCTGGATTTCTGGCACATGCTGTTCGACGCCAATACCGGAACGCCGATCTTGAAAGTCTGGTCGCCGATGTCGCTCGGCGCCTGGGCTTTGCTGATATTCGGATTCTTCGCCTTCGTGATGTTCCTCGTCGCCCTGGGCGAGGGCGGTTACGTTCGGTCGCGCGCCCTATCTGGTGTGGGCCGTCTTCCTGGCAGCGTGTTGGGCGCGGCGTTCATGGTCATCGGCGCAATCCTTGGAATCTTTGTCGCGGCCTACACCGGGGTGCTGCTTGCAGTCAGCAATCAGCCGGTCTGGAGCGACACCTGGACACTCGGCGGACTCTTCCTCGCCTCCGGATTGAGCGGTGCGGCGGCCACCATCATGCTGCTGAGCCGCCGGCAGCGCGAGGCCAACGTCACCGAGCCCAAGCTGATGGAGGCTGACCGCTACTTCATCATCATCGAGCTGGTCCTAATCGCCATCTTCCTGGTCACCCTGGGCGGGTTGGTGACGAAGACATTGGGCGGCGCCTGGATTCTCCTCTGGCTCGTTGTTCTCGTCGGAACGCTGGTGCCGCTGCTGGTGGAATGGCGCCCCAGGTGGGCCCGCCAGGTGTCGCCGGTGCTCGCGTCGGTCCTGGTCCTGGTTGGCGTGTTCGCCTTGCGCGCCGTGATCATCTTCAGCGCCCAAGCCTGAATGAAGGTCGGCGTCCTTTTCCCTTCCCGGTTCGAGGACCCGGGGGAATTCCTGGCGGATGCGCGAGCCATGGAGACCGCCGGTGTCGACAGCGTCTGGCTGCACGACCACGATGACGGCCTTGACCCATTGCTCATGCTGGCCTCGATTGCCGCCGTCACGAGTCAGCTCCGCCTGGGCGTGATCCCTCAATCTCCCTCCCCCCAAGCGGGGGCGAGTCAGGCCAAATCTCCCTCCCCCCATGCGGGGGCGAGTCAGGCCAAATCTCCCTCCCCCCTTGTGGGGGAGGGTCGGGGTGGGGGGTTTGACCAACGCCGGATCACCACGCTTCAGCAGCTATCGCGCAACCGGATCGTCGAATCCTCAACTGAACGCTGGCAGCGCGTCGAGGTCCCCAGCGATCGCGACGCATGGGCCGCTGCGCTCGAGCGTGCTGAGCGGGATGGCGCGCATGGCGTACTCGTCCGGTTCGATCCGCGCCTGCTGGACATCTTGCGACATCCAGACGACGCGATCGATCGCTCAGATCTCATCCTGGCCCAGGGATAAACCGACCTGGCCGGCAGCGCTGCGCCCGACCTGAAAGTGCTCGCCTT
>VBEW01000235.1 GCA_005889225.1 Chloroflexota bacterium | reverse complement strand
GTCGTAAGAGGCAACCAATCGGTAACAGCCCGCCAACAAGTGGGGTAGCTTAAGGCGCCTGCACGCCGGCGATTCCGTAGGCGCCTATGGCCGCCGGGTATGTGAATCGTTTGACTATGCGCCCGGTCTCGGGGTCGAAGATGATCAGGCCCGTCACGTCGAGGGCGTACAGCACCCCTCCGTCAAGACTGAAAGCGAGCGCGGTGAGCGCGCCTGATTGATAGAAGCGCCGGATCAGATGTAACCGGGTCGATGTGCCGACCAGCCAGATCCCGCGGAGTTGCGGGTCGTTGAAGCCCACTGCCGCGACCCACCGACCTCGCGGGTCGACGGCGATGCCACGACCTGTGTCGACGGCTGCCTGCGCGTCGCTCATCGCAGGAAGCCACCAGGGACCAGCCGAGCCGGCGCCGATATTGGCATCCGCAAATCTGACGATCGGTCCAGCTGCGCCTGACCGCGCATCGAAGCTGGCCAGCTGATGGCCCTGGTTGACGAAGAGCGTTTTTTGATCCGTCGACAGCGCCAGGCCCCCGCCGGCACCGCTGTCGGCGAGGACGACCGCGATATGGGCGATTTGAGCGCCGGATGCCAGATCGGTGAAGTCAACCGTGCTATTCGCCGAGAATAGGTCCAGCGTGTAGAGGATCTGGCCATCCTTTGAGACCAGGCCGCCGTTGAGCGGCAGCGCGAGATTCGGATACTGCTTAACGATGCGACCCGTACGCCAGTCGTATCGGATGGTATGTGTTCCGGACCGGAAGTAGTTGGCGGTCGGTGATTGCGCCTGATCGAGCAGCACTGTGCCGTCCGGCAAGATCACCGGGGTGTCGATGCAGCCGGGCAGCGCGACTTCCGAGAGGACATCGTTCTGGCTGATGGGATCGACGAGACGGACCGTCGTGACGGAGCAGTCGAGTGCTGGCGTCAGGTGAAGCGCAACGCCCGGCGCGACGATCGCCTGGGAACGCGGCGCCCGAAAATCCGAGTCACGGAGCCTGAATGGCATGACCAGACGGGAGTCTCCAGAGGCGGTGATGAGGTTGACGACCTCATTCGGTATGGGCGGCAGGGATCCTGAACTGCTCTCGCTTGGCGCGCGCGTCGCGAACAGATGGAGCTGCGCTTGAAGCACGATTCCGGTGGCGATGATCACGAGCGCCAACGTCACGGCGGACGCGAGGTTGACGAGATAGCGGCTCCAGCCGCGCCGCCGGGACCGGGCTAGCGCTCTCGAAACGAGGACGTCGGCTTGATTGTCCGAGATCTGGCTCGCTCGCTCAGTCGTGTAGAGGAGGAGGATCCCTGATTCGAGCCCGGTGATCTGGCGAAGGCGGGTTTTCACGCTCGATTCCCGAACCCGTAATTCGGAAGCGACCTGCGCGAGAGACAGACCTTCGTAGAGGTGCAGAAAGATAATTGCCCGATCCGACTGCGAGAGACGCTTGACCGCGGCTGCCGCATCTGAAGTGGCGCTCGCCGTTGCCTGGACGACGACGCGATCCGTTATCGCAAGGACGCGAAACACTGGATGCCGCCGCAGTCGAAGGCACTCCCGCAACACGATCCGGCGGAGCCACGGCCGAAACACAGCCTCGTCTTTCAGCCCTTTCCGTTGACGCCAGGCGGCCACAAAAGCTTGCTCCAGGGCGTCTTCGGCTGCGCTCGGGTCATCCAGAACGAAGTCCGCCAGCTGCAGCATCGGCCGGCCGTTCAGCCTGAGGAGTCGGTCGACGTCCATGCCCGCACTATATGGCGGGCTGTCGAGTTAGGTTCGAGGTTCCCGCATGGGATCCAGCGCCGACATGAGCCGAGCGGACACCAGCGAGAGCCACGCCCAACCGAGGATCACCGCGCCCCAGAAGGCGAGTACGAGGGCCGATTGCTTGGCGCCTGATGCGATTCCGATGAAGGCGCCCAGAAAGATGATGCCGGTCAGGAGCGAATAGGTCGCCCACCCCCGTTGCTGGAGGGCGGCGAATCGGCGGGCGAAGACGAAGCAGGCCACGATCAGCCCGAGGAATGCGATGGCCGCGCTCACGAAGTGGAGAAGTGCGTGCCAGCTGATGGTGCTCGACTCAGGCATCCCCGGCGGAAAACCGTTGATCGGGTCCGCCACGAATATCCCAGCCGCGATCAAGCCTAGACCGTACAGGCCGATCAGCAGGGGTCCCCAGGTCCGGCCCCGGCCAGATCGCATCACCCGGCGCATTCCAACCGCGCAACCGAGGACAAGCAGACCAGTAACCAGGAAGCTCGCAATCTGGATCCAACCCAGATCGCCGATGCTCATCAGGCTCAGCTCGTGCCGGCTGATGTCGAAACCGGGACGAATCAAGATCTCGATCACGCCGATGCCCATGTAGAGCGGGCCGGCGACGACGCCGCCGGCCAGCAACGCCCTTGTCACGGTCGGATTCACCGGGTCGTCTCCTGACTCTTCGCCGAGGCAGTGACCGGTAGCGGCTGCGAGAAGCGAATGTGGTTGCCGAACGGATCGCGCAGCCCGGCGTCGATGCCGTACGGGCGCTCGGTCGGCTCCTCGGCGAACTCCACGCCCTTCGCTCGAAGTTCGTTGTAGGTCTTTTGGCAGTCGGCGGTAGTGAAGAACAGGTGCCCGCCGGTGGCGCCCTTGGTCAGCAGCTCGCGGACCTGTGCGGCGGTCTTCTGGTCGATCGCCGGCGGTCCCGGGGTCTGCAGCAGGATCTGGCGGTCACGGTCGCCCGGCACGCTGACTGTCAGCCAACGCATAAAGCCCAGGTCCTGGTCGGTATTGACCTCGAGGCCGAGTTTGCCGACGTAGAAGTCGAGCGCCTGGTCCTGGTCGAGGACGTAGATCGACGAAATCGCGAGAGCGTTGAACATGGGAACCCTCCTTGGTTGCGCGAAATGATCGTGCCCCTACGCTAGACGATGTTTTGCGCGGGGGCTTCTCCAAAACTGCTCGGTCGCGTCCAGGCCATCGCGAAGCAGTTGGGGACGGCGTGGATCGGCCCCCGCTCGCGGTAGGCGCTTGGCGCCTGGCCGACGATGTCCCGAAAGATCCGACTGAACGTTCCCAGGCTGGTGAAGCCGACGTCGAGGCAGATGTCGGTCACGCTCCGGTCCGTCGCCCTCAACAGGTACATGGCACGCTCGACCCGGCGGCGCTGGAGGTAGCGATGCGGGGTCTCGTCAAATGTGGCGCGAAACGTCCGGATGAAATGCGCCTCGGAGACGTGAGCGATCCGGGCGAGCGCAGGGACGTCCAGCGGCTGCGCGTAGGCTCGGTCCATCGCATCGCGAGCGCGGAGCATCCTCCGATTGAGCTCCTCCACCGCCCGGCTCATCGGGAGATCTGGATACAGCCAAACATACATAGCGCATTATCCAGAACAGTTTTGGCGGGCCGCCCGTCAGGCGAACGGTGTTTCCGGCAGAACGGGACGTTCCTGCGCTTTGATAAGCGGAATCCATACGACAACGAAGTGGAATGCGAAAGGAAGGATGCTGAGCAGGCGAAGAGCCGGAAATCGCTCGCGATTGCGAGGCCATAGGCGAGAACTGCGGTTGACACCTGGACAACCTCGAGCCAGCGAGCGCGTGATCCTCCCAGATAGTGCACAAGGACGGTGTGGCGCCGGAAAAGGCCCATGCCGAGCATGATCGACCCGCCAGAGAAAAAGAGGATTGCAAGCGGGCTGCTCGTCCGGCCCGTTCCGTCGCCGGCGACACCGACCAGCATCGCAACGGCGCCAATCGCAATCAGCGCCAACGAGCTACGGCGGCTTTGCCCCAGCCATGTCGACGGCCCGTGGATGGCCAACTGGCGTTGCTCATCGGCGATGGTTTTGCGCACTCGCGCCCTGATAGCGATGCCAAACATCGTCATCAGGCTGGCGAAGAGCAGCACTCCCGCCCAGCCCGCATCCGGCACTATTAGCGCCGCCAAGAGGAGCGCAAGGGGCACCATCAGAGGTCGCGCACGGCGAGATGCGCGGTACGCGATCAGGCCAAGCGGCGCCTCCAGGGCTGCGAAGATCGCCACCGCCAGGAGTTTCCCGCCGACGTCGGACATAAGACGATGACGTTGGGCGGCCGGCCAACCTTCCGCGTGGGGCTACTCCAGGTAGTCTTTTAGTTTCTTGCTGCGGCTCGGATGGCGCAGCTTGCGCAGGGCCTTCGCCTCGATCTGGCGAATCCGCTCGCGGGTAACGCCGAACCGCTTCCCCACTTCTTCCAGGGTCCGCTGGTGCCCGTCGATCAAGCCAAACCGCAGCTGCAACACGCGCCGTTCGCGCGGCGTCAGGGTGTCGAGTATGTCCTCCACCTCCGTTCTCAGCATCGTCAACGAGGCGGCGTCCGAGGGCGAGGTCGCCTCCTTGTCTTCGACGAAGTCGCCCAGATGCGAATCTTCCTCCTCGCCGATCGGAGTTTCCAGCGAGACCGGGTCCTGGGAAACCTTCACGATCTCCCTCACTTTCTCGGCGCTGATCCCCATCTCGTCCCCGATCTCCTGATCGGTGGGCTCCCGGCCCAGCTCCTGGAGTAACCGGCGGGAGACCCGCACCAGCTTGTTGATCGTCTCCACCATGTGCACCGGGATCCGGATGGTGCGGGCCTGGTCGGCAATGGCGCGGGTGATCGCCTGCCGGATCCACCAGGTGGCGTAGGTCGAGAACTTGAACCCCTTCTGGTAATCGAACTTCTCGACCGCCCGGATCAGGCCCATGTTCCCTTCCTGGATCAGGTCGAGGAAGGACATGCCGCGGCCGATGTATTTCTTGGCGATCGAG
>VBEW01000227.1 GCA_005889225.1 Chloroflexota bacterium | reverse complement strand
GCAAACGAAACAGGGTGGACTTGCCGCCTCCGTTCGGGCCGAGCACGGCCACGAATTCACCGCGATTGACGCCGAAGCTCGCGTCTTGCCAGACCAGGCGATCGCCATAGGCTGCTGTCAAACCCTCGGCGACTATCGAAAGCGAAGCGGAACGGGCCACGTTTGGCAGTTATTGTCGGCCCAGCGCCGTCTCCAGGTCCGTCAGTTGCTTGACCTGCCAATCCTGAAACGAGGCCGTGGATGGCTCCACGGTTTCCGAGATACCCACGACGGGGATGTTGTTGCGGCCTGCGAGCTGCTTGAGGTTCTCGGTCACCGGCGTCGAGGTCTGCGCGTTGTAGACGAGCACCTTGATCTGGTGGTGCGCGATCTGGTCCTGGAATTCGGCCACCGTTTGCGCCGGCGGGTCGTTGCCCTCGGAGATCGCCTGCATGAACCCGGCCGGTGAGATCAGCTTCAGTCCGAGCGCCTGGCCCATGTAGACGAAGATGCTCTCGGTTGCGCCAACGGGGGCGGCGCCATGGGCTGAGCGGATGCGCGCGATCGCGTCGTGGTACGGCTTGAAGGCAGTGCGAAGCGCTTCGCGTTGCTGGCTGAAATAGGCGGCGTCGCCCGCATCGAGGGCCTGGTAGTCGGCGGTAATCCGGTCGGCGACCTTGTCGACCCAGTCCGGGTTGTACCAGAAGTGCTCGTTGTCCCCGGCCTTCTTGTTGAGCAGCTCGGCGACGGTGAAGACCTTGCGGTTCTGGCTCGGGTTGGCCGAAAGCAGCTTCTGTCCCCAGTCGTCATAGCCGGCACCATTGAGTACCACGTAGTCGGCGGTGGCGAATGCCCGGGCGTCCGTGGCGCTGCTTTCGTAATCGTGAGGGTCGGTGTTCGGGTTGGTGACGATGCTGGTCACCGAGACGTGTGTTCCACCCAGCTGCGCCGCGATGCTGCCCCAGAAGTTCTCGCCGGCGATCACCTGCAGCGTTCCGTTTCCGGATCCGCCCGCCGGGGTACCACAGGCAGCCAGGATGAGGCCGACGAGCGCCGCGATGCAGACCGACCTGATAGTCCGAGTCATTTGATACTGAGTATCATACCAGGCGTAGCGGCTTATGGCGTCTCGCGGCGCACTCGGACGTAGGAACGTGTCCTCGTGTGCTCGCACGAGCCGCCATCGCCGCTCGCCTTATTACGCGCGAAAGCGCGGCTCGCCCTGCGGGCTCGCTGACCTGCTGAATACAGGGCCTTCACATGCTTGGCGTGCGCGGGCTATGGTGGATTCGAAGAGGTCACACTCCGGATTCTCGAGAAAGGAGGTGGAGGATGTACTTTGGCGGAGGCGGTCTATTAATCGTTCTCGGGATCATTGCACTCGTGCTCGGTTATCAATTGATCGGGATCATCCTGATCATTCTTGGTCTGCTTGCCGGCGGTTTCGGCTTTTACGGCAGCAGGCGGGCGCCATAGCTGGCGATCCCTTCACTAATCCGTCGACCGCCTCGGGCGGCCGGCGGATTTCTTGTTTTAGGGGCGCTTCCGCTTCCTGCCGTCCGTCGAGGTGCCGCGCCCGGAGTAGATGACGCAGGGCAGACCATTGACCGTCAGTTGCGCGTCGGTCAAGGTGCGCGGATTGAACGGCGATCCGAAGCGACACAGCGGCCAGGGCCCGGCCAGGGTCGGCGCCAGGTACTCGGTGCCCGGCAGGTAATAGTTCTGGCCCACCTGGTCCACGCCGACCGGCATCATGAACCATTCATCCGGATGCTGGGCCAGCGCCTGCGTCATGAATTGGTGCCAGATCGGCGCGGCGCCCACGATCCCGGTCGAGTTGTGGGCGAGCGGATGGTAGTCGGAGTTGCCGACCCATACCGCGGTCGCGAGGCTGGGGGTAAAGCCCACCGTCCAGTTGTCTCGGAAGTCTTGCGTCGTTCCGGTTTTCGCCGCCACGTGGCGTCCCGGCAGCGTCAGGTCGCCACCGCAGCCGAAGGACATGCAGCGGTTGCGGTCATCCGACATGATCGAGTCGATGATGAAAGCTACCTGCTCACTCACGGCACGGAATTCGTTCTTGGCGGGGTCGTAATTGAACTTGGTCTTGCCCAGGCCGTCCTGGATGTGCAGGATGGGCGCCGGCCGGTGGCGGACGCCGAGGGTCGCCAGCGTCGAGGCGCCCGTGACCATGTCGAGCGGCGAGACCCCGTAGCCGCCCAGCGTCAGGCTGGTGCCGTAGGCATTATCCGGTTGATTGAGACTGGTCACGCCCATCCGTCGGGCCGTGTCGAGCACGGCCGGGATGCCGGTCAGCAGCTCGACCTTGATCGCCGGGATGTTGAGCGAATTGCCCATGGCCATCTTCAAGGGCAGGGTGCCGTGGAAGCGCTGGTCGTAGTTTTGTGGGGCGTAGGGTTTGAGGCCGTCGGTCCCGCCGCCCAGCGGAAACGTCAGCGGCTGGTCAAGGATCGGGCTCGTCATGCTGAGCTTGCCGCTCTCGATCGCCGCCGTGTAGGTGAACATCTTGAATGAGGACCCGGGCTGGCGCGTCGTGCTGGTGGCCATGTTGATCTGCCCGCCCGGCCGGTAGTAGTCGGCGCCGCCAACCATGGCCAGGACCTGGCCGTTTTTGGGGTCCATCGCGACCAGGGCGCCGTCGTGGAAGTCGTAGTAGTTGCCCTGTCGGGCGATCTGGTTGCGGACCACACTCTCCGCCAGGTGTTGGAGATTCAGGTCGAGGGTGGTGTAGATCCGATATCCCTTGCGATCGCTGGGCCGGATATGAAACTGCTGGTCGAGCACCTGCAGGACGTAGTCAACGAAGTGCGGAGCCTGCAGTGGATTGCTCGGATAGAAAAATTGCAGCTTCTCCTTTTCGGCGGCGAGCGCCTGCGCCGGCGTGATCATCTTCTCGGAGACCATGGCGTTGAGCACTTCGATCTGGCGTTTTCTGCTGTTGGTCGGGTTGATCAGCGGGGAGTTCTGCGTCGGTGCCTGTGGGAGCCCCGCCAGCATGGCGGCCTGCCCCAGCGTCAGGTCATGCGCGTTGCTGTGAAAGAAGGCTCGTGCCGCCGCCTCGACACCGTAACTCTGGCTGCCGTAGTAGATGGTGTTCAGGTACAACTCCAGGATCTGGTCCTTCGTGTAGCGG
>VBEW01000226.1 GCA_005889225.1 Chloroflexota bacterium | reverse complement strand
GATGGGCCGCTACCTCGACCTGGTCTGCATGGGCGCCGCCTTCCTGCTGCTCGAGACCAAGAACGTCGTCCAGTTCGCGTTGCTCTTCGGAACAACCTGGTTGGTCAACTCGCTTGTCTTCGTTGGGATCCTGCTTGCCGTCTACCTGGCCATTGAGGTCGCGCGGCGCGTCGATCTGGGGCCGTCCTGGCGCCTGTACCTGGCGCTGCTGGTCGCCCTCGCGGTCGCCTGGCTCGTGCAGCCGGAGCTTCTCCTCAAGCTGACGGTTGTTCCCCGCTTCGTGGTGGCGATCGTGATTGCCTTCACCCCTGTCTTTTTAGCCAACCTCGTGTTTGCGAGACGGTTTCGCGACGTCGCCGCCTCGAACGTCGCCTTCGCGGCCAACCTGCTGGGGGCAATGGTTGGCGGGGTGCTTGAGTACGCGTCGCTGTTGACGGGCTATCGCGCGCTGCTGATCCTGATTGCGCTGCTGTACGCCGGCGCGTTCGCGCTCCAGCGATCCCAGGAGCGTCGCGCGGTCAGGCTGGCGTGACGCGCTGAACGACGGCCACGACCCTATCCGAACACGATGCGGTCGCCCTCAACCCCTATCCAAACGTGGCAGGTTTGCCATGACTCCAGTATCGAGGCCAGGGTGAGAACGACGCAAGAACGACAAAGACGGCGCCCGCGCCAGCAGCCAGAGTCCCCCAGATTCGACCCACGGCTCCCGGGGCGTTGGGAAACACGATTGATGCCATGCCGACCACGATCGCCGCGGCTCCGGCACTCCATGCCGAGATCCTCCACCCTGGTGTCTTCAATGACGCGAGCATGCCAACGGCCACGATGGCGATCGCGGCGGCCGCCATCTCCGCAAAACGGTCGGCGTGGTGAGGGGGACCAATGAACTCGCGCGCTTGCACCAGCATGAATGCGGCGTAGACAGACGCCGGGACGGCGCCAACGATGGCTACGGCAGCCAGGGAAGCCGTTGGACCCGCCCCCCGTTTGAAGAATTGTTCGCGGGCCGGATGGAGAATGACCAGCAGCGACAACGCGGCCAGAAACAGCAACGACTCCTGCAGAGGCTCCTGCCGCCCACCGATCACCGCGGTGACCAGAAGAGCAAGAATCCCGAGAACGGCCTGCTGCAGCCCGGCGATCCTGCGCTCGGGAGATCGCAGCTGGGTCAGGAGCCCGATCGTGATGATGATCCCCGCCAGCGCGCCATGACTGAGCTCACTGACCGGCGTGGACACGCCGAAGGGCTTTTCGAACCACCCGATGACAAGGACGGTTAGCCCGAAGAACCCGATACCAAAAGCCAATGCCAGGACGGCCGCCCAGGCGAAGAAGGCGATCCGCCGAGCTCGACTTGCGCGACTGGTTAAGGCTTGAGGCCCCCGGGTTCCAGCTGCGATCGATAGGCGGCCAGCTCGGCTTCGATCCGCTTTACTCGCTCGCCACTGTTTGCCAAACGCGACCGTCGGGCCTGGCGGGCGATCAATGCTTTGGAAGAAATCAACAGCTCAAGCACATCGCGCTGCAGCATTGCGATAGTCCCCTCTCTGTGTAGGCCGAGGTCCCGAGAGCCTGAGCATGCGGCCCGCGACTGCTCGGCGTCAAGCGGAATCTTTCGTGCACGGCTGAGCCAGAGCCGACCCCTATTGCGAGAGACGCCGGGCGACGCGCCCGCTAGGTTGTCAAAGAGATCGCCATCAGGTCGTTTTCTCTATAGATGGCGCAGGCGCGTCGAGTCAAGAGCGGCAAATGGCGGATCTACAGCGGGCCGGAATTCGATGTCGTGCGAGATCCGCAGTCCGGAGCGGTCGCCTACTTCACCTCCCTGCAGGAGGCCCGACGGTGGTGGCAGCGCCTTCAGCCTGACGATCCGCCTCTCAACGAGGCCATCAAGTGCGCCTGGTGTGGTGCCTACTTCGGCCGGAGGATGAGCTACACAACCTACGCGGGACACTATTACCACCCAGAGCACACGCCGCAAGCGCGAAACCGCTGACCCTGGCGGCTGCCGGCGACGACGTCAGTATCGCTCAGTATCATGGCGGCGTGATCGCACCCGACGTCCGCCTGGGCCGCAACGTCGTGATCCCCCACCCGGAGCTGGTCAATCTGTACGGCTGCACCATTGGCGACAGCTGCAAGATTGCCTCTTTTGTGGAGATCCAGCGCGGCGTCGTGCTGGGCAACAACGTCAAGGTCGAGGCCTTCGCCTTCATTCCGACCGGCGTACGGATCGAGGATGGGGTCTTCATCGGCCCCCACGTCTGTTTCACCAATGATCGCTACCCCCGGGCAGCGAGCGAAGCCGGCGAACTGCTGGCGGCGGACGACTGGGAGGTCGTGCCGACCCTGGTCAAGCGTGGCGCCAGCATCGGCGCCAACGCGACCATCATGTGCGGCGTGACCATCGGTGAGAATTCGCTAGTGGGCGCGGGCAGCACGGTCACCCATGACGTGGCGCCCAACATGCTGGCCGTCGGCAGCCCGGCCCGGCCCGTCGGCCCGCGTCCGCAGGCCTGAGCCGGAGGCGTCGATGACGATCGCCAGTGTCGCTACGGCGAGGGCAAACGCGACGATAATCCGCCCGGCTCCCCTGGCTGCCGCTCTGCGGGATCGATCGCCTGGCGAGGCCGGAAGTATGAGCGGATGTCGTCGGGAAAGAGCGTCAAAACCTCGTCCGGAACCTCCCATTCCGGCTCTGTCAATCCCTGCTGAACGAAGCGATCGATCGCGATCCGAATCAGTTGCAGACAGGCGCGCAGGGGCAGATGAAGTTCATCGAGCAAGGCTTTCCGTTCCTGCAACAGGTGCATCATCTCGGTCATGAACTCGTCGACCACACCCTCGATCTGACGGGCGATAGCCCGCGGCTCCCGCTGCGCATCCACGACCGATACCGATCCGCCACGTTCTGGTGCCGCCTGTTGCGCGGCCTTGAGCTCGATCAACCGCTGGATGTACGGGCCGCTCAGCGCCGAGACTTCCTGCCGGACCTGGCTGATCTCGTACAGCCGGCCGGGGCCGACGGACTGGCTCCAGTGACGCCGAGCCTCGGCGTCGCCAATCGCACAGGCGCCATACCACCGATAGTCGGTGTTGGGCATCAACCGGCTTTCCAGGTGGCGGCAGGTCCACACCGCCCCCAGCGGCCGGTGCGAAATGTCGAGCGTGATCATCTGGGTCGCCTGATAGGCCGGGCACTCGGCGAACCCCGGCGGGAATGGTTTCGGATACGGACACTCGTCGGCCGGTCGCGCCCGGAGCCCCTGGTTGGGTCGGCGTGACCAGATGGCGATCGCCTGGGCCCGGTTTCGGATGCCGTGGTCCAGGTAGAGCTTCTCGAAGTGGGTGCGGACCGTCCGGTGGGCGACGTCAAGTCGCCGCGCGATCTCCTTGTCGGACAGGCCCGCGGCCGCCAGCTCGAGGATTTGAGCCTGGCGTGGCGTCAGACGTGGAAGACCGACCCCGCTTCCACCGAGGTCGTTTACCGGACTCTGCTCACCGGCGCGATTACGCACCGTCTCATCACCCGCTGTTATGAATGCGTCGAATACGTTATCACGTAAGGCTTCCGCGAACTGCGGGCGAATTCAGGCTGCGCTCGGTGACGCCCGCGCTTCGGCGCTTTCTCGAGCTCAGCGATAAGGTCGCCCAGAATGACGAGCGCCTGCTGACTCTCGCGCTGAACCACCTCAAACTCTTGTGGGACATTTGTCCTGTTCATACCGGGCTCCCTTCCTATGAGTTCTGGGACAGCCGCCCGCTTGCGCGAGCACGGCGCCTTGATGTCTACTGAGACGAACGGGAGTGGGGATGTTTGACATGGTTGCTGGGGGAAATTAATGTAGTGACAAGTGGCTAACTCGAGTTCGCCACCTCAATTTCCCATTGCTGCGGAGGGTCGGGGTGGGGAGTCTCGCCCGATGTCCGCCGACCAGCAGCGCTGGCTTGCGCACCTCTATGAATCGAATTTCCCCGCTGTCTTCAAGCGGTGTACCGCCCTCCTGAAGACTTCGGAGGACGCCGCCGACGCAGCCCACGAGGTCTTTCTCATCGCGCTCAACTCGCTGGCACCGGATACGGAGGAAAAACGTGCGCGCGCCTGGCTCCTGACGGTCGCCCAGAACCATTGCGTCGATCTGCTGCGCCGGCGCAAGCGGTTCGCGCGGGCGCTGGTGACCCTCGGGGTGGATGACGCCGGCGACGATCTCGAAAGCGGGGTGGTCGATCGTGATTTCGTAGCCGGCGTCTTGCGACAGCTTTCGCTCCGGGAGCGGATGGCCCTGTGGCAGTCTGCGGTCGAACATCGATCGCTGGCCGACATCGCAACCGGACTTCAGCTCAGCTATGCCGCAGCGGCCCAGGTCGTGCATCGCGCCCGGCAGCGTGCGGTCCGTCTGGCCGCCAGTGTCGCCGCCGTCCTCGCCGTGCTCCGCTTCCCGCGAGCGGTGCGGCGGTTGCTGGAGCGGATGCAGGACACCGGATCGATGCTGGTCGCCCAGCGCGTGGTCGCGCTGGCCGCCCTCCCGATCGTTGCCGCCGTCTCCTTTCCATCCTCGGCGGCTACCGGCAGCCAGGTCAGCAGCCCGATCGTGACGGTTCCCGCCGCCGGTGGTGGCTCGCCCATCGAGGTGGCACCGGGTAGCCTGGCCGCCCTGCTGGCCCCGCTTGGTACCGGCGTCGATCGGGCCGTCGCTCCGGGACTCATCCCGGCGGGCGTGATCCCTGGAGTTGGGACGCCCACCCTGAAGTCCCTTGCCGATCAGCTTCAGCCCTCGGTTGGCCCGGTCCTCCCGAGCGTGTCACCGCTACCGAGCGTGCCACCGCTACCGAGCGTGCCACCCCTACCGAGCGTATCGGCCCTGCCCGGAGCGTCAGCGCTACCCAGCGTGCCACCCGTCCCCAGCCTGCCGCCGGGCCCGAGCTTGCCTCCGCTCGGCCACTGAACCGCTGCGGCGCAAAAAACTCGGCCATCGGTAACTTTACCGATTGACGCCGGCCATTCACTCACGTACGGTCATCTCACTCATGTAACATTGAGTCGTCACTGTATGACTTCGTGGAATCAGTGGCGGTTGTCGGCGGTCGTCGAGGCCACAAGGAGCGCTGGTGGAACGGGGAAGGGTGGCGCAACTTGAGCTGGCGCTGAGAGGCCTGGGTCACGGTTGTGATCACAGGTCACCATGGCGCTAGCCCCCTCACCTCGCCTCGAGCCGCCGCAAACTCTGTGGACCGAGCAGGCGTTCGCCCCGGCCGGCGTCCTGGTCAGCGCCGTCGTGGAAGCCTCCGCGGCAGATGTGGGGTGGCTTGCCTGGCTCGACCGCAGCGATCCGGTGGTGATCTGCCGCGAGGCATTGTCGCCGGTGGAACCATCGCTGATCGCCGAGTTTCCGGACCCGCCGGACGAGCCCATCATCATCGACACCGGGGCCCCGTTCGGGCCCTGGGCGCTATGGTGCCGGGCCCGCGGCATCCAGTCCTGCGTCGTCGTGCCGGTGTTGGCCCGCGCCAGGGTGATTGGGACCGCGGGACTCGTCAGTTCCACTGCCGGTGCGCTCGGTCGCCATGATGTGCGGCAGCTGGAACTGGTCTCCTCCCTGGCCGTCCAGGCGCGGACCTACGAGGCGCGGCTTTCCGGACAGCGCCGGCTCTTCGCTGAGGTCAGTCGCAGCCTGGAAAACGCGTTGGCGCTTGATCGTGCGATTCGCCAGCCACCCACCTACCAGGAGATCGCCCGCGCGGTTGGTGACAGCGTGGATGCCAGCTACTGTCTGATCGCGATTCATGATTCAAAAGGAGCACTCTCGGTTCGAGCTCGGGCTGGTCATCGGCCGCCTCGCCGGATAGGAGCGGCGACCTGGCGCGTCTCCGGGCTTCGCGGTTGTGCCCGGGCGCTCCGGGATCGACATGCCGTCGTGCTCAACTTCAGTCAGCTCGACCCGGCGATCGCAGCGGAACGGCGCGCGCTCTTCACGTCGACGACGCAGGTCGGGGCAATCTTGCCCTTCTTCGCCGGCCCGCGGACGCAGGGAGTGCTGATTGTGGGTGAGGAGCGGCGCTCGCGCTGTCAGCCAATGTCGCCGGAACGGATCGCGATCCTCGAGCTCGTCGCCAGCCGGATCGCCCACGTTTTGCGGATCTCCCGCCGGCTCGAGTATGAACGCCAGGCGGAACGTCGCCGGCAGCGCCAGTTGACCATCGAACGGCAGCGACTCGCGCGCGAAGTGGATGATGGGGTTGGCCGGGCGCTGAGCACCCTCCTGGTACAGGTTCGCTGCGCAATAGCGGAGGGAACAGCCGGGCCCCAGGACCTTCGGGACCTGGAGCGTGCCGCTGGTCGGGCCGTGGATGGCGCGCGCGCGCTCGCGTATGGCATCCGGCATCTCGA
The DNA here is from genome assembly GCA_005889225.1 of Chloroflexota bacterium. Lineage (GTDB taxonomy): Bacteria > Chloroflexota > Dormibacteria > CF-121 > CF-121 > CF-13. Next base: position 842 of record VBEW01000226.1, on the reverse strand, counting down.
GCGCGGCATCGGGGCGCTGGAGGAGGCGCGCAGCTACGCCGAAACCATGTTGCGATCCGTGCACTGCCGACTCTCGTGGACAGAGGAGCGCAACGACCTGAAGATCGCGAGCCGCGTGTTGCGCGAGATCGCCCGCGTCATCAAGGAATCCATTACCAATATCGTGCGGCTCGCGGAAGCAACCTCGGTGCGTGTTCGCGTCGAGTATCCAGATGGTCGGATCCGAGTGACCATTCACGACGACGGCGCTTCGCATCACGTGGCCATGCCCAGCGGCGATGGGCTGGGACTTGTGGAACGCTCCGAGCGGCTGGCTCGCGTCGGCGGCACCGTCGATGTACGCAGCGCGCCGAACGGCGGTGGAACGTTGGTTTTGATCGAAGCTCGCAGGCACGAGCCGTGAGCCGCTCGCGTTGGCTGTCATCCGCCGCGCTCCTGCTCGAAGCATTTTTCGTCGCCTACGCGGGCGGAATCTCGGCGCGCGCCGACCCTGGCCAGGCGACGCCCGGGCTGGCCTCGGTGAGCGGCTCGGCACAGTGCGGTACCGCCCCCCTGGCCGGGGCCACGGTCCAACTGTTCAACGGCGCGGGCCTGGTGGCCGCCACGACGGCCGATGCGGCGGCCCAGTTCACCTTCCCACCGGCTGCCCCCGGCGTCTACACCGTCCGGGTCAGCTCGGGAGGGACCGTTTGCGGCTACCAGGTCAGCATCAAGTCCACGATTTCGGCGCCCACCCTGTTCAACGGCCTCGTCGGTGACGCGACCATCACCACGCTGGCCTCCAACACCGGCGCGGCATGCCCGGCCGACTCACGAAATAACCATTCCTGGGTCACGGCCTC
>VBEW01000228.1 GCA_005889225.1 Chloroflexota bacterium | reverse complement strand
TGTGCCGTAAAGATCACGGTTGCTGTCTCCGGGTCAGCAAAGGCGCGCAGAGCCGCCCGAACGTTCTCGGCTACCGCCTGCAGATAACCTGGCAGGTCGAACCAGTTCTGGATGAAATCGAAGGGAACGCGCCTGCCGGACTCGGCCAGCGCCTGCTCGACCCGGGCCTCGTAGCCGCTGGTACCCATGCGCGAGTAGTGCGGTGCGAGGACGAGGCCAACCACCTGGTCCACGCCGGCCTGCTCTAGCTCCTCCAACGCCGTATGGATGCGAGGCGTCCAGTGCTTCATCCCTACTCGAGCCGTGAACTGACCGCCGCCGGACTGGTTCAAGCCACGCTCCACTTTCTCTGCCAGGCGGCGTGAAACTTTGAGCAACGGCGTCGGAATGCCGACTTGCGCGTAGCGAGCGCTCAGCTCCGCGACTTCTTCAGGAGATGGGCGCCGGCCGCCACGGATATCACTGAAATATGCCTCCACCTCATCAAGGCGATTCGGGCTGCCGTAAGCCATGAACAAGACACCGACATGCTTAGCCAATGTGTGCCATCTCCGTAATCAACATAGCGCCGTGAATTGATCGGCCTCACGGTGCGATCGTGGTCCTGTTATCCCGCTTTCGACTTGTCGCCACGCTGCGATCTCTTCCGAAACCACCGACGCGTAGGCTCAGATTAACCTCCACCAGGGCCGGCATTCTGGACCCAGGTCGTCAAGCCTGCGGCGCCGCGGATCCCTTGGCTGTTGAGGGATTGCGGCGGAGCAGCTGCATAAAGATCAGAAGGCTGCTAACCAGCAACGCTGGCACGTAGATGGTCACGATCACCCAATTGACGCCAAGCGCGTACGTGAACACGCTGAAACGCATCGACTGGACGATCGCATTCACCGTGTCGAGCATTCCGACGACGACGCACAACCAGACGAGTGCGATAGCTGCCGAGAGGCGGGCGCGAAGCGCGGCCAATGCCAGCAGGGCGAGAAATGCCGTTATCAAGTCGCCATATCCGATCATCGTCCGGAATTCCGTCGGTACGCCGGGGCCGACGGCGCCCGGAGCAAGGATTGTCCCGCCGACGATGCGAAATGCATGGACCCACAGGAGTGGCACTAAGGCCAGCTCCCGAGGAAGCCCGGCGAGGCGGGGCACGACATACCAGAATGCGATGAGCAGAAACGCCAGCAGGCTCAACGTGAATTGAATCCCGAAGAGCACAATCGGTTCCATCGTCCGCTCCTTCCTGGCCACCTCGAATCCGAAGGTGCCAGTCGAAGCTGATCGTATCCAAGAATTGGAGGCGAGTGCGGGATTCGAACCCGCGGTGGAGGTTTTGCCGACCGCAGAGGGCAGTTCGCCTGGTTTCGCCGACGTTCATTGTGTATCCGGCAGCGAGCTCTAGCATTTATTAGAGTTCACGGAAGTTCCCAGAGTTCGGCGGCGTTGCCGTCAGAACTCGGATCGAGTTTTGCCGCCTTCAGGTGGGATTGCCCGTCACGGCCGGCAGGTGACCAGCGGCAGTCTATGCGGTTTGCTCGGGGGCGAGTTCCCCGAGCTGTTCTTCCGCGTACATCTCCGCCTCGGTGGCGTAAAGGACGGACTTCTCGGTGATGACGCATCGCTTGACCTCCGGGCGTGACGGAACTTCAAACATGGAGTTCAGCAGGATATCCTCGATGATGCTCTTCAGCCCGCGCGCCCCGGTGCCGCGCTGTAGCGCCTTTTTGGCGATCGCCGTGAACGCGGCCGGCTCGAACACCAGCTGGACATCGTCCAGGGCAAAGAATTTCTGATACTGCTTGACGAACGCATTCTTCGGTTCGGTCAGGATGCGAATGATGTCGGCCTCATCCAGGTAGTCCACGCTGACCGTGATCGGAAGACGGCCGACAAACTCAGGGATCAAGCCATACTTCATCAGGTCCATGGGCTGCAGCTGCTTGAGGATGTTGGTGCTCTCCTTGTCGCGATTCCCATGCACTTCCGCGCCGAAGCCGATCTGCTTGTGGCCGATGCGGTGCTCGATCAGGCGCTCCAGGCCGTCGAAGGCGCCGCCGCAGATGAAGAGGATGTTGGTGGTATTGATCTGGATGAAGTCCTGGTGCGGGTGCTTGCGGCCGCCCTGCGGTGGGACGTTGGCAATAGTGCCCTCGAGGATCTTGAGCAGCGCTTGCTGAACCCCTTCCCCGGACACGTCTCGGGTAAGCGAGGGGTTGTCCGACTTGCGGGCGATCTTGTCGATCTCGTCGATGTAGATGATGCCGCGCTCGGCGCGGGCGATATCGAAGTCCGCCACCTGGAGCAGACGGAGCAGAATGTTCTCGACGTCCTCGCCAACATAGCCGGCCTCGGTCAGTGAGGTGGCATCGGCGATCGAGAACGGCACGTCGATCATCCTGGCGAGGGTCTGTGCCAGGAGCGTCTTGCCACACCCGGTCGGCCCCACCAGCAGGACGTTCGACTTCTGCAACTCGACGTCGCCAGCCATCTTGCCGTGGGCGATGCGCTTGTAGTGGTTGTAGACCGCGACCGAGAGAACCCGTTTGGCGTGATCCTGGCCGACCACATATTGGTCAAGGCCCGCACAGATGGTCTTGGGGTTTGGGATGAGGCCACCCTTGGTCCGCTTCTGCGCGGCGGGCTTGGTGTCTTCCTCCAGGACTTCCCGGCAGAGATCGATGCATTGATCGCAGATGTAGACGCCGGGGCCCGCGACCAACTTGCGGACCTGTGACTGATCCTTGCCGCAGAAGGAACAGCGCGTATGCCGCTTCTCGCGCTCGTTCATTGTGAGGTCTTCGGCCCCTCGCGTTCGGGTTCCGGCCGTGGCTTGCCGCCCCCGGCCGATGCCAGCTCGAGGCGGCCGTCTTTCGCGGCCGGCCGGCCGTCGCGGCTGGTGGTCACGATGATGTCGTCGATGATGCCGTACTCTTTGGCTTCCTGGGCGCTCATGAAGAAGTCGCGCTCGGTGTCCCGCTCGATCTTCTCGATCGGCTGGCCGGTGTGCTTGGCGAGCATCTCATTGAGGGTCTGGCGCATCCGCAGGATCTCTTTCGCGTGGATCTGGATGTCGGTCGCCTGGCCCTGGATCCCGCCGGAGGGCTGGTGGATCAAGACGCGGGTGTTTGGCAAGGCGAACCGCAGGCCTTTGGTACCGCCGGCCAACAACACCGTCGCCATGCTGGCGGCGAGCCCCATGCACACCGTCGAGACCCGCGGACTGACGTAGCGCATGGTGTCGTAGATGGCGAGCCCGTCGGTGACTACCCCGCCCGGGCTGTTGATATAGATGTTGATGTCCTTGTCCGGGTCCTCAGAGGCGAGGAAGAGGAGTTGCGCCATGACGACGTTGGCCACCTGGTCGTCGATGGGTGTGCCGATAAAGATGATGCGGTCCTTGAGGAGTCGGGAGTAGATATCAAAAGCGCGCTCTCCGCGATTGGTGGTCTCGATCACCATCGGGATGAGCGCTTCCGGTTGCCGGCTGAGCCGTTCGGGGTTCATGCGTCGCGCTCCTGTTGCCCCGCCATTTTGGGGGTCATTTCTTACGATCCAGTCCTCAGCCTACTCACTTATGAAGACGCGGAAACCGCCGGGGGTCCGGCGGTTTTCACCTCTCTGATCGCCTTAGCTCTCACCCTTGCCTTTGCCGGCGACGGGTTCTATGAGCGGCTTCTCGGGCTTCTCGGGCTTCTCGGGCTTCTCCGGCTTCTCGGCCTTGGGCTCCCGCTGTTTTGGGACCGGGGTCAGCGTGATCTGGCCATCAACCAGTTCCACCAGCACCGAGTCGCCGGCGCTGAACTTCGTGGTCAGCAGCGTTTCCGACAGCGGGTCCTCGATCAGGCGCTGGATCACGCGCCGCAGCGGGCGGGCGCCGTA
>VBEW01000004.1 GCA_005889225.1 Chloroflexota bacterium | reverse complement strand
TGGCTATGCGTCCGACGCCTACTCGCCCGACGCCTACTCGCCGGATGCCTACTCCCCCGACGCCTACTCCCCGGACGCCTACTCCCCGGACGCCTATTCCCCGGATGCGTACTCACCGGATGCGTACTCGCCCGACGCCTACTCCCCCGACGCGTATTCCCCGGATGCCTATTCCTCGGACGCCTACAGTCCCGATGGGTACTCGCCGGCCACCCCGGTGCAGGATGCGGCGCCCGCAAGCGCCCTGGCCGGCAGCACCCCCGTGCCGGCGGCCTATGCCTCGGCTCAAACGCGAAGCCTGATCGGGGTGTCGGCCCACGACGGTACCGCGAGCGAAAGCATCGTCCGGAACACGTGGGACAACACCACCAACGTCTATGTCCGCGTCCGCGGTCGCAACGGCGTCTTCAGCCTGGCCCAGCCGTTCCACCTGGCCGTGACCGTGCTCACCGGCGGGTGCGGCGCGGTGAGCTCCGTCGCCGCCCTGACAGCGGGGACCACGCCGAACCTGATCCATGGAACCGGAGGCGCTTACAACACCATCATCGTCTGGGATTCGGACCGCGCGAGCCGGCTCGCCGGCTGGAACGCGAGCGACCTGAGCGCAGTCGGGTCGCACCTGGCCTCGCTGGCATCCCAGACGGCGGGGATGGTCGTGGACGTCAGCCAGGACACTCAGGTCGCGGCGGCCAACCTCCAGGCTGATGCCTACCCGGCCTGCGCCTTCGCCAAGAACCTCGTAGGGCTGGAGATCAAACGCATCATCGACTCGTACCGGGCTCTCAACCCGCTGAAGTACATCGTGATCGTGGGCAACGACAGCCTGATCCCCTTCTTCCGGCACCCCGACCAGGCCGGCCTGGCCAACGAGCGAGACTTCGTTCCGCCTGTCCTCGCCAACAGCCCGTCCCAGGCGGCTCTGAACCTCGGCTACGTTCTTGGCCAGGACCGTTACGGCTCGTCCACCGACCTCTCGGTGAACGACCACAACTTCCCCCTGCCGGACCTCGCCGTGGGGCGCCTCATCGAGCAGCCGGCCGACATCGACGGCGTGATCGACGCCTACCTGAATGCGCCGTCGAGCGGCGTCGTGCCGACCTCAGGCCTCGCTACCGGCTACGACTTCTTTGCCGATGGGGCGGCGGCCATCGCCAACCAGCTCGCCCTCGGGACCACCCATCCGACCGACACCCTGATCCAGTCGAGCGGTCCGCCGACGGTTGCCGGCGGTGCCTGGACCGCGGACCAGCTGCGGGCAAAGCTGTTCGGCAGCCGCAACGATATGGTCTTCCTCGGCGCCCATTTCAGCGCCTTCAGCGCCGAAGCCGCGGATTTCTCTTCCCGCCTGTTCGCCACGGAAGTTGCGAATTCCACGCTCGATTGGTCGAACGTCGTCGTCTTCAGTGAGGGCTGCCACTCCGGATACAACACGGTGGATCGCGATGCGCTACCCATCCCGATCACCCAGCCGGACTTTCCGCAGGCCTTCGCCAGGCAACACGCGACGCTGATCGGCGGATCCGGCTATCAGTACGGCGACACCGATTTCATCGAGTACGGAGAGCGCCTCTACCTGGAGTTCAGCAAGCAGCTGCGGACCGGTAGCGGCCCCGTCTCGGTGGGGCAGGCGCTGGTCGCCGCCAAGAAGGCCTATCTGCGCGACACCCCGTCATGGCGCGGCATCCACGAGAAGACGCTGCTGGAATCGACGCTCTACGGCCTGCCCCAGCTCACGGTGAACATGCCCGGAGCCCGGATCACGCCCTCCGCGGACAACTCCGTGGTGAGCGCGACCACCCCGGTCGCCAGTGGCCCCGGCTCCCTGCTTGGGCTGTCCAGCGCGGACCTGTCGGTGCAGTCGACGCTGACCCCGCACACGGTCACGCTCAATAGCACCGCGGGCGGGGCCCCCCTCACCGCGACCTATCTCTCCGGGTCGAACGGGCAGGTCGCCAATCCGAACGAGCCGGTGCTGCCGCTGGAGATGCGGCCGGTGGCCGCGCCCAGCCTACTGAGTGGCGCCGCTCCCACGTTGCGCGGCGTCGGCTTCCGCGGCGGGTCCTACACCGACAATCCCACCGGTGGACCGGTGCTGCCGCTGACCGATGCGCCGGCCACCGAGCAGCGGGCGCTGCATTCGCTCTTCTCCTCCAGCGTCATGTACCCGGTGCTCCCCTTCAGGGTGAACTACTTTGATGCGTTGACTGGCGGCGGCTCGACGCGGCTCGACGTGACCCCGGCCCAGTACCAATCCAGCGGGCCGGCTTCGCGGACCGGGACGCTGCGAGCGTTCTCATCCATGAACGTCCGCCTCTACTACAGCGATCCGGCTCTGAGCGCCACCACCTACGGCCAGACGGTGGGCTATCCGGGGAATGTCCCGGCGCTGGCGGCTGCTCCGGCGATCTCGCGGATCTCAGCCATCCCGAGCTCGGACGGGCAGAGCATCGCGTTCCGCATGAACGTCGAGGGCGACCCGTCTGCCGGCATCCAGCAGGTCTGGATCACGTACACCGCCGCGACGCCCGCGTGCAGCGGCGGCGCCAATCCCTGCGCCGGCCAGTGGCAGCCGCTGGACCTGGTTCGTGATGCAGCGGACTCCACCCTCTGGACAGGCACGCTGCCGCTCGCAGGCACCGCGGCCGGCAACGTCCGCTACCTGGTTCAAGCCGTCAACGGCGCGGGGGTCGTGGGAACGGCGACGAACCTGGGCGCCTATTACGTGCCCCAGGTGGAGGCCGTGCAGGCCAGCGCGCCGAAGCAGTCGACCAGCGTCAGCTTCAGCGCAGCCCCCAGCAGCGGGACGTATCGGGATGCGGCCACGTTCACGGCAGTGCTGACGTCGAACGGATCACCCGTCAACGGGCGGCCGCTGGTCTTCAAGTTTGGCCCGCAGCGACTCCAGGCGGTCACCGATGCTGATGGCAGCGCGACCGTGACCTTCGCATTACTGCAGACGCCCGGCCAGTACCCGGTACGCGCGGGCTTCGAGGAAGCGCAAGACCTGCTCGGGTCCGCGGCAGAATCGACCTTCAGCATCGCCCGGCAGAACACCACCCTGACGCTGACCGGGGGCAATGCCCATTACAGCGATTCGACCGGCGTGGTCGCCACGCTGGCAGATCAGTCGGCGCCGACGCCGCGGCGACTGCGGGAGCAGACAGTGATGTTCATCGTCAGTCAGGGGCAGTCGTCGTGGGTCGTGCCGGTGATCACCGATGCGCTCGGCCGGGCGCCGCTCGGCCCGCTCCCACTGGCCCCGGGCGCCTATACCGTCGCGGCGTACTTCAGCGGCACCATTCCGGTGCCCACCAGCACCGGGGTCGTCCCACTGACCCTGACCAACGACCGGTACAACGCCTCGACCGCCACCCTGAGCAACGGCCTCACGGTCACGCCCGAGCCGGCCACCGCCGCCTACACCGGGGATACCATCGATTCGGTCGCCGGCCCCATCCAGCTCTCGGCCACCGTTAGCCAGGAGACGGATGACACACCCGGCGACATCACCAACGCGCAGGTGGTCTTTACGATCAAGGACGCCGGGGGCAACGTCGTCAGCCAGAGCACCACTCCCGTTGCGTCGGACGGAACCAGCTCGACCTCGATCCCGAGTCTGCCGGCCGGCCTCTACCGCGTCGAGTCTTCAGTGGCCGGCGGATTCTACAGCTCCCCGACGACGAGCGTCTCGCTGGTGGTCTTCGATCCTTCCCTGGCCGTCAAGGCCAAGGGGGTGGTCCCAACCACGGCGCCGCCTCCGAACAACACGGCAACGTTTGGGTTGAAGGTCAATTACGGTAGCAGCGGCATCAAGCCCGCCGGTAAGCTCAAGTTCGTCCAGGGGGTTCCGGGCGATGACGCGGAGGGGGTACCCGATGACGCCCTGTGGCCAACCGATGATACCCAGGTGGCGGCCGGGACTCCGTGCCAGGCCGGTGTGGTGGATCCCAACGCTGGCGTCGATTTCCGGTCGACCGCCTTCGACTGGCTGGTGATCAGCGGCTCAATCGTGCAGGTTCAGGGCGTCGGGACCATCAACGGATGTGGCAGCTACCACTTTCGCGTCATCGCGACGCAGGTCGACCTGGCTCCCGACACCTTCGAGATCCACATCTGGGACGCCGCCCACAGTTTCGACACGCCGTTGCTGCTCGCGTCCGGCACGCTGAGCAGCGGGCAGATCACGATCGCGCCTTCGGGGACGTAGCTCCTAAAGCCGCCTCGAGGCGCTGGAGGTCGAGGTCGGCGCCGAGCTCTGAAAAGATCGCCCGTGCCTGCGCGATCAAGGGCTCCGCGTCGGACCGCCGGGAATCGCCGGGCGGTAGCGCCCGGTAGCACAGTGCCAGACCGGCGAGGGTCCGGGCAAGCTCCTGGCGTTCGCTCGTCCCCCGCAGGATCTCACGGCTGCGCTCCAGCGCGGTCAGCGAATCCACCGTCTCGCCACGGCTCGCATGCACGGTACCCAGGACCTGGAGGGCGATGCCTTCCTGGTCGATCGCGTGCACCGCTTGCGCGGTGCCGACGGCCCGTTTTGCCCACTCAAGCGCCGCCGTCGAGTCCGTCGGGAGATACGCTTCCGCGAGATAGCGCTCAATCTCCGATTGGTACGTTCGGCTGCCGAGCTCTTCCCATTCCTCGAGCGCGCGCTGCAGGTGGTGGCGGCCGTACTCCGCATCTGCCCGCCGGACCGCGGTGATGCCCAGTCCGGTGTGGGCGAGAGCAACTCCCGCCGCGTAGCCAATCGAGCTCCAGCGGGTCAGCGCCGCCGTGAAATCCGCCGCGGCCTCCGTCAGCGCGCCCCGCGCCAGCTCGATCTGCGCCAGGTTGTTGTGCGAGGTCGCGATGCCGAGGGGATCGCCGATGCGCTCGCGGATCGCCAGCGCTTTCGCATGCGCCTGCAGGGCCTGCGGGTAGCGGCCCTCCTTCCGATGCACGATGCCGATGTTGTTCAAGACGTTCGCCTGGCCCGAAACATCGCCGCGCGCTTCGTAGAGCTGGAGGCTGCGCTCGTAGTAATCGATGGCCATCCCCGTATCCCCGCTCAGCGAGGCCACCGTCCCCAGATGCTTGTACGCGTCGGCGCGCGCGTCGTCGGCGCCCGCCCGTTCAGCGCGGTCGACGGCCGCGAGTAACGTTTCCCGGGAATCCTCGTACGAACCCCGCTGCCAGTAGACCTGTCCCAGCTCCAGGAGGACGAGTGCCTGCTCGCGATCGGCCCCCGACGACAAGACGTCGCGTGCCTCGGTCAGGGTTTTTAGCGCCCTGGGGGTGTCGCCCGTGATCTGGTGGACGACCCCCAGCTTGCGTAAGAGCCGCGAGCGCCCCCGATCGTCCACCGGGTCGAGGGCCGCAAGCGCCTGGCGGTAACCGGCCTCCGCTTCAGCGTAGTTGCCGGCAAAACCCTGGACGTCCGCGATCCCTTCGCAGGCGCGCGCGATCGCCGCCTGATCGCGGCCGCTGCGTTCCAGCGCGTCCCGGAAGTAGGCCAGTGCCTCGTCGATGGCGTAGAGGCGTTGCGCACGTTGCCCCGCGCGGAGCAAGGCAGCCGATGCCTTTGCGTCGTCATCGCCACGCGCGTAGTGGTAGGCAATGATGTCGATGTACTCATCGGCCCGCTCGGCAAACCGATCGTTGATGGCGTCCCCTACGCGCACGTGGAGACGGCGCCGCTGCGACAGAAGCTGCTTGAGATAGGCGACTTCCTGGATCAGCGCATGGCGGAACGCGTGGGTGACTTCGGGATCGATCCCGCGCCGTTCCACGAAGCCCTGCTCGACCAGGTGGTCGAGATCGGCCGCCAGCGTCGGGCCGGGAACGACCCGCTCCAGCACGCGCTCCCAGAACGTCCGGCCGACCACGGCGGCCGCCCGAACGGCGCGCCCTGGTCCCGCTTGAAGTCCGTCGATACGCGCCCCCAGCAGCTCGTGCACGCTGTCGGGAACCAGCAGCGCCAACGAACGCCGCCCGACCCAGACCCCTCCTTCCTGCGCAATCGCCCCGGTCTCTTGCAGCGAGTGAGCGAGCTGCTCGATAAAGAACGCGTTGCCCCCGCTCTTGAGCAGCATGGTCTCGAGCAGCGACGGCTCGACGTCGCCGCCAAGACACCGACCGATCATCCGGCGCGATTCGGTTTCATCCAGGGGCGTGAGCTCGACCCGCTGGGAGGGCCAGGGCGGCGCCCACTCGGAGCGGCCCGTGGCAACAAACAGACAGGCAAGCGAGGCCAGCTCCGGGACCAGGTCCTGGAGCGCGGCTTGACTGGACGAATCCATCCAGTGCAGGTCTTCGGCCACGATCAGCAACGGTCCCAGGGCCACCTGCCGGCGAACCACGTTTCGTACGACTTCGACCAGGACCCGCCGGCCGGCTTGCGGATCGAAGTCCGCCGACGCATAGCCCAGCACGTCGAGCACGAGACGGACGGTGGCGGCATCGATGTTGAGACCGAGCTCGCCTACGCGCGCTTCGATCCCGGCTCGTGCGACAGGTTCCTCGTCGGCTTGCCGGATGCGCAGCGCGCTTCGCAGCAGGCTCGCGAGGACCGCATACGACGTCTGCTGGTCGTAGGACCTGCCCCGGGCCGTCCACCGTTCGACGCCGGCGCCGAGGCTTGTCGTAAATTCCGCGATCAGCCGGCTCTTGCCCACCCCCGCCTCACCGGCAATGGTCAGCGCGCGACCCCGACCGAGCACGGCACCGGCCAGGGCTCGCCGCAGATGCGCGAGCTCGGCGGCGCGCCCGACCAGTGGTGTCGATCCCAGCGCGACCGCTTCGTCTTTCGAGCGCACCACCCGATATGCCTCGACCGTTTGCGCTTTTCCTTTGAGCGCCAACGCACCCAGCGGCTCGAACTCGAAGGCACGCCCGGCCAGCCGGAATGTCGCGGGGCCCACCACGACATCGCCGGGGGTCGCGATCGACTCGAGCCGCTGCGCGGTGTTCACGGTGTCGCCCACCACGGTGTACGCGGATTGCACCTCGCCGGCCAGGAGGCCACTCACCACTTCGCCACTCGAGATCCCAATCCGCAGGGCAAGCCGCCGGCCATGCTCTCGCTCGAGCCAGTCGTTCAGCAGCGCGAGCGCGGTTTGCATCTCGACCGCTGCCCGGACCGCGCGCTCGGCGTCGTCCTCATGGGAGATCGGAGCCCCAAAGACCGCCATCACGGCATCGCCGATGTACTTCTCGACAGTGCCCTCATAACGGTGGATCGGCCGCACCAGCGCGGCGAAAAACGCCCCGAGGATCCGGCGGAGATCCTCCGGATCGAGCCGTTCACCGAGGGGGGTCGACCCGGACAGATCGGCAAAGACCACCGTGACCAGCCGGCGGTCTTCTTGCAGATCGACATCGGGCGAGACCTGGAGGGCCGGTCCACCCAACCCAACGGATACGACCGGCAATCCACAGTTCGGGCAGAACCGGTGTGTCCGCAGTAACGGAGCGCCGCATGCCGCGCACTTGGGGTCCACTGAATCCGTTGTAGCACTAAGAGGCCAAAGCCGGCAGACGCGTCAGGTGCGTTTTCGCAGCTCGGCCGGACGGACGAGCGTGATGTAGCCGGCCCGCTGAACGATGTCGCCCCGGGCCGATAGCCGAGACAGCGCCCGATTCACGTTTTCCCGGCTTGCCGCCACCATGCCGGCCAGCGTCCGCTGTGTCAGACGCATGTCGATCCGGATGCCATCGGGCGTTTCTTGGCCGTGCTTGGCCGCCAGGTCGAGGAGCTTGCGCGCAACCCGGCCGGGTACGTCAAGGAAGGCGGCTTCGGAGAACGTCTCGTCCATCCGCCGGATGTGGCCGCTAAGCACTTTGATCAGATGCCTGATCGCCTGCGGGTTTTGCTCGAAGAATCTCGTCACCGCCTGCCGCTCCAGCGTGACGCACCGGGTCGGCACCATCGCCTCGGCATCCATGGTTCGCACCGGCTGATCTTCGAAGAGGGTCAGCTCCCCGAAGCTATCGCCTGGGAGGAGGACGGTGAAGACCGCCTCAGTGCCGCTGCTCCCCATTCGGGCGATTTTCACCTGGCCGCCAACGATGATGTAGAGGACGGTTGCCGGGTCGCCCTCGTGGAAGATGTAGGCGCCCGCCGGGTAGCTCCGAACCCTGATTGCCGGAGTCAGCTGCTCGAGCTCCTCGACCGGGATTCCCTGGAACAGCATCGTCCGGGAGAGGACCGCTACCAGGTCCATGGCGGCATGATAGGCCGCTGTAAAGCCACAAGTGTCGAACAGCACAGGGCATCTGTGCCAATTGACATAGGCGATATCATTAATCGGGAGTACGTTGTTCCCATCCAAAAGATGGAGGATCGGCAAGCTGTGGCGCTGAGCACGCTGGCCGACCCACAAGCCATGGCACGCGCCCACGTTCTCGACGTTCCGGCAGCCGGTGGTGCCGGAAACGTTTCCTCGCCCTATGAAGACCTCGTCAGCTCACTGCTGGAAGGATCGGACGCTGACCTGGGATGGCTTGCCTGGCGTGACAGCGCCGGGGGAGTTGTCGTTCGGCGCCCGGGTGTCTATCTGCCTCCGCCTACGACCATCGCCGACTTCCCTGACCCACCGCTCGATCCACTGCATGTTGTCGATGGGGGCTTGTGGGCCGGGCCCTGGCCGCTCTGGTGCAGGGCGCACGGGATCCTGTCCTGCCTGGTCGTGCCGGTCCGGCAGGAGAACGAAATCGTGGGCACGATCGGCCTGGCCAGCTGCCGTGTGGGTGCTCTGGACAACTTCGGCGTCCAGCGCCTGCAGCTGGGCGCCTCGCTGGCGATCCAGACCCGCAACGACGAGCTGCGCCTGACCAGTCTGCGCCGGCTATTCGACGAGGTCAGCCGGACGCTCGAGAATGCCCTCGCCGTCGATCGGGCGCTTCGTTTCCCGCCCACCTATCGCGAGATCGCCCGCTCAGTCGGCGAATCCCTGGATGCGACGTATTGCCAGATCGCCATTCGTGACGCACGCCAGGTGCTCACCATCCGAGCGGCGGGCGGGCATCGCCCGCCGCGCAAGACTGGGACCGCGTGGCCGCTGCGGCGGCTGCGACTGTGCGCGCAGGCGCTCCACGAGCGACGTGCCGAAGTCCTGGAATTCAGCCGACAGGACGTCGCAGCCGAACCTGAGCGGCTGGCACTCTTTTCGCCGACTACCAAGACCGGCGTGCTCCTGCCATTCTTCGCCGGGCCGCGCACCCAGGGCCTGCTGATCCTCGGCGAGGAGCGCGAGTCCCGAGGTCAGCTGCTCTCACCCCAGCGCGTCGCCATCCTGGAGCTCGTCGCCAGCCGGATCGCGCACATCATGCAGATATCGCGCCGACTGGAGTATGAGCGAACGGGCGACCGTCGGCGCCAGCGTCAGCTCACAGTGGAACGCCAGCGACTCGCGCGCGACCTGCACGACAAGGTTGGCCAGTCGCTCAGCGCGCTGCTGGTCCAGATTCGATGCGCGATCGCGGAGGGAAAGGCGGAACCACACGACCTGCAGATCCTCGAGCAAGCCGCCCGTGGGGCGGTCGACGGCGCCGTCACTCTTGCCTCTGGCATCCGTAACCTGGAGCAGGGCATCGGGGCGTTGGAAGAAGCGCGCAGCTACGCCGAGACCATGCTGCGTTCGGTGCACTGCCGTTTCTCCTGGACCGAGGAGCGCACCGACCTCAAGATTGCGAGCCGAGTCTTGCGCGAAATCGCGCACGTCATCAAAGAAGCCGTCACGAATATCGTGCGGCATGCGAAGGCGACCTCAGTCCGAATTCGGGTTGAGTATCCCGACGGCCGGATTCGGGTGACGATTCATGACGACGGGATCGGCTTTTCTCTAGATGAGGCCAGGCCAAGCAGCGACGGCCGGGGCCTGGGCCTGGTCGGGAGCTCCGAACGGCTGGCGCGTGTCGGCGGCACCTTCGATGTGCGCAGCGCTCCGAACGGAGGCGGAACCCTCGTGTTGATCGAAGCCCGGCGGACTTAGTCTTGAGCGGTCATCCCTTGAGCGCCGCCGTCCTCGCCCCGGCTGCTAGGCGGGGAACTTCCGGGTCGATTGCCATCATCGCCGAGCGCCGGCTGACCGTCGCCGGGCTCACGGCCGTTTTGCAAAAGGCCATGGATTACCAGTTGGTCGCCGAGGTTCGTGGCACGCTGCAAATCCAGGAGGCGATCGACCTGCACCGACCTGCCGTCATCATCGAGGCTCCGCTGTCGGAATTTCCCGGCTCCCTCCTGGGGGACGGTCAGCGTGACGGCTCGGGCGTGCCAACCCTGGTAGCAAATCCGACCGATCGCTCCGACCAGCTGGCCGCTTCCATTCGTGCGGCTATGACCAGTGCCCGCACCGGCACAACCGACGAGCGCGAACAAGGGCAAGCCGCCCAACCTGGCTTGAGCGAGCGCGAGCGTGAGATCCTGACCGGGATTGCGAGCGGCCGGAGCACCAAGCAGGTGGCCCGCGATTACGCGATCAGCCCGAAGACCGTGGGGAATCATGTGAATAACATCTGCCACAAGCTGAATTTGCGCCATCGCTCACAGCTGGTCCTGTTCGCGCTGCAGCAGGGCCTGACGACAGTCTGACCGCCCTCCCCAGCGTGGGCGGCTCCTTAGGTCCGTGTAACTTTATTGAGGGCACGTGGCCGATCCGGGTCAACGCCACGCGCAAGGGCCAGGTGGTAGGCGAAGAGCTGCCCAGCGACCGCGAGTGGAAATGGCGTCAGCGACTCGGGCAAGCCGCTCTGCAGCCGGATCGCGGCCCGGGCGCCGGCGAGTTCATCGGTGCCGTCAGCAATCTGGAACACCGGCGATCCATTGCCGAGCAGCCGGCTCGCGATCTGGCGGGTGTGGTTGAAGGTTGGCCCACGCGATTCCACCACCAGCACCGGGAAGCCATTCTCTGCCACGGCGATCGGTCCGTGCAGAAAGTCGGCGGCTGACCAGGCACGGGCGAGCACGTAGCTGGTCTCCGTCAACTTGAGCGCAAGCTCCTCCGCCGTCGCGAGGTTGAACCCGCGGCCCAGCACGGCCAGCCGCGATCCCAGGGCGACCTTCGACAGCGCGACCGCCTGCTCTTCGCATGCGATCGCTGCCGTCATGGCTCCCGGCACGTCATGCAGAGCCGACTCGAATGCCGGATCGGGATCGATCGCCGTAGACAGAATCGCAATGGCCAGCAGACTCGCGGTGTAGGTCTTGGAGGCCGGCACGCTGCGCTCGGCACCGGCACCGAGCGCGATCAGGAAATCGGCCGCGGACGCCAGTGGCGAGTCGGCGTGATTGGTGATGCCGATCGTGATCGCCCCCTGGCGCCGTCCCTCCTCTAAAACCGCAGCCACATCGGGGGATTCGCCGGACTGCGAGATGCCGACGACGCAGAATCGGTCGATTCGCGGCGGCGTTCGGTAGTGGGTGAACAGCGAGGGCGCGGCCAGCGTGACCGGGATCCGGTTGCGGTACTGAAGCAGGTACTTGGCATAGACCGCCGCATTATCCGAACTGCCACGGGCGGCGATCAGAACGCCAACCGGCGCGTGGTTTCGGATCGCCGTTCCGATCGGGCTCAGCTGATCGGTTTGCTTCAGCAACCGCTCAGCAACCCCCGGCTGCTCCGCGATCTCGTCCCTGAACGCGCTCACCGCTCGAACACCACCCGGCCGCCGACCATCGTCAGGCGGACGCGATGCTCGCCGTCAAGGATCACGATGTCCGCGCGAGTCCCCGCGCGTAACTCCCCGATGTCCGTTTCCCCCAGCACGGCAGCGGGTGAGGTGGACGCCATGCTGACCGCCCGCTCGAGCGACATCCCGGGCAGCTGCGCCATGCGCCGCACCAGCTCGTCCATCGTGGCCGCGCTCCCAGCCAGCGTTCCGTCCTCGAGGCGTACGGCGCGACCATCGCTCACCACATCCTGCCCGCCCAACCGGTAACGCCCGGCCGGCGCACCGGCGGCGGCCGTCTGGTCGGTCGTGAGCGCCACGTGACCGGGCGCCTTGAGCTGGAGTATCTGCTCGCAGGTCGCATCGTGGAGGTGCTCGCCGTCGGCGATGATGCCGACCGTGATCCGCGGATCCATCAGCAACGCCGCCACCAGCCCCGGACGGCGGTGGTGGAATTCGCGCATCGCGTTGTAGAGGTGGGTACCAAACCGCACCCCGGCCTCGATCGCGCCCAGGCCCTGGTCGTAGTCGGCGCCACTGTGTCCCGCGGCGACCACCACACCGGCCCGGTGCAGCGCCGCGATCGCCTCCAGTGCCCCGGGGAGCTCCGGCGCCAGTGTCATCATCCGGGGCTGACAGGCCAGCACCTCGTCGACGCGCGCCGGCGTTGGATTCTGGAGCGACCTCGCCTCATGAGCACCGCGGAACGATGGACTCAAGAAGGGGCCCTCCAGATGCGCGCCCAGAACCCGCGCTCCAGGCGACGGTGCATGTCGTACCGCCTCGACGAACGCGCGCGCCTCAGGCAGCGGTCGCGAAATGGCGGTGGGGAGGAACGCCGTCACGCCATAGGCCGGCAGCAGGCGCGAGATGGCGCTGATGGCATCCGGACCCGCCGCGGCGTCATGGCTTCCAAATCCGTTGACCTGCAGGTCGATGAACCCCGGTGCGATCAGCTCGCCCGGCCGAGCCAGCAGCTCGAGGTCGGCCGGCTGCGGGGGCTCGCCGGTCCCCACCCACCCGATGCGTCCATCCTGGACAAAGACGGCAGCCTGAGCGGACCCGACGCCGTGAACGGAACCGCGAATGAGAACGCTCATCGGTCCTCCCCCAGCGCCAGCGAGAGATCGCCGTCAACCTCGGCCAGCCGGGCACGGGCCGCCGCCGCGGGCAGTCGCGCCTGCAGCATCAGGACCGCGAGCTTCGCATTGCCATCCGATTCGGAGAGCGCGTGGTCGACCTCCTCGCGTGAGGCGCCCGTGAGCTGCCGGACGATCTCGGCCGCCCGCCGTCGGAGCTTGGCATTCGCGGGAACGACGTCAACCATGCGGCCGCGATAGACGTGGCCCAATCGGGTAAAGACGCCGCTGCTCAGCATGCCAAGCACAACCTTCTGTGCCGACCCGGCCTTCAACCGGGTGGAGCCCGCAATCACCTCGGGACCGGTGTCGATCTCGATGGCGAGCTCGCAGGCGCGAGCCAGCGGGGATCCCATCACGCAGGTCACGGCCACCGTAAGGGCGCCGACCTCCCGCGCGCGGATGAGAGCGGCCAGCACGTAGGCCGTTTGCCCGCTGGCGCTGATGCCGACCACCGCGTCGCCTGGGTGGATGACGCGTTGGGCATCGGCGGTGCCGCGATCGGCGTCGTCCTCCTCAGCATCGTCGACCACGTGCGCGATCACGGCATCTGGCGCGATACCGAAGGTGGCGGGGCACTCCCAGGCATCGAGGGCGGCGAGCCGGCCGCTGGTCCCGGCGCCGAAGTAATGGAGGATGCCGCCCTGCCGAAGCCGGGCCGCGACCGCCTCGACCCCAGCGGCAATCTCATCGAGTGCGGCGCCGACCGCATCGACGGCTCGCCGGTCCTCGGCCTGGATTCGTTGGAGCATCGCTCGGGTATCCAGGCGCGGGGCTTCGGCCATATCGGACATAACGCTCTCGGTCGCCGGCGCGAGCATGACCTCGGACGCAGCCTGGAGGTTCACCCGGGCACTGCCGAAGGTGGCGATGTAGCCGCCGGCGGTGGCCGGTCGCGCCGCCGGAATGCCGGTCTCGACCACCACGGCATCAGGCCGGCGGTCCAGCACCGCCGCGACCGCGGCCGCGATCCAGGGGTGACGATGCGCGTCCCTGACGACGAGGGCCAGCGGCCGCCGCTGTACGGTTTGCAGCAGCCCCGCGACATCTGCTGGTGGCTCGCTCGCGCGGATCACCGTCGTCCCCGGATCGCGATGCGCGATCATGTCCGCCAGCCGGGCGCCGCCCGGGGCCACCGCCACGCTGGGCTGCGGAATCCACTCAACCACGACCGGCGAGGGTCCCAGTTTCG
Source organism: Chloroflexota bacterium (assembly GCA_005889225.1). Lineage (GTDB taxonomy): Bacteria > Chloroflexota > Dormibacteria > CF-121 > CF-121 > CF-13. The sequence continues at coordinate 11,945 of VBEW01000004.1, read as the reverse complement.
GGTTTCCCGCGCGCAGAAGCGCCCGGCGCGCGGCACGCAATCCAGGTTCACGCCGCGCCGCCCGCCGCTCGGACCGCTGTGCCCGCCGCCAGCGCGCCAGGTCCACCATGCGGGCGGCGGCTTCGGCCAGGCGGGCCTCCGCCAGTTGTCCCGAGCGCACCGCGGCGACGATGGCCAGTTGCAGCCGCGCCACCGTCGAGGCGTCCATGGGCCCGCCGCCGATCAGGACGGCATCGGCCCCCGCCGCCAGCGCGGCCACCGCCGCCGCCTCCATCTCGAAGCTGGACGAGATCGCCCCCATGTCGATGGCGTCGGTCACGATCAGCCCGCGAAAGCCAAGCTGTTGGCGCAACAGGCCGGTGAGCAGCGGCCGGCTGACCGTGGCCGGCACGGTGTCGTACGCCGGCACGACCAGGTGGGCCGTCATCACGGCCCGTACCCCGGCATCGATGGCCGCGCGAAACGGAACCAGGGCGCCGGCCGCCAGCGTGGCGGCATCATCGAGGATCGTGGGCAGACCGGCATGCGAATCGACAGTGGTGTTCCCGTGCCCGGGAAAGTGTTTGGCGCAGGCCGCGACGCCCTCGCCCTGCAGGCCCTCGACGAAGACCGCGACATGGGCCGCAACCCGGGCCGGCCGATCCCCGAAGGCGCGCACGCCAATCACCGGGTTCAGCGGCTCGACGTTGACGTCGGCGACCGGCGCGAAATCCAGGTCGATTCCGGCCTCGTCGAGATCACGGCCGATCGAGGCGGCCACGTGGCGGGTCAGCGCGAGGTCATCGATCTGGCCCAGGGCCAGGTTGCCTGGATAGGAGCTGCCCGGCCCGGCCTCCAAACGGGTGACGTCGCCGCCCTCCTCGTCGATCGCAATCACCGTGTCGGGGCCGCACTCATGGAGCTGGGCGCACAGCCCGGCGACCTGCTCGGGCGAGCTGATGTTTCGCGCGAACAACACCACACCGCCCAGGCCGTCACCGAGGCGGCGTCGCAGCCATGCCGGCGGTTCGGTGCCTTCGAACCCCGCGAGCAGGCAGGCCTGCGCCAGCCGTTCCAGCTCCGCCATCAGCCCTTCACCGCGCCGGCGGTCAGTCCCGTGACGACGTTTCGCTGCACGATCAAGAAGAAGACGACGACCGGAATCGCCGTGAGCGTGGCCCCCGCCATCAACGGACCCCAGTCGGTGCCGCGTTGGGTGGTGAAGGACGCCAGCCAGACGCTCAGCGTCTGCTTTTCCTGGCTGTTGAGCAGGACGTAGGCCATGATGTACTCGCTCCAGGCCTGGATGAAGCCGAACATCGAGGTCGCCACCAACCCCGGCGCCACCAGCGGGAAGAGCACCCGCATGAAGGCGCCAAACCGGGTGCAGCCGTCGATCTGGGCCGCCTCCTCGAGCTCGACGGGAACGTTGATGATGAAGCCGCGCAGGGTCCAGACCATGAACGGCAACACGAGGATCAAGTAGGTCAGGATGACCCCGGTGAGCGTATCGGTCTGGCCAACCTTGTCCAGCAGGAGATAGAGGGGAATGATGAGCGCGGTCAACGGGATCATCTGCACGGCGATGATGATGACGACGAAGGCCGCCCGGCCGCGGAAGCCGAACCGGGCCACCGCGACGGCGGCCAGAAAGGCAACGACGATAGAGATGGTCAGCGCGCTCAGCGTGATCACGACGCTGTTGCGAGCATCCTCGAGGAAAAACGGGCGTCCCACGGCATCGATGAAATTGGCCAGGGTGGCGTTCACCGGGAACCACTGGGGCGTCAATCGCAGGATGTCCCGTCCGGGTTTGAAGGCGGTCGCCACCATCCAGTAGGCCGGAAACATCAGCAAGGCGAACACCAGCAGCCCGGTGAGGTTGGCCAGCAGCCTCGTGCGCTGCCGGCGGGTAAGCCCCCGGCGCCGCCCTGTCGTCCCCATCAGAGCGGCGCCTCCACGATGCGGACCATCTGCCGGACATAAAAGAAGGTCACCACCAGCAGCGCCAGCACCGTGACCACCGAGATGGCTGAGCCCAGACCGTACTGCGTGATGCGGAAGGATTCGAAGAAGGAGTAGACCGCCATCGTGAAGTAGCCACTGCCCGGCCGGCTGTTCAGCATCACCCAGATCTGGGTGAAGACCTGGAAGTCCCAGATGATCGACAGGCTGATCAGGATCAAGAAAATCGGCTTGAGGATGGGCGTGGTCACGCTCCAGAACACCTGCCACCCATTGGCCCCATCGACCTGGGCACTATCGACGAGCTCCCGCGGGATCTGCGCGAGGGCGGCGAAGAGCGTAATGCTGACGAAGGGAATCGCGCCCCAGACCACCAGCAGCGTGATGACGGTGAAGCCCTCCAGCGGGAGGGCAAACCAGTTGTGGTGGATGAAGTGGCCGGCGCCAAGCGCGGTGAGGGCCCAGTTGACCACGCCGAATTCGAAATCGAACATCCACTGCCAGATGTCGACCGCGACCACCGGCGGGATCGCCCAGATGAAGACCAGACCGGAGGTGAGCAGCACCTGCAGCGGGCGGCTCACGTGCCCGAGCAGCAGGGCGATCAGGGTCGCCAACAGCATCGTCAGTCCGACGGCAACCACGGTGAATGCCACCGAGCGGAGCACGACCGTCCAGAAGACCGGATCACTGAAGATGCTCGTGTAGTTCGCCAGGCCGACAAAGCGGCCCTCGTGCGCGATCAGCTCTTTAAGCCCGAAGTGTTGCAGCGAGAGTGACGCGAGCGTCCACAGCGGATACCCCAGGACGGCGACCAGCACGATGACTGCTGGGGCGACCAGGAGATAGGGACCGAGTCCGCGGCGGGCTCGAACCCACGGCGCCTGGCGCCGAAGGACGAGCTCAGTGCGCGACCGGGGCTCGGCCGCAGCGGCTTCCGTCCGAACGGCCGCGCACATGAGACTCCTCCTGAGTTTGGTTAATCGATACTAGCTTCCCGTGTTCAGGATCTGACCAATTTTCGTGTCTGCGCTCTGGGTAGCCGAGGAGATGCTGGCCTGCTTGGTGAAGATCGACACCAGCATGTCGGGGATGACGTTGGCCGACTCCACGTTGGCCCAGCTGGCGGCATTCGGAGTGAAGCGGCTGGTCTTGGCGGCGCTGGCGAAGACGCTCGCCAGCGGGTCGGTCTGCAGCGCGATCAGGGACGTGCTATTGGGGATGACCCCGCCCACCGTCACCATCTGCGACTGGAACTTGGTGTTGGCGAGGCGGCGCACCCAGTCCTCAGCCAGGTCTTGATTCTTGCTCTTCGCCGAGACCGCCAGGTCGGACCCGCCGAGAAATACCGGGGCGGTCTGGCCGTCGACATGGCTCGGGATCGGGAACACACCCAGCTTGCCGGTCAGGCTCGGATCGCCGCCGTTCGCGCCGGTGATCACACCGACCTCCCAGCCGTTGGCGATGATCATCGCGATATGCCCCTGCGCGAAGGCCTGGTCCTGTTTCAGCTCGTCGCCGGTCTTGTCGGCCCGCGACAAAGTGCTCACCAACGTGTTGAGCTGCTGTAGGCCTTGCTGTGAGCTGGATGAGCTCAGGTCGCCCTTCCACGTGCCGCCGCTGTTGACGGCGACGTCGCCGCCGAAGTCCCAGATGAAGGGCAAGGCGGCGTACCAGTACTTCCCGGGGAAGTACAGCGCCGAGAAATTGGCATCGCTACGGTGCGTGTTCATCAAGCTCTGGCCGACCTGGAGCAGGCCCGCCATCGACGTCGGCGGCTTCAACCCGGCGGCGTCGAACATGTCTTTGCGGTAGATCACGGCCCGGCTGCCCGCGTAGTACGGGACGCAGTAGAGCTTGCCATTGAAGGTGCAGGACTCGGTCAGCGACTTGAGCCAGGTCGAGGAGTTCTCGAAGCTCGACTGCTTGGACCCGACGTCCTTGAGCGCGCCGGCGCTCGCATATTTCGCCACCAGCGTGTTGCCCAGCTCGACGACATCAGGCGGATTCGATCCGGCGTAGGCGGTATCCAGCTTGGTGGTGACGTTCGACCACTGCTGGATCTCCACCTTGACCGTGGTGTTCGGATGGGCGGCCTTGAAATCCGCGTTGACCCCGTCGACAACCGACTTGGGCGCGCTCCCGTTCATCAGCCAGACGGTCAACGACGTCGGCTGCGATGAACCGGTCGAGCCGCCGCCGCAGGCGGCCGTCAGCAGCGCGACGACGACGCCGAATGTGCCGATCGCTAACTGTTTCCCTTTCATCTCCACTCCTTCTTACTTCGATTTCATCCAGGGCGCTGGATGTCCCACCTGCCGCAATCGAGGCGCTTAAGGCTGACGCGTCACGTATCCCATACGGTCCTCCCTCCCATCAACGACGACTCTCACTCTTGAAACGGCCGTTTCGACCACGGCCAGGATGCAGCTCGGTGATCAGGCGATAGCGATCGCCGCGATAGATGGAGCGCACGAATTCGACGATCCGGTCGGACTCGGCGACCGTGGTCCGCTCGAAGAGAAAGGCGGGGGTGTGCAGGGGGACGGCGAGCAGCTGCGACTCCTCTTCGGTGGTGACCGTGGGCTCGATGGTCTGATTTCCGGACGCGATCACGATGCCGTAGCGCTCCTCGAGCAGCTCGTAGAAGGAGCGGTTCTCCAGGTCGGCCTTCGAGAGGCCCGGCACCAGCGAGCCCGGCACGTGCAGAACTTCGTAGGCCATCGGCTCGCCGTCGGCGAGACGCAGACGCTGGACGCGGACGACCTGTTCCTCCGGCGAGACCTGCAGCCGTCGCGCCAGTCGCGCGCCGGCGCTCACCGACGTCAACTCGAGCGTCCGGCTGCTCGGCACCATCCCCCGCCGGCGCATGTCCTCGGTAAACGACGTCAGGGTCAGGGGCTGGGCAATCTTCGGCTCGGTGACATAGGTGCCGCTGCCATGCCGCCGCGCCAGCTGGCCATCGCGAACCAGCCCGTCGATCGCGGCCCGCACAGTGAGACGGGAAACGCCGAGGTCACCCGCGAGCTGCCGCTCGGCCGGGATGGCCTCGCCGACTCGTAAGCCGTCGATCAGGTCCAGGACACGGTCCCTGGTCTCGTCCTGTTTCCCCAATCGGCCCTCCCGAGCAAAAGTGGTCTAGTCCTCTTTGAAAAGCGCAGGTTGCATTCAAGCACGCTTGGCAACACTTGTCAAGACCAATTTCAGCCTTCGACGGAAGTGGGCTGCCCAGTTACCCCCCCCGCGAGCGGCCGCGACTTCTAGCCGGGAGGTTCCTCAGCCAGTAAGCGAGGTCCGACCCTCAGCAGTACTGAAGACTCAGCACCCGAAAGCTGTCCCACGGAAGGTTGGCAAGGGATTGCGGTGCGCCCGGTACGCCGGCCAGCGACCAGGCATCGTAGCCGCGGTCGAGGTTCGGTTCCGCATAAAAGGCGAGCGAGCCGCCGGTGTCCTCGAGGTAGGCGCCGTATGTCTGCAACGCGCGGGCGATGGTCTTTTCCCAGGCTGGCCAGGGCTGCCCGTCCACATCGAACGCGGGATCGAGTTGAATGCGGGCGCCCTCCGGGATGGCAGCCGGATCGTTCGTTGCGCCGTCGGTGTGCGTGGCCGGACAGGCGATCGTCCCGGCCTGGGTGTATGGCGTGGCGAACACCAGCGCGTGGTCGATATGACCCTGCGCGATCTCCTCCGGCCGGACGACGCCGCCGAAACCGTCGAACCCGGCGGCCACTGAACCCAGGCAGTGCTGGCCGAGCGCGCACTCGGCGCCCCAACCATCCGACGCCGCCAGATAGCGGCTGCCCGCCGACCACGAATCTACGCTCGGGTCATAGGCAGCCATGAACATGTCGAGCTCGCTATTCGTGCTCGGGTCCAGGACGATCACGTGATGGTCCGCGCCCGTGGCGGGTTTGGCGTAGTGCGGGATTCGAAAGGATACCGCCGTCTGGCAGTCGTAGATGACGCATCCCACCGAAAACAGACCGCTCACGGTATTCGCGTAGGCCAGCGGCCTCCCCCATTCGTCGGAGTTCGTAAAATTCGCGCTCCCGGAGTAGGCGACGAGCGCGGATGACACCATGGCCGGCGAGTTCGCATCCACCGCCGCGTCAGCGAGGATCGGCTGATTCCAGAAACTCGTCGGATCGTATAAGCGAGGAAATGCACCGGCCTGGGCGGGCGTCGTCACGCTGGCGCTCTGGTCGCTGACGAGCGCGCCCGCGGCATCGAAGGCCACCATCTCGTAGCTGTAGGAAGTCGATTGCCACAGCAGGGAGTCGGTATAGGCGAGCGTGGCGCCTCCGGGGAAGCCGAGGTCATCGATCAGCCGGCCGTTGCGGAGAATCTGGATGCGCGTGACCTCGGGCGACGCGGTCCACTGCAACACGGCGGACCACGAGTTCAGCGCCGTCGCGGACAGGACGGATCCGCCGGTGGCGGATGCCGGCACCGGCCACCCGAGGGCGCCCGCGATCATGGCGCCAACGGTGAACGTGATCGCGACGCCCCGGCGCAGCCGACTTTTTAGGGCAGGTGTGGAGGGACGGCGAGCGGCGGTGCGGGCGGCAGGGCGCCGGGTAACTGCGGGGTGGATGGCAACAGGCTCTGTCCCCCCGAGGTCGTTGTCGAGGTAGGGCCAGTGGATGTCGAGGGTCCGCCCTCGGCACTCGGCGGCTCGTCTTCCGCCTCGTCCTCCGCAGGTTCGAGACCGGTGGATGCCCCGTGCGGCCGCGCTGCCTGGAGACCAGGCGATGCTCCCGCTGGTTGCGATGCGGGCGGAGATCCAGCAGGCTCGGGCGCGATCGCCGGGGGCGGCGTCCCGTTCAGCGCCGGGAGACTTGGGCTGCCACCGCGACCCGACGGATTGCCCAGCAGCACGGCCGCCCACAGGCTGGCCGTGAGCAGGGCCAGGACGCCGACCATCAGATAGCGCGCCTTCACGCGGGCCTCCTTGACACATGCAGGTTGCTATTTCCCTACCAACCCGCTATCAGATAGTGTGATCGCCCCAGGCGGGGGCTGTCAAGGCGACTGGATGAAGACCCCGGCTCACGGGCTGGGCGCATCTCCGCCCCTCGACGGCATGGGTACGACGACACCCCGGTCCGCCGGGTCGAGCAGGGGCCCGGGCTTGAAGGACGGAATGATGCCGCGCAAGAACTCACCCGCCTCCTGGCGAATCCGCAATTCTTCGAGCGTCAGGAGTGGATCCCATCGCGCCGGTTGATAGACCCAGCGACGACCGCAGTCGCAGACGTGGCCTTCGGGGACCTCAGGATCGACCGGCCAGGGCAGCCGGCATCGATGGATGTAGTTGCCTTCCGTACGCAGTTGCAGTTCCAGCGCCATGCTCAGACCCTTGCATCGAGCCTAGCCCCAGCGCGCGCGACGTGGCAATGGGACAGAACCCACAGGTACCGGGTGGTTCGTCCCGACCGGGGACTACCGGCTACGACGATTGCAGGTCGATGAGTCCCTCGCGAACCGCCAGGATCACCGCTTGCGCCCGATCGTAAATCCCGAGCTTGTGGTAGGTGTTGCTGATGTGGTTGCGAAGGGTTTTCATCGTGATGCCCAGGTCATGAGCGATTTCGGCGGTGTTCGCGCCGGTTGACAGCGCTCGAAGGACCTCCAGCTCTCGTTCGGTCAGCCGGCCCAGCAGGTCGCTGGATCGCGCCCCATCGCCTTTTGCGGTGTCGCCGTCCGAGACCAGGACCATGGCGCGCTTTCCCTGGGCCAGCTGGCTGGCCGCCTCACAAAACGCCGCGGGGGTTGCGTCCTTGGCCACGTAGCCGCTCGCACCGGCGCTGAGCGCCGATTCGACATACGCGCGGCTCTCGAACACCGTCAGCACCCCGATCGGCACCGCCCGGTCCCTGGCTCGAATGGCGCGAATCGCCTCGACCCCACCCATCCCGGGCATCCGCAGGTCCATCAAGATCAGATCGGGGTGCAGCAGGCGGGCGGCGGCGACCGCCTCACCCCCCTGCGACGCCTGGCCGATGACCTCGAAGCGCCCATCGGCGCGCAGGATCTGTCCGATGCCATCCCGAAAGAGCGCGTTGTCGTCGACGAGCAGCACCTTGATCGCCATCGTCCCTCTCATCTTACGGAGGCATCGGGCCGCACTGGGAAAAAACCCTATTGCCCGGGACTCCGGCGATCCCTAGGCTGTGATCAAGGCCCAGGGAGGTGGTCATGAGTACCCAGATGGCGACCCGAGTTGCCCGCGTGCTGATCGCCGACGACCAGACGTTGTTTCGAACCGGGTTGGCCCGGTTGCTCGACGAAGACCCGCGCGTCGAGGTCGTGGGGCAGGCCGTCGACGGCGCGGATGTGGTCAAGCGCGCCGCAGCGCTCCATCCGGACGTCATCCTGATGGATCTCAAGATGCCGAACCTCGACGGTACGGAGGCGACCCGCCGGATCGTGGCCGAGCATCCCGAGATTAAAGTGCTAATCCTCAGCACGTTCGACGCCGACAGCTATGTGCTCCAGGCGCTCCGCGCCGGGGCCAGCGGCTATGTCCTGAAAGACTCACAGCCGGACGCCATCGTCTCGAGCATCCTGGCCGTGATCAACGGTGAGCGCGTGATGGCGAACGCGGTGGCGAACCGGGTGCTCGACATGCTGACTGGGACCACGAGCCCGAAGCAGTTTTACGACGGCCTGACCGCCCGGGAGGTCGAGATCCTCAAGCTGCTGGCGGCCGGCCAGGCGAACAAGCAGATCGCGCGCCGGCTCAACATCAGCGAGAAAACCGTTCGCAACCACGTGAGCCACATGTACGAAAAGCTGCAGATCTACGATCGCTCGCAGGCCGTGCTCTACGCGGTTCGCAAGGGGCTGATCGAGCCTTAACTGGGACCAGGCTGTCCCGGCCTGGGACAAATAGTCCTGTGTCCTAGTTGCGTCGGCGACGCCGGGTTCGCTGATTGCCCATTCCCCGTCACCCGGTGAGTCCATATCGTGGGTTACGGGAGCGATGAACCAGCCTAGGACTGCTCGATCGCCATGCTGAACCAGGAGGTTTCGCGCCCCCTGGATGCCGGCGCTGGCCTCGATCTGCAGGCGGCCGTCCTTCCGACCGAGGCCGGGCGGCCAGTCGTCAGAGCGGTCATTCCGATCGCCGACGCCGCCGCGCTGCTGCTTGCCCTGATCCTTACCGCAAACGCCCATCGGGTCGGCCTCGGCTTCGCCCTGATCACCCTGTCAGGCCTGGCCGCGACCGGGAAGCAGGCGCCTCGGATCGAGCTGCGCGTCTCCCGGGACCTGCCGGCGATCGTGGCCTGGCTGGCGATCGGCCTGGCCGGCGCATTTCTGGTGGCGCCCGCGACGATGGCCCCCCATGCTCTCCTCACCCTGGTCCTGGTCACGGCGGCCAGCATCGTGACCGGGCGGTTGGTCGCCTACGCGGCCATCCGCGCCCTGCGGTCGCACCACCTGGTGATGGATCGAACCCTGATCGTGGGCGCCGGCCCGCTGAGCTCGCAGCTCGCGGCCACCCTCAACGACCATCCGGAGTTTGGCTTGCGGCCGGTCGGCTTCCTCGATGCACGCCGCGTCGTCAGCGGCGCGTCGATGGCCGTGCTGGGCGACTACGGCAGCCTCGAGAGCGTCGTCCGCCAGTTCAATGTTCAGCGCGTGATCATCGGGTTCGGTGGCAACCTGGACCTCGTCCGGGTGGTGCGAAGCTGCCAGGATCTTCCCGTTCGGACGCATTTGATCGCCAGGGGCGGCGACCTGGGCATCCTCGCCGACGCCCACCAGGTCGATGACGTGATGGGCATTTCGCTGGTTGCGGTGGTGCGGCCCGCGCTCTGCCGGCGCAGCAGCATCCTGGTCAAGCGGGCGCTGGACATGTCGGCCGCCTTTGCCCTGCTGATGTTGACCGCACCCCTCTTCCTGGGCGCGGCAGCGGCGATCCGGCTTTCCAGCCCGGGTCCGGTCTTCTTCCGCCAGCGTCGCATCGGCCTCCATGGCAGGCCATTCAACCTGCTCAAGTTCCGCAGCATGCGGGAAAACACGGATTCCGATACGACCTGGTCCGTCGCGCACGACCATCGGGTGACGCCGATCGGAAAGCTTCTGCGCAAGACATCGATCGACGAATTGCCGCAGCTCTACAACGTGCTGCGCGGTGACATGTCGTTGATCGGCCCTCGGCCGGAACGCCCGCACTTCGTCGAGCAATTCAGCCTGGAGGTGCCCCACTATCACGACCGGCATCGGGCTCGGGTGGGGATCACGGGCTGGGCTCAGGTGAACAAGCTGCGGGGCGACACCTCGATCCATGAGCGCGTCCGGATGGACAACTACTACGTCGAGCGCTGGTCCCCCTGGCTCGACCTGGTCATCGCGCTGCGCACCGCCGGCGAGATTCTCCGCGGGATCGCCCCCTGATGCTGAGTGTTGCGCCCGAGGCCCTGGCCGAGCGCGAGCCCATCGCGGCCGACCTGGTCACCGTGGCCGTCCCGGCCCGCGATGAGGCGTCGAGCATCGGTGCTTGCCTGGAATCGATCCTCGACCAGGATTGGCCCGCCCTGCAGGTCATCGTCGTCGATGGCGCGTCGCGCGACCGGACGGCCGAGATCGTGCGCGCCTATGCCCGGCGCGACCGCCGTGTCGAACTCCTTCACAATCCGGCCGGCACCATCCCGGTCTCGCTCAACATCGCGCAGCGGGCAGCCCGCGGACGATGGTTCGTCCGGGTCGATGCCCACTCGTCGGTGCCGGCCGGCTACATCCGCGGTCTCCTCCACCACCTGCAGACCGAGGAATGGGGCGGCGTCGGCGGCCGCAAGGACGGTGTCGGGATAACGGCGGCGGGCCGCGCGATCGCGGCCGCCCTGGCTTCACCATTCGGGGTCGGAAACTCGAGGTATCACCACGGGCGGCGTGCGACGACCGTCGATCATGTTCCGTTCGGCGCCTATCCGACGGCGCTCATCGCCGAAATGGGCGGTTGGGACGAACGGCTCCTGGCGAACGAAGACTTCGAATTCGATTACCGGTTGCGACGATCGGGCCGCCGCCTCCTGTTCGATCCCGCACTCACCATCGCCTGGCACTGCCGCCAGTCAATTGCCGCCCAGTTCCATCAGTCGCGGCGGTACGGCCGCGGAAAGGCCGACGTCGCGCGCCTTCACCCGGCGTCACTTCAGCCGCGTCATCTGGCGGCCCCGGCGCTGATCGCGTCGTGGGTTGCCGCGCTTCTTCTCGCGGCCATCTGGCCGGCGCTTGCCCTGATTCCGTTTGCCGCCTACGCGATCGCGCTCGCCGGCGCCAGTCTTGCGGTGGGTCGCACCCTCGACTGGCCCGCCCGGGTGCGGCTGCCCCTGGTGTTCGCCGCCATGCACCTCGGCTGGGGTATCGGGTTCTGGGAGGGGCTGATCCAGGCGCGGACCAGGAAATCGCCATCCTCCCTGGCGCGGCCCCCCTCCCCCCTTGTGGGGGAGGGTCGGGGTGGCGGGTTGCTCCGCGCCGCCGTCGGCGGCGTCGTCTGGCAGGCCCTCTCATTCCTCCTCGGCAAGGTGGCAGTGCTGGCCTCCACCATCGTCCTCGCAAGGCTGCTGGTGCCAGCCGACTTCGGGGTGGTCGCGATCGCGCTGGTCTTCATCACCTACGCCGACGTGGTGACCGATCTTGGGGTTGCCCAGGCGCTCGTGTTCTTGCCGCCGGACCGGCGGCGCAATGATGCCGCGCTGCTCGTCTGCCTGGCGGTCTCCGGCGCGTTCGTCGCGGTGGCCATGCTGGTTGCTCCGCTGGCGGCCTCCTTCTTCGGTCATCCGGAGGTCACAGGGATGTTCCGTGTTCTGTCGCTCTCGCTCCTGCTGCGGGCGACCGGCCAGGTCCCCGACGCCCTGCTGCGCAAGGGCCTGCGCTTCCGCCCGCGCACGATTGCCGAGCTGAGCCGGGCCCTGCTCCAGGGCGGCGTCTCTATCGCCCTCGCCCTGCTGGCATTCGGCCCCTGGGCGATCATCGATGGCTACCTGGTCGGC
>VBEW01000003.1 GCA_005889225.1 Chloroflexota bacterium | reverse complement strand
TTTGATGCACTCAGCACGCCCGAGGGCATCAGCCGCTGGTTCACCACCTCGGCAATCTCCGAGGCGCATACCGGCGGACGCTTTCGGTATGTGTTCGACAACGAAAAGCCAGAGCTAAGCTCGGTGCAAGAAGGCCAATACATCGAGGTCGTACCTGGTCGGAAGGTGGTGCACCCCTGGCGATTCCCCGGCCTCGACCAGGCCACCACGGTCGAGTATGTGCTCACCTCGCGGGGCGACGAAACCGAAGTGCAGTTTCGAAACACGGGGTTCGGCACCGGGCCGGAGTGGGACGGCCCGTATCAGCGCTTCACCGGCGGCTGGAAGCTGTTCCTTGACAATTTGAAATCGGTGCTGGAGGGTGGCCCTGATCAGAAGGGGACCCTGTTCGGGATCAAAACCGCCGCGCGACGTTAACCATGGCTTAAATCAACGGAGGCTACCTGACCGGCACTTCCTCCCCATCCTGCGACCAGCGCGTGTGGAATGAACCGGCGCGGTCGATCCGCTTGTAGGTGTGCGCCCCGAAGTAGTCGCGTAGGCCCTGCACCAGGTTCGCCGGAAGGCGTTCGCGACGATAGGCGTCGTAGTAGGCGAGCGATGAGCTGAAGGCCGGAGCGGGGATGCCGCGCTCGACCGCGACCCCGACGACTCGGCGCCAGGCATCTTGCGTTGACGCCATCGCATCGCGGAAGTAGGGAGCGAGCAACAGGTTCTTCAAGCCGGGCTCGGCCGCGTAGGCGTCGGTGATCCGATTCAGGAAGCGGGCGCGGATGATGCAACCGCCGCGCCAGATTCGGGCAATCGAACCTAGCCTCAAGTCCCAGGAGTACTCGTTGGACGCCTCCTGCATCTGCTCGAATCCCTGAGCGTAGGCCACCATCTTTGAGGCGTAGAGCGCGCTGCGCACGTCATCGACCAGCGACCCTGGCGCAGGCGCCCGCATCGCGCCATTGGGGCCGGCGAGTGTGCGCGAGGCGAGCTGGCGGTCCGTCTTGAGCGCCGACAGGAATCGAGCAAAGACGGCCTCGGTGATGGTGGTCACCGGGATGCCGAGGTCCAGCGCCGATTGCGACGCCCACTTGCCGGTGCCTTTCTGCTCCGCTTCGTCGAGGATGACGTCGACGAGCGCCCCACCGGTCGCGCGATCGCGCTTGGCCAGGACCTCGGACGTGATCTGAATCAGGTAGGACTCGAGGTCGCCCTTGTTCCATTCGGAAAAGATGCGCGACAAATCCTCGGCGCCCAGGTTGAGCGCGTGACTGAGGAGGTCGTAGGCTTCGGCGATCAGCTGGATGTCCGCGTACTCGATGCCGTTGTGGACCATCTTCACGTAATGGCCCGCACCGCCGGGGCCGATGTAGGTGCAGCACGGTTCACCGTCCACGTGGGCGCTGATCTTCGTCAGCATGGGTTCCACTTGCGCGTACGCGTCGCGGGCGCCGCCCGGCATGATGCTCGGCCCGAGCAGGGCGCCTTCCTCCCCGCCGGAGACGCCGGTGCCGATAAAGCGCAGCCCGCGTGCTTCCAGCGCCGTACCGCGACGAACGGTGTCCAGGAAATAGGAGTTGCCGCCGTCGATCAGGATGTCGCCAGCCTCCAGATGTGGCGCGAGGTGATCGATGGTCTCATCGACCGGCGGTCCGGCCTTGACCATCATCAGGATCCGGCGCGGCTTGTCGAGTTGCCGCACCAGTTCCTCCGGCGAGTGCGCCGGTGTGAACCCGCCCTCCGTGCCGTATTGCTTCATGAAGTCGTCGACGCGCGAGGTGGTCCGGTTATAGACGGAGACGCCAAACCCGTTTCGGGCGAGGTTGCGGGCGAGATTCATGCCCATCGTCGCCAGCCCCGCCACCGCGATGACGCTCACTGCCCGACCTTACTGGCCCGCCGGAGACTGATTCCCAGCATGGTCACCACGGTAAGAGGGATGAGCCACCAGGCGAGGATGTGATTCGCATTCAGCACCGCCGTCAGAACCAGCCCGACGGCGACCGCCACCGCCATCGTCCAGTCGTCGCCGATGATGAACTGATACCAGAAGCGACCGAAGCCAATCACCCAGGACCCGAGGCGGTCCACAGTTAGGCCGCCGGACGCAGCCCGAACGCCCGCTGGCGCTCAAGCGTGATATAGGTGGCGGCCGTCAGCACATAGAGGACGAGCAAACCGACGATCGCCCCGTCGCCGGCGGGCCATTCCACCCCCAACCCTTCGAGGGACCAGAAGCTGCCGAACGTCGTGAGCAGGATGCCGACGATCAGCTGGAGGAGGCTGCGCGGGATGCGTCGAACGGTTCGATGCAGGGAGAGGCCGACCCCGCCGACGATGATCACCGCGGCGACTCCGCCGACGATCGCGGCGCCGAACTGGTTCGCACCGGCGCCAAAGGTCACGACGATGAACGCGACTTCGAGCCCTTCGAGGACGACACCTTTGAAGGCCAGCAGCCAGGCGGTCCAGTCCATGCCGGGGCCCGGCCATTCGGCGGCTTCATGCGGGTCCTGACCGCCGATGCCGGCCAACCCTCGCGCCGCGACTCGCATGATGCCCTTGCGAAACCACTGGAGGCCGAAGGTCAGCAGCAGCGCCCCGACGATCAAGCGCAGCGGGCCGATGGGCACCCGGCTCAGGGCGGCGCCCAGCACGACCACGACCACCGCCAGCACGCCAAAGCCCGAAGCGGCGCCGATCAGCGTTGAGCGCCAGCCGCGGGTCGCACCGACACCGACCACGATCGTCACCATTTCGATCGCTTCCACCGCCGAGGCGAGGAAGGTTGTGATCAGAACGGCGACGATACCGGTCATCGTTCGACTTTACCCCGTGGTCCGACCCCGTCGAGGCGGCTCGTCCTCGGGCGGTACCCGTCTCATGATCGGCTCGGAGACCGCAATGGGATCGCTGGCCGGAAACGTTTCCATCAGCGCCTCGTCCAGCGCGTCGTACTCATCCGAGCCGCCGCTTTCGACTACCGTCGGTCAGGACTCCGCTACGACTTTGTCCAGCTCGGCCAGGTCGGCCGGAGGCAGGTCGAGGGCCACGGCGCCAAGGTTCTCCTCGAGGTGCGCGACCTTCGAGGTCCCGGGAATGGGCAGCATGACCGGCGAATGCGCCAACAACCAGGCAAGGGCAACCTGGCTGGGCGTCGCCCGATTGCGCTCGGCAACCTCGGCCAGCGGGCCGCCGGCTTCGCTGAGCTCGCCACCCTCAACCGGGCGCCATGGAATGAAGGCGATCTCTGCCAGCGAGCAGGCCTCGAGCACCCCCTCCGAGGAGCGATCGAACAGGTTGTACCGGTTTTGGACCGACACGATCCGCGTGAGCTTCTGCGCCTGCGCCAGCTGGTCGGAGGTGACGTTCGAAAGCCCGATGTGGCGGATCTTGCCTTCGTCCTTCAACTGCACCAGCGCGCCCACCGATTCCTCGAAGGGAACCTGGGGATCGGGCCGATGGAGTTGGTAGACGTCGATCTGGTCCACACGCAATCGCTTGAGGCTGCCCTCGCAGGCCGCACGAAGGTGCGCAGGGCGGCCGTCGGGGTTCCAGCGTCCCGGTCCTGGACGGGTTAAGCCGCCCTTCGTGGCGATCACCAGATCATCGGGGTACGGATAGAGAGTCTCAGCGATCAGCCGTTCGCTGACCTCCGGACCGTACGTGTCCGCCGTATCGATCAGGTTGATACCGAGCTCGAGGGTGCGGCGCAGGACGCGCTTGCACTCCTCGCGATCCTCGGGTTCGCCCCAGATGCCCTCACCGGTGATACGCATAGCGCCAAAGCCAAAGCGATTCACCGTCAAATCGCCTCCAAGATCGATCGTTCCCGCAAGCGCGGCGTTGATGGTGGTGGTTCGCTCTGCCATGGCATCCTCCTTGATGGCGGCCGGCCGTTCCCTGATTCTCTTCCAAAAGGGTGCCGCCCCAACTCATTGAGTTCATCTTGGACCGGGTCCGCCTCGCGTAGGATGCCACCGTGAAGATCGGACTCATCCTTCCCTACGAGGGCGGCCTGCCATTCGCCGAGGCGCTGCAGATGACCGAACGGGCCGAGGCGCTGGGTTTCGACTCGGTCTGGGTCCCGGAGGCGTGGGGCACCGACGCCATTTCGCTTCTGGGGGCGCTCGCCGCCCGGACACAACGGATCCGGCTGGGTACCGGCATCGTCAATGTCTTCAGCCGCACCCCGGCGCTGCTGGGCCAGACGGCCGCGACGCTCGACTTGATCTCCAATGGGCGCTTCATCCTTGGGCTCGGCACCAGTGGCCACCAGGTCGTCAGCGGCTGGCACGGCATGCGATTCGACCGGCCGTTGCAGCGGATGCGGGAAACCGTCGAGATCGTGCGTCGCGTTCTCCGTCAGGAGCGTCTGCGGTTCGATGGCGAGATCTTCACGCTCGACCAGGGGCTGAAACTGCTCGCCCGCCCGGCGCGTGATGCGGTGCCCATTTTTCTGGCGACACTGACACCCGCCGGCCTGCGCCTCACCGGCGAAGTCGCCGACGGCTGGATTCCGACGCTGTTCTCGCCCGACCATCTCGATCTGTTCCGTCCGGACCTGGAGGCGGGGGCGCGCGCCGCCGGGCGGTCGCTCGACTCGCTCGAGATCGCTCCCTACGTCTGCGTGCTCGTCGACGATGACCGAGCGCGAGCGCGAGACGCCATCCGGCCGTGGGTTGCGCTCTATGTCGGCGGCATGGGATCGCGGTCGAAGAACTTCTACAACGACGTGGTTGCGCGGTATGGCTTCGCGGATGAAGCCCGCGACATCCAGGATCTCTACCTGAACGGCCAGAAACTCGAAGCGATCCGCCGAGTGCCCGACGCGCTGGTCGACGGGATCACGATCGTTGGGCCGCCTGGCTACGTGCGCGACCGCATGGCGGCGTGGTCTTCGGCAGGCGTCACACTCCTGCTCGCCTCCATACAGGGGAAGACGCAGGGTGAGCGGCTGCGGACGCTCGAGATCCTCGCAGCGTCCGGGAGCGCGGTCCACTAGCATCACAGCAAGGGGCAACTTCGCTCAATGGAGGTGGCATAGATATGCCCGTGCGCACTGCGGAAGCTCGGTGGCAGCGTTCGCTCCAGGATGGCTCGGGAACCATGAAGGTCGGAAGCGGCGCGTTTGAAGGACGCTATAGCTTCGCCAGCCGGATGGGGGATGGCACCGGCACCAACCCCGAAGAGCTGATCGGCGCGGCCGAAGCCGGCTGTTTTTCCATGGCGCTCGCCAATGCCCTATCGCAGGCCGGCCACAAACCGCAGGAAATCCGCACCTCGGCCAAGGTCCATTTCGACAAGACCGACAAAGGCTGGACCATCACCCAGATCGAGCTCAGCACGGAGGGCAGCGTGCCGGGTATCGATGAGGCGACCTTCAAGAGCATCGCCGAAGATGCCAAGAAGACGTGTCCCGTCTCCAGGGCACTGGGGGCGACCCAGGTCAGCCTCGCGGCCACGCTGAAGAGCGGGGTCACCGCCTAACGACGGGCACGCATCAGGGCGGGGCTCCGTGAGAGCGATGCGGCTTCGAGCCGTACACGAGCCCTTGCGCCTTGACGACGTGCCGGTCCCCAGCCCCGGCGCGCAGCAGGTACTGATCAAGGTCTCCGTCTGCGCCGTGTGCCGCACCGATCTTCACGTCGTCAACGGCGAGCTGGCGGACCCCAAGCTGCCGCTCGTCATCGGGCACATGGTGGTTGGCCACATCGCGGGTCGGGGCAATGCTGCGAACCGCTTTTCGCCGGAGGAGCGGGTCGGCGTTCCCTGGCTCGGCTTCGTCGACGAAACCTGCCGCTTCTGCCGGCGGGGTCTCGAGAACCTTTGCCTGCAGGCGAAATTCACCGGCTACCACCTCGATGGCGGCTATGCCGAGTACCTCGTCGCCGATGAGCGCTTCTGCTTTCCCTTACCTGAGGACTATCCGGACCTGCAGGCGGCGCCACTGCTCTGCGCGGGACTGATCGGTTACCGCGCCCTGCGGCTGGCCGGCGACGCGCAGCGGGTTGGACTCTATGGCTTTGGCGACTCGGCGCACATCATTGCGCAGGTCGCCCGCTACCAGGGCCGTCGCGTCTTCGCGTTCACGTCGCCGGGGGATAAGGAAAAGCAGGACTTCGCCCGCAGCCTCGGCGCCGAATGGGCTGGCGACTCACTGACACTTCCACCCGAACCCCTGGACGCGGCGCTGATCTTCGCGCCAGTCGGCCCGCTGGTGCCGGCCGCGCTCAAGGCGCTCGACCGCGGCGGCGTCGTGGTTTGTGCCGGCATCCATATGAGCGATATCCCGACCTTCCCCTACGAGTTGCTCTGGGAGGAGCGCCAGGTGCGCTCGGTCGCCAACCTGACGCGCCGCGACGGCGAGGAATTCCTGGAGCTCGCACCCCGGGTGCCGGTCAAAACCGAGGTGCATGCCTACCCGCTGGCGGAGGCGAACGCGGCCCTCGACGATCTCGCCCACGGTCGCTTCCGGGGAGCCGCAGTTCTTACCGTCGGCTCATGACAGGGGCAGCGGATAGCTGCCACCATCTGTCATGCAACTGAAAGGTCATGCCCGTCATTCTTAGGACTGTCTAATGAACCTGCTTCGAGATCGCCGTAATCTGATCGTCGGCGGCCTGGCCGGCGCCGCGCTCCTCGGCGCGCTTGCCCTTGGGATCGGCTACTTCGTCGTCTTCGCGGGTTCATCACCGCAAAAGCTGGCGCTCAGCTCCCCCACCGCGAGCCCATCATCGACGGCGTCCTCGGACAGCAGCCCGAGCGCGGCGGCCGGAACCTGGACGGTAGCCGCCGGTTCCCAGGCGGGCTACCGTGTACGCGAGCAGCTGGCGGGATTGTCTGCGCCCAGCGACGCCGTTGGTCGGACCTCGTCCGTCCATGGGAGCATCACCATCGCGGCCAGTGGGTCGACCTATAGCGTGACCGCAGGGTCGATCACGGTCGACGTCAATACCCTCACCAGTGACAGATCGATGCGTGATCAGCGGATCCACCGGATGGGGCTGGAAAGCGATCGCTATCCCACGGCAACCTTCGTCATCAGCACGCCCATCGCCCTGCCCGCCGACGCGGGGAACGGTCAGGCCTTTCGCATTTCCGCCACCGGCGCGCTGACCCTTCACGGCGTTACCCGCACGGTGACCATTCCGATCGACGCCCGCCTGAGCGGTTCGCAGATCGAGCTGGTGGGCTCGATCACCTTCCCCTTCAGCGATTTCGGCATGACGCCACCCAGTATCGGCGGCTTCGTCAGTGTCCAGGACAACGCCACCATGGAGTTTCAGGTGAAACTCGCTCGGAGCGGAGCGTAGCGATGCGAGTCCTGGTCGCGGAGGACGACCGCGGCCTGCGGGAGGTCCTTGTGCAGGGGCTCGAGGATGCCGGGTATTACGTCGATGCCGTCGACCGTGGCGACGATGCGATCGAGCAGCTGAAGTTCTACGAATACGACGTCGCGATTCTCGACTGGAGGATGCCGGGTGTCCCTGGCGTGGAGGTCGCATCCTGGGCGCGGCGCAACGACCGGCCAACCGCCATCCTGATGCTGACCGCGCGCGATACGCCGCCGGACCGAATCCAGGGGCTTGACGCGGGCGCGGATGACTACCTGGTCAAGCCCTTCGACTTCGGTGAGCTCGTCGCGCGGGTGCGCGCCCTCCAGCGGCGGCCACGCGGCGTCGATGGACCGGTGCTCAAGCGCGGCTCCCTATCGTTGGACCCGGCGCGTCGCCGTGTAACCCTGAACGAAAAGCTCTTGAACCTGACGACCGCTGAATTTCACATCCTCGAGCTCTTGATGCGCCGCTTCCCGTCGGTGGTCGAGCGCAAAGCCATCGCGGAGCATGCCTGGAGGGACGAGACCGAGCCGCTTGGCTCGAACGTGATCGACGTGAAGATGAGCCGGCTTCGAGCCAAGCTCGTCAACTCGGGCGTGCGGATCGTCACCGTCCGCGGTTCCGGCTTTCGTCTGGAAGAAGCCTAGCCCGCATCTCCCGCCCCTCCCCCGGAGAGTCGGAGACCGGCCTTCTCGTGGGACTTTTCTTTGGCTGCTGACTACCATTGATAACGTGATTGCGGCCGGTGCGGCCCGCCAGGTTGCGGAGTGGCCCGAACTACCCTACGACGCCTGGGTTCCCACATTGGACACGCTGCACATGAACCTCCAGGTGATTGGCAAAGTGCGCCTCGCGCTGACCGCTCGCGAACCGCAGTGGGCGAACGTGCCGCTCTATCTCACGGGCCGCGGCCTGACCACCTCACCACTGTGGAGCGGCCGATCGGGCTTCGCGATCGACGTCGACCTTATCGATCACCAAGTCATCATCGCGGTGAACGACGGCCGCCTGGAGCGCATCGCCTTACGCGCCCGGCCAGTGGCGGACTTCTATCAGGAGCTGATGGATCGGCTCAAGGCGCTCGAGATCGATGTCAGCATCACGACCACGCCATCCGAGGTCGAGAACCCGATTCCGTTCCCCCGGGACACGGTCCATGCGTCGTATGACCCGGATTGGGCTCACCGCTTCTGGCGTTTGCTGGCGCGAATCGACCTCGTGCTCAAGGAACATCGGGGCCGTTTCCGCGGTCGGACCGCGCCGGTGTCGTTCTGGTGGGGCACGTTCGACCTGTCGGTCGCGCGGTTCTCGGGTCGTCCAGCCCAGCCTCCACCGGACGCCGACCTGATCCGGCGGGTCAGTGGCGATGCCGAGCAGGTCTGCGTCGGGTTCTGGCCGGGGCATGCGAAACTCCCCGAGCCCGCCTTCTTTGCCTATGCGTACCCCAAGCCGGATGGTCTGGAGCAGGGGGTCATCCGCCCGGACGCTGCTGGCTGGAATCCAACCCTTGGGGAGTTCATCCTGCCCTATGAGGCCGTGCGGCGAAGCCGTGACCCCCGGCAGGCCATCCTCGATTTCGCCGAATCGACCTTCCAGGCCGGCGCCGGCCTGCAGGGGTGGGAGCCGGCGTTGTTGGCGCCCTACTAGGTCGTCAGCCGCAGCGTGGTGGGCAACACCGAGCGCCGCAACATCGGCGCCGTTTCGTCCGGCCAGCGCTCGCCGTATTTCTCCCGATAGCCGGCGCTGACCTCACGGATGACGGATGGTTTCTTTTCAGGCTCTGCGCGAGCCTCGACCCTGCGCCGGCCAATGCGGATGGTGACGCGAGGATTGGCGAGCGCCTCCTGATACCACCGCCCCTTCTTGCCTTTGAAAGACCGAATGTAGACCCCGGTCTTTACCGGCACGATCCAGATGGTGGTGCGATGGGCCGACGACTTCCTGTCGCGGCGCGTCTCGATGTCGACCTCGTCGCTCTCCGCCAGCTTCCAGAGAAGATCCTGGTTCTTGCCCGCCATCTCGACTCCATCCTAGCGCGATGGAACCGCTAGGCTGTCGTGATAACCGGGGACACGGCGCGATGAGCTGGAGAGCGTTCGGCGAGGCGTTCGTCACCCTCGTCGTGATCATGGACCCGCTCGGCAGTGCGCCCATCTTCATCACCCTGACCGCGGGACGCCCGACGGCGGCGCGCCGGCGGGCGGCGCTGGAGGCCGCTGCCGTCGCCGGTGGCCTGGTCGTGGTGTTCGCCCTGTTCGGCCGGCTGATCCTCGATTACCTGCATGTCTCGGTGGAGAGCCTGACGATCGCGGGCGGCATGCTCCTGCTGCTCGTCGCGTTGCAGATGCTTCGAGGCGACGAGATGGCTCAGCCGGAAACCGCGAACGTCGCGCTCGTCCCGCTCGCCACCCCGCTCCTCGCCGGCCCGGGCGCGATCGCCGCGGTGATGGTCCTGACGAGGCGGTATGAGGACGCGCCGGGGCGTATCGGCGTGATCCTGGGCATCGTTGCCGTCGTCGTGGTGGTTGCGGTCGGCCTCCTGCTGGCCGACCAGATCGCCCGGCTCCTACGGCCCTCCGTGATCCAGCTCTTGACGCGGGTGCTGGGGCTGCTGCTCGCAGCGATCGCGGTGCAGTTCATCATCGACGCGGTCAAGATCATCGCCGTGCGTTAACGGATCAGAAACCCGGTGCCGATCGGATCGTCCGGCGCCAGCACGAACTGGTGATACCCGGTCAGGTGCGCCGAGCCTTCCACCTCGGTGATCACCGCCGGGTAGCCGGCGACGCGATCCTCGCCCACCACGCGCGAGGCGAAGCGGCCGCCGATGACGCTCTCGTGCATCAGCGTCCTGCCGCGGGCGAGCTCACCGCGTCGATCCAGGAGCGCCAGTCTGGCGGAGGTCCCGCTGCCGCACGGTGACCGGTCGACCTCGCCGTCGGCAAAGACCGTGACGTTGCGGTTGCCCATCGTGAACATGACCCCATAAATACCCTGAAGCTCGGGCTGCAATGGGTGAGCGATGTCGCGGTCGGCCTCGATCGCGGCTTTGATGTCGCGACCGATGTCGATGAAGCGCGGCACGAATGCGGGCTCGATCGGCAGCTCGAACCGCTCCGCCGGCACGATCGCGTAAAACGCACCTCCGTAGGCAATGGCCACCTCGACGCGCCGGCCGGCGACGGACACGGTCAAGCCGTCCTCCAGGACAAAGCTGGGAACGTTCTTGAAGCGGACCGACTGGACCCGCTGGTCCTGCATGACCGCGACCGTCTTGAGGCGGCCCGACGGCACGTCCACCACCACCTCAGTCCTCGGACCGGTGGCCGGGACGAGGGCCGCTTCGATCGCCCAGGTCACAAGCGCGATGGTGCCGTGGCCGCACGCCGTGCTATAGCCGGCGTTATGGAAGAAGACAACGCCGAGCTGAGCCCCGCCATCCTCGGCTTCCGTGACAAAGCCGCCGTACATGTCCGCGTGACCGCGCGGTTCGAACACGAGCAGCTGGCGGATGTGGTCCTGGTGCTCCAGCGCGAAGCGCCGTTTCTCCAGGATGGTCTTGCCCTGGAGAGCCGGAACACCGCCGCTGACGATCCGAAAGGGCTCGCCGGCGGTGTGATAGTCGACGGTGCTCACCATCAGCCGCCGGCCGGCATTCGTTTCGCTCATCGCGTCATCCTGACATAGCGCGGCGAGCGTCTCCGAAATCGGCTACACTGCCGTGCCATGATTCGCCTCCGGCTGGGACTGGCAATTGGCTTCGCGCTTTTGCTTTATGGGACGGTGTTGGTCTTTCTCGCATTCGACCGGCAATCGCACTCCGCCAGCGATACGCTTCGCCCGTTCGTCATCACGATGGCCCCGGTCTGGATCGTGGCGATCGCGGGCGCCATGGTCCTGCTCCGACCGAGGGCGAAGTAGCCGCCGGCCTGCCCGGTCGTCATCCAGCGCCCAGGAATTCCCGCACCAGGCGCGCCAGTTCCTCGGGTTGCTGGCGGTGAAGGAAGTGCGTTCCATCCCGGACCGTCATCAATCGACCACTCGGCAGCTCGGCCCGGATCTCTTCGGCCTGCTCCGGGCGCAGCAGGCTTCGCTCGCCTCGCACGATCAGGGTCGGCGCGGTGATCGCCGCCAGCTCGCGACGAAATTGCTGGCCCATGGCCTCCGCGTCTTCGACCAGCGGCGGATAGACGGCCGGGTCGAATGATGGTTCCCAGCGGCCATCCGCCCGCTGCCGGTAGTCGCGCCGAATTTCCTGCTCTGTGACGGAGGGATCGAACGCGCGCATCGCCAGCAACGCCTCAGCCGGACTGGCATAGGTGAAGGGATGCCGCGGCTCCGGCGTCGGACCGTGAATGAACCGGCTCTGATGCGGGGCGGCCGGCTCGACCAGGATGAGCCGGGTCACCCGGGCCGGATAGCGCGCCGCGAACAGCCAGGCGACGGCGGCCCCGACCGAGTGGCCGAGCAGCGCGAACCGGTCAACGCCTCGCACTGCCGTCAACACGTGCTCGACCAGCGATCCGTAGTGGTAGTCCCGGGCCGCTGGCGCCTCACCGTGACCGGGCAGGTCGAGGGCCAGGATGGCAACCTCGGGTTGCATCAGCGCGGCGAATCTCTCCCAGGACGCCGCCCGGTCTCCGAGTCCGTGCACGATCACCAACGTCGACTGACCTGGCGGTCCTTGCCCCTGCCTCATCACCGTTGCGTGATTATCGGACCTGTTTGGGTAAAACCAGACCGTGCCCTTGCCTGAGCCGGCCGGCTGGGAGCTGACCGTCGCCGCCACCAACAGTGTCACGCCGCGGATGCGGCGGATCGAGCTCAGCAGTCCGGCACTGGCGCGGTTCGAGTACCTGCCAGGACAGGATATCGCGCTCGCCTTCTCGAAAGACGACGGCACCAGCGTGCGCCGGCGCTATACCATCCGCCGGTTTGACCGCAAGCGCGCCTCGCTGACGATCGACGTCCTGATGCACGGCGATGGCCCTGGAATGCGATGGGCGCAGTCCGTTCGACCCGGCGTTTCGATCGACGCGATCGGACCGCGTGGCAAGATCACGCTCGTCGACAACGCCGAATGGCACCTTTTTGCCGGCGACGCAACAGCAGTTCCCGGCGCTTTCGCCATGATCGAGACGCTGCCAGACGACGTTCCCGCCCATGCCTTGCTCCTGGTCGACGGGCCCGAAGAACGCCAGCCATTCACCGCCAACGGTGCGCTCCGGACGATCGCCTGGCGATACGAAATGTCGCAGCCGGCCGAATCATCAGGGCTTGTTTCGGCGGTCGCCGCGGCCGATCTCCCCGGCGGGCGTGGCCACGCCTACCTTGCCGGCGAGGTCGCGCTGGTGTCGGCGCTGAAGACCGCGCTCCTGAACCGGGGCTGGAACGCGGACCAGATTTCGGCCAAGGCCTACTGGAACCGCGGCCGGGCCAACGCGGGCCATGGCGAGCCCGAGCTGCGGGCCTCCTAGCCAGCGCGCGGTCACGGCTATAACGTAAAATGTCATTACAACTCTAACGTACAGCCCCGAACGAGATCGGCAAAGGAGGCTGGTCATGGCCACGCAGAAGCAGACAAAATCCCCGGGCCTGAGCGTAAAGCAGAAAAACCGGATGCCGGACCAGACGTTTGCGTTCCCCAGGGAGCGCAAGGAGCCGCTCAACGATGCGCGCCACGTTCGCAACGCGATCGCCCGCTTCGACCAGGTCGAGGGCGTCAGCGATAGCGAGCGGGAGGCGGCCTGGAGGCGCATCAAAGCGGCGGCGAAAAAGTTTGGGGTCGAGGTTCACGAACGCAGCTGGCGCGAGTTGATGAGAGGCGGGAAGACCGGCTCGTAACTCTGCGGGATGATCAGGCTGGCGGGCTCACCTGCGCCTCACTCGCCTCCCACAGCCGGAGTGCAGCCTCGCGGTCCATTGCGGCCGGGGATGGTGTGACCGGCCGCATATCGAAGAAGTAGCCGCCGCTGACATTGCCGGCCGCCTCCGAGTCGACGAGCCAGACCAGCGTTTCGGCGCCTTTGCGGGCGCTGCGAGCGAATGGCCTGGAAAGCGCCATGCCAACCCGCATCAGCGGCCCGTTATCTCGATTGAAGTCCGTTGCCACGAATCCTGGATGGAAACAGTTGGCCGTGACGCCGGTCCCCTCAGCTTGGTCTCACCGTAGCGCCGGAAGCCTGATCCGCCCCAGGACCGCTCTGCGCTCATGTCGTCGAAGGGGATCCGCGCGCCCTGATGCGCAGCTGACGACGTCGTCACGACGCGGGCCGGTGCGCTGGCCTTGAGCCGGTCGAGCAGCAGCATGGTCAGAAGGAACGGGGCCAGGTGATTCACCGCCCAGGTCAGCTCGATCCCATCCGGGCTCAGCCGCCTCGTGCCGTAGACCGCGCCGGCATTGTTGACCAGCACCTGGATGGTTGGATACTGCGCGAGCACCTTTGCGGCCACCTGTCGAATCGACGCCTGCGAAGCGAGATCGGCGAGCAGCGTATCAACGACCGTACCTTCCCCGGCTGCCGCGCGGATCCGACGCACGGCCTCGTGCGCCTTCGTCTGGCTGCGCGCGATCAGCACCAGTTGCGCGCCGCGTCGGGCCAGCTCAACCGCGGCAGCCAGGCCGATACCACTGGTGGCGCCGGTG
>VBEW01000002.1 GCA_005889225.1 Chloroflexota bacterium | reverse complement strand
ACGTGGACCCGGCGTTATCTGGTACGGTGAAGTCCCGATCGCTCAGGGAAGGAGGGAAGCGAGATGGGACTGTTTCCCGTGCGGCTGCACTCGGAGTACAGCGTGCGCGGCGCCGCCCGGCGGATGACAAACTTGCCGGACCGGCTGCGGTCGGCAGCCACCGCAGCCACGAACGATGCCCGCATCGTTGCCGTTCTCTTACTGGCGGCGGCGGTCGCGCTGGCCTGGGAGATGGCGGCGAGCCTTCACGTAATATAAACGACCTCTATCGCGCCAATCGTTAGAAACGATTGGACCTGATGATGGATTAGTTGATAGAGTGGCTTCCATGCTTGAAATGGAAGGCCGACGCACGCAGGCGATCGAGTTCGAGGCGTACCAGCCCTGCCGTGCCGAGACTGCGGAGTGCGGCTGTCCCGACGACTGCGAACGCGATCACGGAAACGAGTAAGCGCCCCGCGATGAGTACGGTGGTCATCCCGCCAACCGATCGGCTCGTGGCCAGCCCCTTGCTGCCCGATGGCTTCAAGGTGCCCGCCTCGCGATTTACCCATCCGAGCACCCGCATGCGGCAGTTGCTCGACAGCGAGCCCTTCCTGTTCGGCCCCGGGGTCTATGACCCGATGGGCGCCGAGCTGGTGATGTACTACGGCTTCAAGGCCGTGTATTTCAGTGGCTATTCCTTCGCCATCGGCCACCTGGGTACCACCGATATGGACCTCTACTCGAACGTGGAGATCGCCGACGCGGCGAGGCGCACGGTTAGCGCCCTGCGCAAGTTCCAGCTGACCATGGCCGTCGGCGACCCGGAAAAAAGGGTGGCTCCGAAACACCTGGAGATTCCGCCGGTGATCGTCGATATGGACGGCGGTTACGGCAACATCTTCAACGTCCAGCGCACCACCGAGCTCTACGTGACCGCCGGGGTGGCCGCGGCGCACATCGAAGACCAGGTGCTCCCCAAGCGATGCGGGCACATCGGCGGCAAGGCCCTGATCCCGGTGAGCGAGATGATCGGGAAGCTGCGCATGGCGCGTGCGGTCGCGAACGACCTCGGCAACGACGACTTCGTCATCATCGCGCGCACCGATGGCTTGAGCGCGGTCGATGCCCCCGAGTCCCTGCGACACATGGACCTCGCAGTCGAGCGCGGCCTCCGCTATCTGGACAGCGGCATCCCGGACATGCTGTGGTGCGAGTTCCCGACATCGGACCGAGGCGCGGTTGAAACGTTTTCCGAGCAGATCAAAAAGCGCTTTCCGGACGCCCAATTTGCCTTCAACTGGTCCTCCTCGTTCAAGTGGTTCAAGGATCCGAATCCGATGACGTTTGCCGAGCTGGGCGAAATGGGCGTCAAGTTCATCTTCATTACGCTGGGGGCCCAGCACGCCGAAGGGCACGGCCTCAGCGTGCTGCTTCAGGCGATGTCGGCCGAGCAGCAGGACGGCTACATCGCGCTCCAGCGCAGGGAGTTCGAGCAGGGCCAGGACTTCCCGACCCGGAGTCATCACTTCTTCTCCGGCGTCCCGTACCACCACCTCGTCGGTAAGGCTTACGACGCCGCCCGGCTTGGCCGGGAGTTTGTCGAGGCGCTGCCCGAAGACCGGGTCGTCTAGTTCTAGGAAGCGACGGCGGCGGGGTCGGAATCTCTCAGAAGATTGAGGAAGGCGGCGACGGTTCCTGACGGTCGGCCCTGGTCGCGACGGCGGATCACGACGATTTTCTGCGACACTGCCGGCGCATCCGTGACGGCGACCTGAGTCAGCGTCTTTTGGGCCAGCTCGCCGGCGACCGCGGTCCGCGGCAGCAGGGCGATGCCGAGCCGGCGCTGGACCATCTTCTTCGCCGACTCGATGTTGTCAAGCTCCATCACCTCGCGTGGGGTGACGCCCAGGCTGAGAAAGAACGCCTGGGTGAGCTCGTAATAACTCGAGGTTCGATCGAAGAAGATCAACCGCTCGGATGCCACGTCGGCGATGCCGACCTTCGATCGCTTGGCAAAAGCGTGGCCTGGTGGGACGACGAGGACCAGGGCCTCCTCGTACAGCGGGATCGACTCGATGTCAGGATGGCGAAGCGACCGTACCATGGCGAGCTGGACTTCCTCGCGGAGCAGCATCTGTAACACATCTTCCGAATGACCGGTGCGGACGGCCACCTCGACCCGCGGGTAAGCACCGGCAAATCGCTGGAGGAGGGCCGGCAGGACGTAGGTGCTCACCGCCGGTGCGGCACCCAGCACCAGCCGGCCGGCCGACGCTGATCGGGCGTCGGCCAACGCCTGGCGCCCGTCGCGGACCGCCCGCATCGCCCGCTCCGCGTATGGAAGGAAGGCCCGGCCGGCGTCGGTGAGCTTCATGCCGCGCCGGGTGCGGGCAAACAGCGGCTCCCCGAGCTCGCGCTCCAGCGCGTGCAGCCGTGCGGTCAGCGTCGGCTGAGTGACGAACATGGCCTCGGCGGCGCGGCTCACATTGCCGCGGCGGGCAACCTCCAGGAAGCCTTCCATCTGCGCCAGCAGCATCCCCTAGCTATAGACGTTTTCTATCGCGGCGTCAATACCATCGGCGCGCGGCCAATGGCTACTCGGCCGTGCTGGGCGGCTCCTTAGCCTCGCATGACAGGTGTCATACGGAATAGCTGACCGCTGCGACTGGTTGAACGGTCGGTGCGGCGATACCGTCATCACCGGCCTCACCCCTAGAACAAGTCGGAAGCGATCAAAGAAGAGGAGACACCCATGGAAATCATTCGAAACCTGACGCGGCGTAAGCTGCGCAACACTCTGACCATTAGCGGCATCGTGATCGGCGTCCTGGCGCTGGTGACAATGGGCGCGATGGCCGAGAAGTTCAACGCCCTGATCGACGGAGGCGTTACCTATTTCGGTTCCAACATCCAGGTGACGGCCGCGGGTGCGAGCGCTTTTGGCGGCAGCAGCGTGCTCCCGCTGAGCACTGTCAGCCAGGTCGAAGAAGTTAGCGGCGTCGCGGCCGCATTCGGGGAGATCCAGGTCCAGGCCAAACCGGGAGCGGTTCAGACGGTCTCCTTTGGCCTGCCGGACTACATCACGTCCTACGACCCACGGGCCAACGATTACTCCGCA
Organism: Chloroflexota bacterium; assembly: GCA_005889225.1. Lineage (GTDB taxonomy): Bacteria > Chloroflexota > Dormibacteria > CF-121 > CF-121 > CF-13. The sequence goes on along the minus strand of VBEW01000002.1, from coordinate 10,593 downwards.
GTCAAGACCACCCTTGTCCAGGGTCGCGACGTCACCGCATCCGGCGAGGTCGTCCTGGGCTCGGACTTCGCCCATGAGTTCGGCAAGAACGCCGGTAGCACGATCGACCTGCCGATCAGGCCCTCCGACGCAAAGGCCGACTTTGTCAACCACACCTTCACGGTGGTCGGGGTGCTGGCCAAAACCCAGACCGGCCCCGACACAGGGGCGTTCATCAACCTGACGGACGCCCAGATGCTGCTGAAGGACAGCCTGCCGACGGCGATCCGGGACCGGATCGACACGAGCACGCTGGTCACCGGCATGACCGTCTATGGCAAGCCGGGGGTCAATCTGGACAACCTGTCTGACAGCATCAACAACCAGGTGAGCGGGGTCAAGGCGACCAAGCCCAGCACGATCGTCAATAGCTTCAAGTCGGGTGGTGCTCTCTTCACGGCGATTACCACCGGCGCTGCCCTGCTGGCGTTGATCGTGGGTGGACTCTCGGTCATCAACACGATGCTGATGGCGGTCACCGAACGCGTGAGGGAGATCGGTCTCAAGAAAGCGGTGGGCGCCCACACGCGTCACATCCTGCGCGAGTACCTGCTCGAGGCCACCCTGATTGGCGCGATCGGCGGCACCATCGGGCTACTGCTCGGCTGGGGCATCACCAGCCTCGTCAATGCGGCGACGGCCGCATCGAATCTCAGCCTGTTCCTGGTCTCGTGGCGCCTGGTGATCATTGCCCTCGTATTCTCGGTCGGGCTCGGCGCGTTCGCCGGCATCATCCCCGCCCTGCGCGCCTCCCGGATGGATCCGGTGCGGGCGCTGCGGGCGGCGTAGGAGGAATTCAATGGCAAGCATCGAACTGATCGACCTGACCAAGCATTACAAGCAGGGTTCGACCGTCGTCAAAGCTCTCGACGGCGTCAACCTGAACATCGAGTCGGGTGAATTCGTCTCGATCGTCGGTCGCTCAGGGAGCGGCAAGACGACGGCGCTGGACTTGCTGGGTCTCCTGCTGCGGCCAACCAGCGGGCAGGTGTTGCTGGACGGCACCGACACCGGCAAGTTGCGCGACGGGGCTCGGGCCGACCTGCGAGGAAAGAAGCTCGGCTTCGTCTTCCAGGAGTTCAATTTGCTTCCCGGCTTGACCGCCATGCAGAACGTCATGCTGCCGCTTCGCTACCACAAGAACGGCAAGGATGGGAAGGCGCGCGCGGCCACGCTTCTCGATGAGGTCGGCCTGAAGGATCGGATGCACCACCGGCCGGACCAGATGTCCGGCGGCGAGCAGCAGAGGGTGGCGATCGCCCGATCGCTGATCAACCGGCCCTCGCTCGTCCTGGGCGATGAGCCCACCGGCGAGGTGGACAGCGAGACCAGCCAGCAGATCGTCGCGCTGATGCGGCGCTTGAACCGCGAACGCGGCGTGACCTTCGTCGTGGTCACCCACGACATGGATGTCGCGGCCCAGACCGATCGCGTCATCAGGCTCAAGGACGGCAAGGTGCTCTCCGACACGCGCGCCGACACCGAGCAGACCTTCCTGACCAGCATCGATCTACAGGGAGTCATCGCCTAGTCTAGGAGTGACATGGGCCTGAACGCGCGTTGGGTCAAGCTGGGCCGCCTCTTCATGGTGGCCTGGCTTGCCTTTTTCCTGTTCCCCGTCGGAGCCATCCTGACCGAGCCCTTTCGCGTCGATAGCAAGCTCATCGGATTGGCGCTCCTGCTGGCGAGCGGTGCGATCTGGGCCTGGTTCTGGACGCGTATCGTCAGCGGACCCGACCGACGCTTCGCGACGGCGGCGGTGATTGCGAATGCACTGCTGCTCGTGATCTTCACCCTCCGCACGCCGCCACAGTACGGCAGCCTCTTCTTCTACGCGCTGGTCATGGCCGCGGCGGCCTACCGCTGGCGGGTCGCGATTCCCATTGCGGTCGCGGGAGCCATCCTGGCAGGGTCCATGGATGTCGTTCGCGGGACCACCCTACTGAACGCGCTCGGGGATTTCATCAATGACCTGCTGGTCGGTCTGGCGGTCGTCGCCGGCCGGCTGCTGATCGAAGCGAACCAGCAGCTGTCGCTGGCCCGCGAGCAGATTGCTCGGCTTGCGGTCGGAGAGGAGCGGCTGCGCTTTGCCCGTGACCTGCACGATCTGCTCGGCCACAGTCTCTCGGTCATCGCACTGAAGAGCGAGCTCGCCGGCCGGCTGATCAAGTCCACCCCCGGTCTGGCAGCCCACGAAGTCGATGACATCGAGAGTGTCGCCCGGGACGCGCTGCGCGAGGTGCGCGAGGCCGTGGCCGGCTATCGCCAGCCGTCGCTGAAGGCGGAGCTGGCAGGCGCGCGTGAAGCCCTGACCGCTGCAGGCGTCGAACTCCGAGCCGAAGAGGACCACCCGGCCCTGCCGGCCGCAGTTGAGGCGGTCCTGGCGTGGACGGTCCGCGAAGGCGTGACCAATGTCATGCGCCACAGTCAGGCGAAACGCTGCGCCATCCGCATCACCAGCAGGGATGGTCGGGCTTCGGTCGACGTCATCGACGACGGCCGCGGCGGCTTTCCTGAGGCGGGCAGCGGACTGCGCGGACTCGAAGAGCGCGTGCTGGAGCGCGGTGGCACACTCACCGCCGAACCCTTGCCGCATGAAGGGTTCCGGCTGAGAGTCACGTTGCCCCTGCCCGATGTCCCGCTGCCGGTTGATCGCGTAACGGCGTGATCCGCGTTCTTATCGCGGAGGACCAGGGAATGGTTCGGGGCGCACTGAAGGCATTGCTCGCCATGGAGGGCGACATCGAGATCGTGGCCGAGACCGACCGTGCTGACCAGGTTCTCCCGCTGGCATCGCAGACGAAGCCCGACGTGGCGCTGCTTGACATCGAGATGCCCGGGGGCGATGGCATCACGGCAGCCGGCCACTTGCGCAGGGAACTCCCGTCTTGCCGAACACTGATTCTCACGACCTTCGGGCGTCCGGGCTTTTTACGCCGCGCCATGGAGAGTGGAGCCTCGGGCTTCATGCTCAAGGACGCACCGGCACACGAGCTGGCGCTCGCGATCCGACGCACCATGGCGGGCGAGCGCGTCATCGATCCCGGATTGGCAGCCGCCGCACTGAGTGCTGGGGTCAGTCCGCTGTCCGAACGCGAGCGCGAAGTGCTCGTGGCGGGCCAGGGCGGCGCCAGCATCGCGGAGATCGCGAAAAGCCTCTTCCTATCCGAAGGCACCGTTCGAAACTACCTCTCCTCGGCGATTCAAAAGCTCGACGTGAGCAACCGCACCGAGGCCGCGCGCGTCGCGGAGGAACAGGGATGGCTCTAGCCCCTGGCAAGAAACCGCTGAGCGTTTCGTCGATCCGACCACAGGTCAGCTGATGAAGGTCCGATACAATCCGCAGACTGGAGCCCGGGATTACGTGCCGGTCAAGCCTCCACCCTGATGCGAACAACCATCCTTTTCATGTTGGCGATCGTGGCGCTCGTGGCCGGCGCCATCGGCGTCGCCGCATCGCCGCGATTCCAGCCGACCCTCGCCCCTCGGCCGTCGCCGTCCTCGCTGCTGGTCATCGAGCACCCAACGCCAACTCCCACGCCCACGCCGACGCCGAGTCCGACCCCAACCCCGGTCGTGACGCCGATCGGGACGGTCACGTTCAACGTTCCGGTCTACAAGCAGTTGCGAAACCTGGACTGCGAGACGGCCGCCCTGCAGATGGCGTTGGCAGCCATGGGCCACAACTACACGCAGAATCAATTGATCGCGATGCAGCCCCCACCGGACACTCGATCCCCCGTGCTGGGAAGACTGTCAAACGGCCAGAAGATCGTCGTGCAGTGGGGCAACCCCTACAAGAACTTCGTCGGCAACATTGACGGTGCCGACCTGGTGCCAACTGGCTACGGCATTTACTATCCGCCCCTGGTCGCGGTCGCGCAGTCGCACGGAGCACCGAACGCCGAGGGCGGTGAGGGGGCGGCCAACGGCTGGACTCCTGCGCGGATTTATGCGGAGGTGGCCGCCGGGCACCCGGTCATGGCCTGGACCGAAACAGGCTGGGATCGGCCGTACGTCGGGTACTGGACTACGTTTGACGAGAAGATCAAGATTCGCTACTCGCTGATCGAGCACGTCGTCACCCTGAGCGGCGTGTCAGCGACGCAGGTCCGTGTCAACGACCCCTGGCACAGCGGGAGCCAGTACTGGTTCAGCAAGGCCGCCTTCGAACGCTCCTGGGCCGACTTCAACAACATGGCGATCGTCTTCAAGTAGAGGCTCGGTCGCTGCGGCACCCTGCACCTGGGCTTGCGTCCGGACCGGCAGGCCGACCAGCTTGATGAAACCGACCGCCGCCTGATGGTCGAACTCGTCACCCGCGGAGTAGGTGGCGAGCTGCGGCCGGTAGAGCGAGTAGGGTGACGACCGGCCGATCACCTGCGCTGATCCCTTGTGGAGCTTGAGGCGCACCTGACCGGTGGCGGCGCGCTGGGTGCTCTCGACGTAGGCATCGAGGTCACGCCGATGGCTGGTGAACCACTTGCCCTGGTAGACGAGGCGCGCGTACTCGGCCGCGACCGAGGTCTTGAAACGCGCGGCTTCGGCGTCGAGCACGAGCTCCTCCAGGGCGCGGTGGGCCGCGTGCAGGATGACCGCGGCGGGCGCTTCATAGATTTCCCGCGATTTGATCCCCACGAAGCGGTCCTCGATCATGTCGATCCGGCCGACTCCGTGCAAACCGCCGAGCCGGTTCAGCTCCTCCACCAGTGCGAGGGGGGCGAGCTCGACGCCATCCATCCCGGTTGGCACGCCGGCTTCGAAGCTCAGCTCGACCACTGAGGCGGTGGCGGGGGCGTTGTCCACCGACGAGGTCCATACAAATGCGTCCTCGGGGGGTTTGAGGAGAGCATCTTCGAGGGCCCCGGCCTCGATGGAGCGCCCCCATAGGTTCTCATCCACACTGTACGGCGACTCGGGCTTGACCTCAATGGGCAAGTGGTGGGCGTGCGCGTACGCGATCTCCTGCTCGCGGGTCATGGCCATGCCATCCCGCAGGGGCGCAAGCACCTTGAGCTGGGGTCCGAGCGCGGCGACGGCGACTTCGAAACGAACCTGGTCGTTGCCCTTGCCGGTCGAGCCGTGCCCCACCCAGGTCGCGCCCTCCCGGGCGGCGACTTCGACGAGGATCTGGGCGATCAGCGGCCGGCCGAGGGCGGTCGCCAGCGGGTACTGCCCCTGATAGAGCGCGCCCGCCTTGAGTGCCGGCCAGCAGAAGCGCTCGACAAAGGGCTTGCGAGCATCGAGCACGTAGGCGCGGACGGCGCCCGCGGCCAGGGCACGCTCGCGGATCGCATCGAGCTTGGGCTGGCTCCCGAGGTCGACGGTCAACGCTATCACCTCGAAACCGCGGGTCTGGGTCAGCCAGCGCACTGCGACCGTGGTATCGAGGCCCCCGGAATAGGCGAGCACGATCTTGTTGGCCATCAGTCCTCCGGCTGCACGTAGGCGCCGAGCTGCGCCAGCCGCTGCGCGAGCCCGCCGTAAGCGCGGGGCTGGAGGGCGAGCGCGACGAAGATCGTGTCGTCGCCGGCCACCGTCCCGAGCACCTCCGGCCAGCCGGCGCCATCGATCCCGGACGCCAGCGGGCTGGCCGAGCCCGGTGTCGTAGTCAGCACAGCGATCCCCTGCCCGCGCCGGACCGTGAGGGGAAGGTCGCGGAGCAACCGGCGGAGTCTGTCCTCCCGCCCGGCCGGCGAGGCGGCCCCGAGCCCGTCGTTCGGTTTGACGTAGTGGCTCTCGGGTCCGCCGACCCGAACCAGGCCAAGCTCTCCGATGTCACGGGATACGGTTGCTTGCGTCGTGCGGATGCCAACGCGACCCAGGCGGTCGACCAGCTCTTCCTGGGTTGCGATCTGGTGCTTGCCGATCAAAGAGAGGATCGCTTCCTGCCGCTTACGCTTTGACATGCGCCAGCGCCTCCTTGACCCGTCGTGGCGCCGTGCCACCGAGGACATCGCGTGATCTGAGCGCGCCCTCCAGCGTCAGATGATCGACGATGTCGGCGCTGAAGAGCGGCGAAAACTCCTGCAGCTCGGCGAGGCTGAACGACTCCAATCCTCGATCGGTGGCGATGGCCTGGGCCACCATCCGGCCGACCAGGTGATGCGCGTCGCGAAACGGCATGCCTTTGATGGCCAGGTAGTCGGCGAGCTCGGTCGCCAGCGTATAGCCCTGCAGGGCCGCGGTCCGCATCGCGCTGGGATCGAACTGCAGGCCCTCGACCAGCCTCGCGGTGACCTGAAGACAGGCCAGCGTGGTATCGACGCCGTCGAAGAGCGCTTCCTTGTCCTCCTGCAGGTCGCGGTTGTAGGCGAGCGGGAGACCCTTGAGCACCATCAAGAGATTCATCAGATCGCCCGCGACCCTTCCGCTCCTGGCACGTACCAACTCGGCAGCGCAGGGGTTCTTCTTGTTGGGCATCATCGAGCTACCGCTGGCGAGCGCGTCGGGAAGCGACGCGAAGGAGAACTCGACGCTGGTCCAGAGGACGATCTCGCCGCAGAGGCGGGACAGATGAATCATTGCGATGCTGCAGGCGGCCAGCAGCTCGAGTACGAAGTCGCGGTCGGCCACCGCATCGAGCGAGTTGGCGCTGGCTGCGGCGAAGCCAAGCTCATGGGCCAATTCCGTGCGATCGACCGGAAAGCCGCTGCCGGCGAGCGCGCCGGCCCCCAGCGGCGAGACGTCCGCTCGGCGCATCGCATCTTCGATCCGGCCTGCATCCCGACGAAGCATCTCGACGTAGGCCAGCAGATGGTGGGCGAGCAGGACCGGTTGCGCCCGCTGGGTGTGCGTGTAGCCGGGCATGACGGTATCGACGTGTTCTTTGGCGCGGGTGATCAGCGCCGACTCCAGCGAAGCAATCGCCCCGAGCAACTGTCCACTGGCAGCCCTGACATAGAGCCGCAGGTCGAGGGCGACCTGGTCATTGCGACTCCGGCCGGTATGGAGCTTGCCACCCAGCGGGCCGAGCTTCTCCTGCAATCGCTTCTCGACAGCCATATGGATGTCTTCTGGAACGGCGCCCCCCACCCCGACCCTCCCCCGCAAGGGGGGAGGGAGATCTTCCACAGGCGGAGAGGAAAATTCCGACTCGATCTCCTGCAGAGCCAGGTCGATGTGGAGTTGTTCTTCGGCGGTCAGCACCCCAGCCCCGACCAGGGCCTTCGCCCAGGCGCGACTGCCGGCGATGTCGTCGCGGATAAGCCGGCGGTCGACGTCGAGCGATCGCGTGAACCGCTCGACCAGCGGATCCGGCTCTTCGCCGAAGCGCCCACCCCAGGGTTGGTGGCTCAGTGCGAGACCTTCGACATCCGCTTGGCCAGGACCTCCCAGGGGAGCCCGGCGATCTGGGCCGCCGGCCCGCACAGTTGCTGGTTGAAACTCCGGCTCTGCAGGCCCCGGATCTCCGGGAAGAACAGCGAGTGATCGCTCTGGCGCGCGTCGAGGTCGATCGTCCCGTGGAACAGCGTCGCCGTCACGGTCCCGCTAACCTGGGCCTGCGTCGTCTGGATGAACGCGTCGAGCCCCTCCTTCAGCGGGCTGAACCAGGCGCCGTGATAGACCAGGTAAGCCCACTTCTGGTCGACGAGCGCCTTGAAGTCCAGCTCCTCTTTGGTGAGGCAGAACTGCTCCAGATCGTGGTGGAGCTTGAGCAGGACCGTGGCCGCAGGCGCCTCGTACAGCTCACGCGACTTCAAGCCCATGATGCCGTCCTCGAAAATGTCGATCTTGCCGATCCCATGACTCCCGGCGATCACGTTGAGCGTGGAGACGATTTCTGGCAGAGAGAGTTCGGTGCCATCGAGCGCGACCGGCACGCCCTGCTCGAACGTGACCGAAATCTGCGTCGGGGCTGCCTTCGCCTTCGAAGGCGGCTTCCACCAGAGCCAGGCGTGATCCGGAATCGGCTGGTTGAGCCCGATCGCGCCGGAGGCGAGGCTGCGGCACCACAGCGTCTTATCATCGCCGCCCTGCATCACCTCGGTGATGGGGATGCCCAGCTCCTTGGACAGCTCCTCTTCGTCGCCGCGGGTGAGGTCGAAGTCGCGCACCGGGACCAGGACATTGAGCTGTGGCGCGAAGAGCTTGAAGACATTGTGCATCCGATACTGGTCGTTGCCCTTGCCGCTGCTGCCTTCCATGATGGCGTCGCAGCCGAGCTTGAGTGCCAGCGAGGCGATCTTGGCGGCGATCAGCTGGCGGGTCATCGAGGTCGACACGGGATAGCCCTCGTAGCTGGAGTTCGCCTGGATCGCCTTCGACAGCCAGAGGCTGGCAAACTCCTCCTTTGCGTCGACGACGATCGGCGTGATGCCGAGCACCTTGGCTTTTGCGATGGCGGCCTCCATCTCATCCTGCCCCTGCCCCACGTCGACCGTGATCGCGAGGAGATCCTCGACCCGGTACTTCTCTTTCGCCAGGACGGCGCAGAGGGATGAGTCCAATCCGCCGGAATATGCCAGGGCGACCTTCTTCGCCGTCTTCACCGGCGTCGCGTCGATCTTCTCCAGTAGCCTGCTCTTCACTGCCAGCATGCGTAGCCTCCTGCCCGAGTGTGGTCGCATAAGTATACGGAACCCTGTATGATTACGCAACCAGTCATGGTCGGCATCCTCTGCTCGCGCGTCCGCGTCGAGGAAAAGGCGTTGTTCGAGACGCTCCGCCGACGCGCCATCCCCTTCGAGCGCCTCGATGAAGACCGCCTCCAGTTCGCGATCGGCAATGGCTTCCCCCATCCCGGGGTGGTCCTGGACCGGTCCATCCACCACGGTCGCTCGCTTTACGCGCTGACCCTCTTGAACGTCGCCCGGGTGCCGACAGTCAACCGCGCGAAGGTCGCCCGCATCTGCGGCGACAAGATCCTGACGACGGCAGCGCTGGCCCGCGCCGGCCTGCCGGTGCCGAAGACTGTGGTGACGTTTACCCGGGACGCGGCGCTGGAAGCGATCGAGGCGATGGGATATCCGGTGGTCCTCAAGCCGATGGTCGGCTCCTGGGGCCGGCTGCTGGCGAAAATCAACGACCGCGACGCCGCGGAGGCCGTCCTCGAGCACAAAGAGACGCTCGGGTCCTACCAGCACGGCATTTTTTACATCCAGGAATACGTCAACAAACCGGCGCGTGACATCCGGGCGATCGTCGTGGGGGACCAGACGATCGGCGCGATCTACCGCAGTTCCGAACACTGGATCACGAACACCGCCCGCAACGGCACGGCCTCGGTGTGCGAGGTGACGCCCGAGATCGATCAGCTCAGTCGTAAGGCGGCCGCCGCGGTCGGGGGTGGATTTCTTTCGGTCGATTTACTCGAGCACCCTGACGGTTTGCTGGTCAACGAGCTCAACTACACGCCCGAGTTCCACGGCTTCATGGCGGCCACCGGGATTCCCGTCGCCGACCACGTGATCGATTACGTCCAGCAGGTGGGCGCGACGGAGGCCGTCGCCTAATAGCGCGGCGGCTTGACAGCGGGGCCCCATGACGCGTATCGTTCCCGCCAACAAGTTCATACGGAAAGGCGTCGATGAGGGCGAGTACGCGGACGCTGGGATTACAGAGAGTCTCCGGCAGCTGAGAAGGAGAATCCAGGGCACCGCCGAAAAAGGCCTCGGAGCCGCAGGTCGAACAGGACATGGTCCGCAGTAGGCCGAGCCGGGTGGCCCCCGTGATCGGGCTGGAGTCTTCAGGCGGCATGCCGCGGACTCAGAGAGGCCGTTCTTGCGAAAGGACGGCAAAGTCGGGTGGTACCACGAGAGAAGGCCTCTCGTCCCGGTGGACGAAGGCTTTTTATTTTTCGGAGGTGCCATGACCATACGAGCGTTCAAGATCATCGAATCGACGCTCCGGGAGGGCGAACAGTTCGCCCCGGCCCACTTCACGCCGGCCCAGAAGGTCGTCATCGCGGAAAAGCTCGACGAGTTCGGTGTCGAATACCTCGAACTGACCTCCCCCTGCGCCTCGCCGCAGTCCGAGGCCGACCTGCGGACGGTGGCAGCCCTACCGCTGCGTGCGAAAGTCCTGACCCACGTCCGCTGCCACCTGGACGATGCGCGAGTCGCGGTCGGAACCGGTGCAGACGGGATCGATGTACTTTTCGGCACTTCGTCCGCGATGCGGGCCTTCTCGCATGGCAAGACGGTCGACGAGATCATCGAGAGCGGGACCGAGGTCGTGCGCTACATCCAGTCGCAGGGGCTCGAGGTACGGTTCAGCAGCGAGGACTCCTTCCGATCGGAGCCGCGCGATCTGCTGCGCGTCTACCAGGCGATCGACCGCCTGCATCCGCAGCGGGTCGGCCTGGCGGACACGGTCGGGATCGCGACTCCCAACCAGGTCTTCGAGCTGGTCTCGATGGTGCGCAAGGCGGTCGACTGCGATATCGAGTTCCATGCCCACAACGACACCGGCTGCGCGATCGCCAATGCCTTCGCCGCCCTCGAGGCCGGCGCGACCCACATCGACACCACCGTGTTGGGGATCGGCGAGCGCAACGGCATCGTGCCGCTCAGCGGGATGATCGCCCGCCTGCTGAGCGTGCGGCCGGACCTG
>VBEW01000225.1 GCA_005889225.1 Chloroflexota bacterium | reverse complement strand
TCGCAACTGGCTGTTCTTCCGCTCGCTGGTGGACAACCTGCAAATGGTGCTGGTGAAAGCGGACATGCGGATTGCGCGTCAGTATGCGACGCTGGTGGCCGACGAGAGCGAACGCGACCGCCTCTTCTCCGTGATCGAGGCGGAGTTCCAACGGACACACGATGCGATCCTCGAGATTACGGAGCAGCGCTCAGTCCTGGAGCGACAACCGCAGCTACTGGCCAGCCTGCGCCTGCGCGATCCCTACCTCGATCCGATGAGTTACTTCCAGGTGCGGCTGCTGCGCGAACTGCGTCGCCTCCCAGTCGGTGATGCCAATCGCGGCGCGCATCTCCAGGCCGTGCTGCGAACGATCAACGGGATCGCGGCAGGCCTCCAGAACACCGGATAGGGCTATCCGGCGACTGCGAAGATTTCCCAGGGATCCGGGACGCCCTTGAGCTGATGGACGCCCCGGCTTTCCAGCCGGATTCGGGACCCTGCCACGAGGTCTTTGATCGTTCGCGACACGAGAATCTCGTTGGGGCTCGCCAGGGAGGCGATGCGAGCACCAATGTGCACGGCGATACCATCGATGCCGCCATCCTGGCGATGTTCGAGCTCACCGGTGTGGAGGCCGGCGCGGATCTCAATACCGAGCGCACGCACGCCGTCACGGATCGCCTGCGCGCAGGCGATCGCCCGAGCGGGACCATCGAACAATGACAGGGCACCATCGCCTGCGGTATCGATCAACCGGCCTCCGAACCGCTCGAGCTGACGCCGCACCAGCCGATTGTGGCTCTCGAGTAGATCGTGCCAGCGGCCATCCCCGATTTCGGCAGCGCGGTTGGTCGATTGCACCATATCGGTGAACACCACCGTGCCAAGCGATCGATCCGAATCCGACGTATGAAGTTCTGTATCCAGGAAATCATCAATAGCCCGGAATAGAGGCTCGGTGTCGCCCAGGAATGCGTGAACATCGGCACCCGCTAATTCGACGTACCGCGCACCGTCGATGTGATCGGCCACGTAACGCGCCATGGCTGCGGTCATCAACGGTTGATCCTTTCGACCAAAGACCAGGGTCGGCACGCGGATGGTTGGCAGGATGCTCCGCACGTCGACGTGGAACCACATATTGACCAGCGCGCCCGCGGTACCGGGGCTGGCTCCGAGCCGCTCAATCTGTGCCCACCAGGCGCGAAAGAGAGGGTCGCCGGCCATTGATGGCGCTATCAGCTCGATGCCTTGTGCAGTGCCCCAGCCCTCAATGGTCTGTTGGACAATCCCATCCAACACTTCCCCCGGGATACCAATCGGGTAGTCATCATCGAGCTGCATGCGGGCATAGGGCATCATCAGAATCAGCGACTCGACCCGTTCTGGATGCAGGGCGGCAAAGACCATCGCGGTGGCGGCACCAGCGACGTAGCCGACGAGAACGGCGCGTTGGCTTCCGACCGTGTCGAGAATGGCTGCAAGATCTTCGACCTGCTGCTCCATGCTGGGAATCTCTTTCGGTGCCACCGGGTCGGAAAGACCCACCCCTCTGGGATCGAACAGGATCAGCCTGCCATATGAGGCGAGCCGTCGGATCGCCCTTGCTACCGTCGGCTCCTCCCAGAGGTACTCGATATGCGAACTTGGTCCAGCCGTCACATTGACGACGTCGGGCGGTCCTTCGCCGAGGGTCTGGTAGGCAAGGTGGATGTCGCCCTTACGCGCATACTTCGTTTCCGGTGTCGCGGTGAGGGACAGCGGAGTCGACATGAACCCATAGTACGGAAGGGCTGGGGCGCCGCCTACGGTTCCGCAGGAGATCCGCTGCGCCGACGGCGGCGGCGACGGGGCGGCGCCGCGGGTGGTAGGGCGCGCGTATACGTCCCCAACACCTGCAGGAAGCTCGTGGCCCGATGGGCGGCGCGCAGGGCGGCGGCCACCGGTTTTTCGGATCGGCCGCCGTCGACATCGAGATAGAACAGGTACTCCCACGGTGGATCGCGGCGTGGCCGCGACTCGAGCTTGCTGAGGTTGACACCGAACTCGTTGAAGCAGGCCAGCAGGCGATAGAGGGCACCGGGCTCGTTCGGCACGGCGCAGACGAGCGAGGTCTTCTTGCCGTAGCGCGGTCGCTTGATCCGCGGCGGGCGTGGCCGTTTCGCACCCCGGCGGCTGATCAGGAAAAAGCGGGTGATGTTTTCCTGGACCGTCTGGATCCGTTCCACCGCGATGGTCAACTCGTAGAGTTCGGCGGCGCGCCGGCCGGCAATGGCGGCCTCATCCGGCCGCCCTTCGCGCTGCACCTGGCGGGCGGCCCCGGCCGTGTCGTATACGGGGACCGGCTCGAGCCCCTCGCGCACGATGAAGGCCTCACACTGGGCCAGCGCCTGCGGATGCGACAGAACGCGCTTTACCTGCCGGCGTTCGGTACCCGGCACGAGCAGCAGACAGTGATCAACCTGGAGCGCGACCTCGGCGACGACCAGCGATCGGTATTCCAGCAGCAGGTCATAGGTCTCCAGGATGCTGCCGGCCTGCGAGTTCTCCACCGGAACCAGGGCAAAATCGATCGTCTGGTCGGCGACGCGATGGAACGCATGCCGGAGGGTGCGAAAGGCCTGGGCCGCCCCCGTTGGAAAGGTGGCGTGCAGTGCCTCCTCCGAGTAGGCGCCGGGTTCCCCCTGATAGCCGATCGTGATCTCGCCCGCGATCTCGAAACTTTAATCGAGAGCCTTCAGCCGCGGCCACGCCTGATCGAGCGGGAGGCGCGGATGGCGGCAGATCCAGATGGCCTTGCCATATTCCTCATTCCGCAGCGCATAAGCGTTCCCGATCGTCCCGGCCTGCTCGATCTCGCCGAAGAACTGATCGAGGTACGAGCGCTCATAGCCGACCACGATCACCGTCGAGGGGTTCATCCGTTCCGGTGCCCAGTAATAGTAGGTAAGGTGCGCGCAGATCACCGGCGGCAGCCCGCGACCGTACAGGTCGAGCGCGCCCGCCTCGCCGTAGTTGCTGGCCAGGATCATCACGGAGTTGCGGTCCGAACCTGGCAGCCCGTCGTAAACGGACGTGACCTGCTGCGTGAGCTCGGGCCAGCCGTACATGTCCGCAAAATCCTTGCGCACCTTCCAGATCCAGGAGTTCGCCATGTCCTGGGCCGACAGCACCGGAAGACCAAGGGGTAGCAGAATCAGCGTGACGGCCACCGCCCCGACCACGGTGCCGCGCCGCAGCCATGGGCGCCGGATGGCGCCCACCAGCCAGATCGCCCCCGCCGCGTAGATGAGCGGGTAGATCGGCGCGGGATAATACGCCTTTCCGCCGGCGGCGAAGAACAGAAGCTCCACGGCGATCACGGTGGCGGCCGCCGCTCGGAATTTGTCCTGCCGCCACAACCAGATGACGCCCATGACGGCCAGCGGAACCAGTTGCGGCCCGAACAGCAACAGCTGCTGCAGCCAGTACAGGATCGGACCGTCGGTTGCGCCGCGATGTTGCAGCGTGTACGCGACGCTGTCCCAGTTGTGACCGACCTGCCAGGCGATGTTCGGCAGCAGCAAGAGGACGGCGAGGCCGAGGCCGAGCCATGGCCATGGACTGGCAAGCAGCCGGCGCTGCCTGGTGACAAGAAGGCCGATGAGCATCG
>VBEW01000224.1 GCA_005889225.1 Chloroflexota bacterium | reverse complement strand
CGCAAATCGGAATTCAGCTCGTATTCCTGCGTAATTCGCAGTCATCGGCCGGCGCTGGAGCTGTGGCAGCGGTGCCATCGCCCTGTTACCCGCGCGCTGTCTTAATCGTAAGGCTCGCTCCGTAGCATTCGGCTCGGTTCGCCAATTCGAACGAACTGGGGGTAGAGAACCGCTTGTCGCTGCTCGAACGTATTCAGAAATCCCAGGGCGAACCCGGATCGCCGCCCCCGGCCCCCAAGGCGCCCGCACGGCAAAGCCAGCCACCGGTGGGCCCTCCGGCACCGCCACCCCAACAGAGCCAGCGCCCGCTGCCGCCGGCTCGGTCAGCCCCGTACAGCCCGCCGCCCGCAGTTCGCCCGCCGGCCCCAGCCCGGCCGCCGGTCCCGGTCCGGCCACCGCTTCCCCCTGTCGCGCCAAAGCCCATTCAGAGGCCGCTTGCGGCACCGGCGCCAGCCTTGCGGCCGGCGGCCGCCCCATCGCCGGCTGCCGAGCCAACCCCCGCTTCGAGGCTCTCGGACCGCGTGGTGGCCCGCCCCGCCCCCGAAGCTGAGCCCAGGCCCGCCCCCGCGAACGCCAACCTCAGTGATCTGCCCGAAGCCGAGCGCCTCAAGCGGATCAAGGCTGCCGTTCACGACCGGATCATCGGTGAACTCGGTGAGCGAGCGAACGAACTCGACCGCGAGGCGATCAGCCAGCGGGCGACCGAGGTGCTCGACGCCTACCTGAGCGCCCGACGCGTCACGCTGACCACCCAGACCCGCGACAAGCTGCTGGGAGCGCTGCTCGCCGACATCCTCGGCTTCGGTCCCCTCGATCTGCTGCTCGCCGACGAGGCGATCTCCGACATCATGGTCAACGGCCCAACCAAGGTCTACGTCGAGCGCGGCAGCAAGATGCAGCGAGCGGCCATCAGGTTCGACAGCGATGCCCACCTGATGCAGATCATCTCGCGGATCGTCACCGGAGTTGGGCGCCGCGTCGATGAGAGCTCGCCGATGGTTGACGCCCGTCTTCCCGACGGTTCTCGAGTCAACGTGATCATCCCGCCGCTGGCGGTGAGGGGTGCGTCTGTGACCATCCGCAAGATGCGCCGGGACCCCCTCCAGATCACGGACCTGATCAAGAATCAGACGCTGACCGAGGAGATGGCGGTCTTTCTCAAGGCTTGCGTCAATGCGCGGATGAACATCGTGGTGGCCGGCGGCGGTTCGTCGGGAAAGACCACGACGCTCAATGTGCTCTCGAGCTTCATCCCCGCTGACGAGCGCATCATCACGGTTGAAGACGCTGCGGAGTTGCAGCTGCGTCAGGTCCACGTGATCAACCTGGAGTCACGGCCCAACAACGTGGAAGGCAAGGGTGGTGTCAGCATTCGCGACCTGGTCATCAACACCCTCCGAATGCGGCCCGACCGGATCGTCGTGGGCGAGGTCCGCAGCGGCGAGGCCCTGGACATGCTCCAGGCCATGAACACCGGCCATGACGGGTCGCTGACCACGGTTCACTCGAATACGCCGCGGGACACGATCTCCCGGCTCGAGACGCTCGTCCTGATGGCCGGCATGGAACTGCCGTCCCGCGCCATCCGGGAGCAGATCGCGTCGGCAATCAACATCATCATCCAGCAGAACCGCTTGCGGGACGGCACCCGGAAGATCACGTACATCTCCGAGGTGACCGGGATCGAGGGCGATCAGATCTCGCTACAGGACATCTTCGTCTACAAACAGACGGGGTACGAGAACGGCAAGGTCAGCGGAATGCTGACCGCGACCGGGGCCATTCCGCGGATCATGGAAGTGCTCGAGTCGACCGGCAACGCGGTACCGGTCAGCTACTTTGACCCCGCCCCGGACAGCGGCTTCGTCCGGCCGAAACGCTTGCAGATCGTCCCGAACGCGGCCTAAGCCGGAGCCGAGGGGACCGACACAGCCTTCTGGCGCTCCCGAAAACGCACCTCGCCCCGTAGGTGGAGCGCGGTGAAAAACGAGAGGAAGGACGCTGCGAATCCAGCAGCCCCGACGGTGAAATAGCTGACGCCTAGAACAGGGTTGAAACGAGTGCCTTCCAGCAGCAGGCCTGAAAGGACGATCAAGTCGACCAGCAGCGCTCCGAGCTCATTGAGCACGAGCGCGAGCCCGTTCTTTCGAATGTCCTCAGGTGTCGCGGGAACCTTCCGGCGAAAGAGATATCGGATGAGACGCCCCGTTCTGAACTCATACAACGCGCCTGCCATCCCCGCCAGGCTGATCACCGCGGCAACCGCAAGGAGCGCGAGTATGACCTGTCGAAGCTGCTCCATCTCCCTCTATATTCAGGCTATGCCCGCCAAAGAGGCAACACCGTTCTCACAGGCGCTCGACCGGCGGGTCGAGGAAGGCGCGCTCGGGACGCTCTATGAAAAGCTGCCGGACGACGAGGTTCGCTGCTATGCGTGCGCTCACCGCTGCCTGATCAAGGAGGGGCTTCGGGGCATCTGCAAAGTTCGCTACAACCGCGGCGGCACGCTGATGGTCCCGCGTGGCTACGTTGGCGCCCTGCAGTGCGACCCGATCGAGAAGAAGCCCTTCTTTCATGCCTTCCCCGGCACCGACGCGGTCACCTTCGGCATGCTCGGTTGTGACCTGCACTGCTCCTACTGTCTCGCAGGGGACGTCCGGGTCGCGACCAATGCGGGGATGCGAAGCTTTACGGAGCTCTGGGACGAGGCGGGCGATGATCCAAATGGCGATCCGAGCCGACGCCTCCCGTCGAACGGGCTCACCGCGACCGGCAGTGATGGAAGCCAGCACAAGGTCCGCTGGGTCTTCCGACATGACTATGAGGGCGAGCTCGTTTGTGTCGCGGCACTTCCGCTTTTTCCTATCGAGGCCACACCGAAGCACCCCGTCCTAGTCACCGAGCGGCCTGGCATAGACGAACCCCGCTTTCTCTCGGCGGGGGAGCTTACGACCCGCCATCACCTGTGTGTTCCTGTCGGCGGAGGCCTTGATTACACGGCTATCCTCGAGGTCCGCCGCCGCCGCTACCGCGGACCTGTGTTCAACCTCGAGACAGACGGTCCTCACACGTACCTCGCCAACCATGCCGTGGTGCACAACTGCCAGAACTGGGTCACCTCGCAGGCGCTGCGCGATCCGGGTGCGCTGTCCGAGCCGATGGACGTCACGCCCCGGCAATTGGTCGATATCGCCCAGCGCCAGCAGGCGTCGGTGGTCGCCACTTCGTACAACGAGCCGCTGATCACCTCGGAGTGGGCGGTTGAGGTGTTCAAGGAAGCGCGCCCGCGTGGCTTCATGACGGCGTACATCTCCAACGGCAATGCGACACGGGAGGTCCTCGAGTACATCCGACCCTTTACCGATCTCTACAAGATCGATCTCAAGTCCTTCCGCGACAAGAACTACCGGTCGCTCGGCGGCAAGCTCGAGAACATCGTGAACGGCGTCCGCATGGTCCATGAGATGGGCTTCTGGCTCGAGATCGTCACGCTGATCATTCCCGGGTTCAATGACAGCGATGAAGAGCTGGAAGACATCGCGCGTTTCCTGGCCGGCCTCTCGCCCAGCATCCCCTGGCACGTGACCGCCTTCCACAAGGACTACAAGATGCAGGACCCGGACAATACGCCGCCACAGACCCTGCTCCGAGCGGCGGCGATCGGGGAGGCGGCCGGTCTGCAGTACATCTATGCCGGCAACCTGCCGGGCCGGGTCGGCCGATATGAAGACACCCGGTGCCCCTCATGCCAGACGGCGCTGGTGCGCCGGTTTGGCTACCGAATCCTCGAAGACCGGCTAACCGGAAGCGGAACGTGCCACCGCTGCGGCTTTCAGATCCCGGGAATCTGGTCTAACGCTAAAATCAGCGCTGGTCGTGCCTACTGAACTCAGCCGCCGGGAACTGTCCTGGGTCATCGGCGGCCCCCAGGGTGGAGGCATCAATGCCTCGGCCGAGATCTACGCCAAAGCGCTGACGCGCGGCGGGCTGCACGTCTTCGCCAACATCGAGTTCCACTCGAACATCATGGGCAAGCACAGCTATTACCGGGTGACCGCTGCCCCGGTGCCCGTTCGTTCCCACGTCGACGAGATTCACGTACTCGTCGCGCTTGACCAGGAAAGCCTCTTCGGCGATGCGCTCGAACGTAAGCATTACCCGAGCCACACCGGCCACGTCCACCAGGTCGCGCCCGGCGGTGGGATCGTCTACGACGCGGACCTCAAGATCGACCCTGCCCAGTTCCAGCGCGACGACATCCGCCTCTATCCAGTCCCATATTTCGAGGTTCTCGAGGAGGCGCTCAAACAGCTTGGAAAGGGAGGGCAATCGCGGAAGTACATCGTGATGCGGAACACTGTCGCGCTCGGTGCCTCCGTGGCCCTGATCGGTTACGACGAAGACCTCCTGTTTGAGGCGATCCGGGAAAGCTTCAAGGGTCGCAAGGCGGAGGCGGCCGAGATGAACGTGCTGGCGGTGAAGGCGGCGGCGGATTACGTGCGCGCCCATTACCAGGAGCGGCCGGCGCGCAAGCTGACGGCGCTCCCGGCTGAGCAGCGCAAGCCGCGCATCCTGATCAAGGGCGTCCAGGCGGTCGGGATCGCCAAGATCAAGGCTGGGCTGGGGCTTCAGACCTACTACCCGATCAGCCCGGCCACTGACGAGAGTGTGTACCTGGAGGCCAAAGGGCCGCAGTACCAGCTGACGGTGGTGCAGGCCGAGGATGAGATCGCCAGCATCAACATGGCGATCGGGGCCGCGCACATGGGCATCCGGGCGGCAACCTCCACGGCCGGCCCCGGCTTTGCCCTGATGTCGGAGGGATTTGGATTCGCGGCGATCACCGAGGCACCGGGCCCGGTGGTCTTCCTCTGGCAGCGCGGTGGTCCTTCAACCGGGCTGCCGACCCGAACCGAGCAGGCCGATCTGCAGTTCGCGCTGCACCCCGCCCACGGTGATTTCCCGCACATTGTGATCGCTTCCGGCGACATCGAGGAGGCGTTCGTTGACAGCTTCGAAAGTTTCAACTGGGCCGACCGCTACCAGGTCCCGGTCATCGTGCTGCTGGAAAAGTTCCTGGCCTCCTCGTTGTTCACGTCCGACCGGCTCGACACCAGCAAGCTCAAGATCGATCGCGGCCTCGTGTACCAGCCGGTCAGTCCCGAAAAGAATGGCTACCGGCGCCACGCCATCACGCCGGATGGCATCAGCCCGCGTGCGCTACCGGGAACGGCGGGCGGCATCTTCTCTACCACCAGCGATGAGCACGACCCGGAAGGCCATATCACCGAAGGCATCGATAACCGGATCGCGATGATGCGCAAGCGCATGGTCAAGCTGCAGACCGCCGCGCGCGAGATCCCGGAGTCGTTCAAGTTCAAGCTCCACGGACCGCGGCGTGCGGACCTCACCCTGGTCGGCTGGGGCACCACGAAGGGCGCCATTCTGGATGGGATGACCGAGCTCGAGCTGGACGGCTTTTCGGTGAATTTTCTCCAGCTGCGCCTGATGCGGCCGTTCCCCGCCCAGGAGATCGAAGCCCTGCTCCGGGACGCCAAGCGCGCGGTGCTGATCGAGGCGAATTACTCGGGGCAGCTCGGCGCGCTCATCCGGGAGCAGACTGGCATCGCGCTCGATCATCGGGTCCTGAAATACGACGGCCGGCCGTTCTCGCGGAACGAGATCGTGGAAGGAGTCCGCGAGGCGCTCTCGGAACGGACGAAGGAGGTCATGGTTTCGCATGCCTGAGACGGCCACCCCGCCTAAGAAATTCAGCCTTCAGGAGTACAAGACCGAGGTCCACGTCGACTGGTGTCCCGGCTGCGGCGACTTCGGAATCCTGAGCTCGATTCAGCAGGCGTTCTTTCAGCTGCAGATCCCGCCGCATCGAATCGCGATGATTTCCGGCATCGGCTGTTCGGGGAAGACGCCCCATTACGTCGACACCTACGGCCTGCACACGCTGCACGGCCGGGCGCTGCCGGTCGCGACCGGCGCGAAGCTGGCGAACCACCAGCTGACGGTGGTGGCGGTTGGCGGGGACGGTGACGGATATGGAATCGGCGCCGGCTACTTCGTCAACAGCGGCCGCCGCAACCTCGATATGACCTATATCGTCTTCAACAACGGCGTTTACGGGCTCACCAAAGGACAGGCCTCACCCACGCTGGGCAAGGGGCTGCAGACCAAGTCCATGCCCGATCCGTCGATCCAGGAAGGCATCAATCCGCTGGCGGTTGCGCTGGGCGCCGGCTACACGTGGATCGGCCGCGGCTACGCCCTCGACGTGAAATCGCTCGTTTCGCTGATCGTCCAGGCGATCCAGCACAAAGGCACGTCCTTCCTCGATGTCTTCCAGACCTGCCCCGTCTACAACGACCTGCGAACCAAGGAGTGGTACGCGGGCGAAGACATCGGTCGGACGCGGCTGCGCCGTTTGGATGCCGATGCCAGCTGGGACCCGGTAGTCAAGGACCCCGCCAACCTCGACGAGGTGGTTCAGAAGAAGACCCGGGCGCTGCAGACGTCGTACGAGACTGGCGACAGCCTGGGCGTCGGACTCTTCTACAAGATCGACCTTCCGACCTATGACGAGCAGCTCGCCGGCAAGGTTCCGGCGCTCAAGGAGCACCCCCTGATCGACCTGCCGCTATACCAGCGCGATGTCACGCCGCTCTTCGACGAGCTGGCCTGAGCGCGCTAGCTGACTTCGGTTTTGCGCTTTTCGGGATAGGCAGCGTTGATCTCGGCGCGCACCCGAGCCTTGTCCTCGTCGCTCTTGAAGTAGTCGAAATTCCAGGGAATGAACCGCTTCAGCTCGGCCGGCACCTCGTCCTCGGGGTAGATCGCCGCCACCGGACAGGGGTCGACGCATGCGCCGCAGTCGATGCACTCATCGGGGTTGATGACGAGCAGCCGGTCCTCGGCGCCACCGTCGATAATGCAGTCAACCGGGCAGACGTCGACGCAGGACCGGTCCTTCAAGTCGACGCAGGTTTCGGTGATGATATACGCCATTTCGTCTGAGGAAAATTCACTCTAGCACAGGCCTGCGCGCCGTCCGGCGCGACGATTGAGCCCGGAGTGGTGTCAGTTGACACTCCGCCACAGGACCGTCACAGATCGGTGCGTCTGCGTTTGGCGGCCGTGGGCAAGAGCAGGCTTACGGCCCGCGTTACTTGTTCGTGGCCCTCCCAAGACCGGCTCCGGCGCGCCGAGTGTTCCGGCCGGCCCGCCGGGTCTCCTGGGGCACGCGGATCTTTGCCTTGCTCGTTTTTCTGGTGGCCGTGGGGGCGATCGGCGCCTTCCTGGCCGTGCTGCTGCCGCAACAGGTCGCCAAGCTGGCCCAAATGGAGGGCAACGAGCTGGTGCTGGCGAAGAAGGGGACGACCGACGTCAACACGGCGGTCGCGGGGCTCTGGGCTGACCTCGCCCCCAAAGGCAGCATGAGCCGGAGCGCGGATCGCCTGGCCGAGGACCTGGCGCTGGCGAAGCGCACCGAAAGGTCGGCGGACGACGCGCTCAGCCACGTCCAGGCTGCCCAGGCCTACATGGCGCAGGCGGACGGCCTGCCGTTCCAGTTTCACTCACCGACCTTCATCGCTACGGATCGGGCCTCTGCGCAGCATCTCGAAAAAGCCCTGACCACGTCCATCAAACTGTCCCACGCCGCCACCTTGCAACTCACGATCGCGGGGCACATGAGCCAGAACTCGCAGAGCCTCCTCAGCATGAACGCCAGCCTCAACGCCCGGGACTGGACCAATGCGGCCCGAACGGCATCGACGATCGCAACCGACCTCAAGTCGCAGCAGAGTCCGGCGGGAGACCCGGAAGCCCTCCTGGATCCGCTCTGGGCCAAGTGGGTCGATGCCATGCTCGGCGTCGCCATCGCCGGGCAACAGTACAGCCTGGCCTCCGCGGCCAACCAGGGCCAACAGGCTCAACAGGCGGGCAAAACGCTGAACGCCGCCCGCGCCCAGCTCGCCGCGACCTTCGCGGCCGCTCAGAACGGAGCCGCCGCCTGGCAGGCCAAGACGGTCCAGCCGATTCTCGATAGCGTCGCACGGGAAACCGCCGCCGGCACCTGACCGGACCGCGCCGCAACGGTCGGAGGTAGCTAGGGCCCTGCCAGCAGGTCCGGGGTAAGCTCGTCGAGGCGCCCGGCTCCCAGCAGACTCATCGACACGGCGATCTCCTCCCGAAACATCTGGAGAAGGCGGCGGACGCCATCAGTCCCGCCAACCGCGAGCGCCCACAAGTAGGGTCGACCGATCATGACGCTGCGCGCCCCGAGTGCCAGCGCCTTCAGCACGTCGGTCCCCCGTCGCACCCCGCCGTCGAGCAACACGGGCGCCTCGGCGCCGACTTCGTCGACCACCGCCGGCAGGGCGTCCAGCGTTGCGATCGCGTAGTCCAGCTGGCGGCCGCCGTGGTTGCTGACGATGACTCCTCTGGCGCCGGCGCTGAGGCTGCGCCGGGCATCGTCTGGCCGCACCACGCCCTTGACCAGCACCGGAAGTGGAGTGTGACCGGCGAGCCATTCGAGGTCGGCGAACGTGAGGGCATGGTCCAGCTGGAAGCTGAAATACTCGGCGAGCGCGGACTGCCCCACGTCCGCCGGACCAGCCCTGGCGAGTGGCCCCACCAGGTTCTCGTACTGAAAACCCGCGGGCAGGCCGAAGGCATTGCGGAAGTCGCGCTCGCGCCGCCCCAGGATCGGGGTGTCCACCGTCAGCACAATCGCCTGGTACCCGGCGGCCTCCGCCCGGTCGACCATGTCGGTCGTGATGCCGCGGTCCTTGAACACGTAAAGCTGGAACCAGCGCACGCCTTCGGCGGTGGCGACCGTCTCCATCGAGGTGGTTGATAGCGTGCTCAGGCAGTAGACCACGCCGGTAGCCGTCGCGGCCCTCGCCGCGGCCAGCTCCCCTTCGGGATGCGCCATCTTCTGGGTGGCGGCAGGAGCCAGTTGGATGGGCATGGCCAGGCGCCGGCCAAACAGCTCGAGGCCGAGATCCGGCTCTGACGCACCGGTCAGTACCCGGTATCGAAACCGCCAGCGCGCGAACGCCGCCCGATTCCCGGCGACGGCGGCTTCGTCCTCCGCCCCGCCCGCAAAGTAGTCGTAGATCCCTTTTGGCAGGATCGCCCGCGCCGCGCCTTCGAAGTCCTCGGCCCGCACCGGAGGCGCATCCACGGTGGCGGCCGGCGTCGTCGGCTCAGCCATGCCCCAGCAATTGTGGCGCGCCGATGCCACGATGTGTAACCCTTAGATCGGGAAAGCGAAGCGGGGGAAGGGAGGTTTCCTCGTATGAACGAGGCGCTTGCGGTCCTCGCGTTCCATCAGGTCTACGACCCGGCCGGCGGCAACATCGCACTCTCGGCGTTGATCGCCGGGGTCCCGCTCTACATCCTCTTTGTCATGCTGGCGGTCCTGCGCCTGCCGGCCTGGCTTTCGGCGCTGGTCGCGCTGCTCTCCGCGGCTGTGCTCGCTGCCCTGGTCTGGGGGATGCCCATCGGGCTCGATGCCTCGGCGACCACCGAGGGCATGGCCAATGGTCTGTGGCCAATCAGCTGGATCGTGCTCAATGCCGTCTTCTTCCACAACCTGACCATCGCCAGCGGCGACTTCGATGTCATCCGGCGGTCGCTCACGCGGTTGACCGAAGACCGGCGCGTGCAGGCGCTGCTGGTGGCGTTCTGTTTTGGCGCCCTGATGGAAGGTATCGCCGGCTTCGGCGCCCCGGTCGCCATCTCGGCGGCGATCCTGGCCAGCCTTGGATTCGAGCCCATCAGCGCGGCCGTCCTGGCCCTGCTTGCCAATACCGCGCCGGTGGCGTTCGGGTCGATTGGCATACCTGTGGTCACCCTCGGGCTACTGACCGCCCCCATCATCGGCCACGGTGCCGCCGACCAGACGCCGGTGACGCTCGCCCTTTCGGCCATGGTTGGCCGGCAACTCCCGGTGTTCTCCATCATCATCCCCGCCTTCCTGATCGTCGTCCTCGCCGGCTGGCGGCGAATGGTTGAAGTCTTGCCGGCGGTGCTGGCAGCCGGCGTGGTCTTTGCCGTCGTCCAATTCCTGGTCTCGAACTTCATCGGCCCCGAGCTAACCGACGTCCTCGCCGCGCTCGTGTCGATGGCTGCCGTCGCCCTGTTACTTCGAGTCTGGAAGCCGCGAACGCTCTGGGGGTTTGCCGCCGATCGCGAGCCCGCGGCCCCGTTCGGCGCGACCGAGAGACTTCGGAGCCTTGGCGCCGCCGCGGCCCAGGTCGTCGATCCTCCCGGCCGGGTCGTACGCGCCTACATGATGTACGTGATCCTGGTCGTGGTCATCTTGATCGGCCAGATGGGCAACCTGCCGTTCTTTTCCGGCAGTCCGCCCGGCAACGTCAAGAATGCGTTGCACACCCCGGCCAACGTTACCGCCGACTTCAAGTGCGGCCAGCCGGCTTACAAGCTCTGTCCGAATCCATGGTTCGGGCCCAATCCCACGCAGGATGCCGGCGCCTTCAAGTTTCCGTTCTGGCGGTTCCAGTGGCCCGGCAGCTACACCGGGACCTCGGCGAAGCCCAAGCCGCAGATCTTCCAGGAGCCGCCCATCGTGGCCAAGTCCACGGCCTATCCGGTCACCTTCACCTGGGACTTTCTGTTGGCAGCCGGAAGCCTCGTGCTCTACGCAACCATCATCGCCTTCGCCGTGATGGCGATTCGCGGGGCGCGCCTGAGACTGTTCTTCACGACCTATGGACGGACGCTGCGCCAGCTGGCGCTCCCTATCATGACCATCGCGTTCATCCTGGGCATCGCCGCCGTCATGAACTTCTCGGGTATGACCTCCACGCTGGCCTTGCTGATGGCCAAGACCGGCGCCGTCTTCCCCTTCTTCTCCGCGGTGATCGGCGCGCTTGGCGTGTTTCTGACTGGAAGCGATACTGCATCCAATACGCTCTTCGGTCCGATGCAGGCGTTCACCGCCAAGCAAATTGTGATTGGCGGCCATCATTTGAATCCGATCCTGACCGCGGGGACGAATTCCTCTGGTGGCGTGATGGGCAAGATGATCAGCCCGCAGAACCTCTCGGTTGGCGCGGCGGGCGTCAATCGAGTTGGCGCGGAGGGTGAGATCTTCCGACGCACGATCGGGTACAGCCTGATCCTCACCGCGGCAGTCGGCCTGGT
>VBEW01000223.1 GCA_005889225.1 Chloroflexota bacterium | reverse complement strand
ATGGCCGCGTCGTAGCCCTTCTGCAGATGCGCGTAGGTCTTGACCTCGTAATCGGCGGGCAGGGCAGCCACCAGCGCGGTGAGCGTCTTGAGCCCCGCTTGCACCGCGGCCGAGTAACTCTTGGTGGCGGCAGCGTCCTTGTTCGCGATCGCCTGCACCAGGCTCTCGGTGTTGTTCACCAGGTCGTTGAATGCGCTGACCTGTTTGGCCAGCGCGTCCGGAACGCCAGGCGCATGGTCGAGTGACATGGCGAGCTGGAGTTTCTGCTGGGCGTCAGGGTACGGGGCGCCGGCACCGGCGAGGTCGTGCTTGCCGATGGCGGCGTACATCTTGCTGAAATCGATCATCGCGTCGAGCGCCGGCACCATGACCTTGCCCTGGTTGGAGCCGGCGGTGAGGGCCTCATCGGCCTGCTTGAGCCCATCGAGGGCGGTCTTGAGGCGCTGGCGCTCAGCTGCGATGGCGTCGCCTGATGCCGGTGCGACGAACTGGAGCACCACCAGCCGCTGGTCGGCGCCGCGCAAGGTGGACTCGTCGGCCTGGACGATCGCCAGCGCACTGTCGATCGACTGAAGGTCCTTGAGCGCCTGGGCCTTGACCGAAGCCAGATCTGTCGTGCTCGAATCCGGGGCGAAGAAGGTGGCGAAGCCCGCGTCAACCTTCGACTGGTGAATGACCGCGCTGGCCACCGCCTGGTCGGCGCCGGCAATCTGGCTCGACGCGAGCGCCGGCGTAACGCCGAGGAGCAGCACGATCAGCCCGACCAGGCCCACGATCGCGTAGGCCAGCTGTTGCTGGTATCGCACCACGATGGGCGGGAGCGCCAGGGGGACGCTGAAGGTCTGGCCGAAGAGCCGCAGCGTTGTCGACCCGGAGACGGCCGCGGCCGCGGGGGCGTAGCTCGGATAGCCTGGAGGCTGCCCGTAGGCCCCTGGCTGCTGGGGATATCCCGGAGGCTGGCCATACCCCGGCGGGGCATACGTCGGATAGGGCGGGCCTGGCTGACCCGGCTGGCCCGGATAGCCGGTCGGGGCTCCCGGGTACTGGGGCATCGGCGGGTAGGGTTGCTGCTCCTGGCCCTGGGGTGCGTAGCCCGGCGGGGCATACCCCGGCGGTGGCGCCGGCAGGGCGTTGCGGCAATTGGCGCAGACCTGGGCGCCTGGCGGGTTCCAGGTGGCGCCGCAATACGGACATGGTGCGGATTGGTATGCCTGCATGGCTGCGCCGCGGCGCTACCCATGCAACTGGCCCGCCGGGGAATTCCTTTCGGGCACTCCCGGCCCCAGGCGCTACTGTAGGAGCTCGCTCAGGTCGGCCGCGTTACGGACCGCGTAGTCGGCGTAGCAGTTGTTCATGACGGCGTGCACCTCGCCGGCCTGTGCCGCCATATCGCGCAGCCGGGGCACCCAGGTCTTCAGCTCACTCGGCTGGTAGAGATAGCGGAATTTTTCCGCGGTGCTGATCCCTTTTTTCTCCCAGTTCTCTCGATTCTGTCCGTGAAAGCGGACCATGCCCAGGGGCGCCGTTACTGCCACCACCGGCGGCACGCTCGAGCCAAATCCCTGCGGCTCATCGACGACGACATAACCCAAGCCCTGGCCCTTCAGAAACTCGAAGACCCGCTGGCGCCGCTCGTCCTTCAACCAGAGCGCTTGTCGAAATTCGATCGCGATCTTAAAGTCGGGCAGCCATTCGCGCAGATCCTCTACGAACCGGTAGGACGCCGGTGACGGCAAGAACCACTTGGGAAACTGGAAGACAATCGCCCCGAGTTTGCCCGCATCCTGCAGGGGCTGCAGGCCTGCGCGGAAGCGATCCCAGAGGCTTTCCTTTTCCTTGGGGGCCAGGTCCTTGAAGTACAGGTTGCTCTTCGAATCAGAAACCTTTTCGCGAAGGTCCTTTGGCAATCGTGCCGCCGGCGCCGGATGCTGGGTCAGCAGCGCATAGGCCTTGGCGTTGAAGGTGAAGTCTTTGGGCGTGCGCTCGACCCACAGCTGCGCCGTCTTCTCGTTGGGGATGGCGTAGAAGGTGCTGTCGATCTCGACGATCGGGAATTTCGACGCGTAATAGCGCAGCCGATCCTCGGCGGTCGTCGCGGTCGGCGGATACCATCCGCTCTTCACCAGCGTTGGTTCGGTCCAGGATGAGATACCGACCTTGATCCGTCCCATCAGCTGGGACGGTGCGCGGCCGGGCTATCGCTGACCTGGTTGCGCAGGGTGCGCAGCCCGTGGGGCAGCGCCTCCATCACGGCCTCGAGGCTGTCGGCGACGCCGCGTGGACTCCCCGGGAGGGCGAGCACGAGGGTGCGCCCCACAACGCCAGCCAGCGAGCGCGACAGCATGGCATGCGGAGTCTTGCGCAGTCCGGCGGCGCGCATCGCTTCAGCAATGCCCGGCACCGGGTAGTCGAGCAAGGGTTCCAGCGCTTGTGGCGTGACATCCCTCGGACCGAGCCCGGTGCCGCCGGTCGACACGATCAGATCAGGGTCGGTCGCGCGCAGCCATTCACGGACCTGGTGCTGAATGTGCTCGACGTCATCGGTGACCACGGCGCGGCCGACGACATCGGCGGGAATTCGCGCGAGCGCCTCGCTGATCTTCTCGCCGCTCTCATCCACGCGCTCCCCGCGCGCACCTTTGGTACTGACTGTCAGGACGCAGGCGCGAAAGCTCATTCCAGCAGTCTAGAAGTGCGACGCGCGGCGCTGGATCAGCCTTCGGCGCGGTACGCGGCGTGGGCCGCGATCGTGCGGCAGAAGTCGGTCACGGCTCCGCTCACTTCCATCAGGTCGCGATAGCCAAATGACACACAATGATCAAAGGGCGGAAAGCGGACGACCGTCGAGGTCGGCGCTTCGTCGGCGTCGTACAGTACCAGGACCGGACGTCCGCGCCCAAGCAACCAACCGGCTTCAAACCCGACACCGGTGCTGCGACCGGTCATCTCCATGCAGCCGGCGTCGGCCTCGATCAGCTCGCGGTGCATCATCTCGGCGACCAGCTCCGGCCGGTCCAGGCCGGGTCGGTACTCGGGATCGGCCACCCGCTGGGCAAGGATCCCGGCTCCGTACTCGACGAGGGCGCGATGGGCCAGTTGAATCGCCTCCAGGCTGCGCGGGCCGAGTTCGCCGCTGACGGCGCGGCCGAGATAGACCTTCATGGCTCGACCACGGTCGGCGTGGCCTTCCGCTTCGGCCGCCAGAGCCCCACGATCAGCATCACCATCCCGAGCACCGGGTCGAAGGGCAGCACGATGCCCCCCAGGAGCGCGCTGATCCAGCGCGGCCAAAAGCGCTGCATGGCGGGATTATCCGACATCTTCGGGAGGTGTGGCGGTCTCGCCGGGGGCTATCGCGTTGGCCGGTTCGTTTTCCACGTCGAGGCCCTCGTCATCGTCGAGGCGAGCGCCCTCCGCCGCCGGCTCCCCCTTCTTCCGTCGCGCCGGCCGCTCGGCCGACAACGATCGGACGTCGAGGCCCTGGCGAAGCAGGTGAATGCTCTCGAGAAAGGAAAGCCGTTCGACCAGCCAGCCGACCCGATAGTGAACCGCGAACCAGGTTTCGTGCGGCGGGGGGTGACGATGACGGCGTCGCCAGCGGCCGACCGCCTCCTTGAACGTAGGGGCAAAGCCACCGTCTGTCGGGATCCGCTACCGCACGTATTATGAACACGCTATTGACCCAATCCGCGACTCGATCGGGAACCGGCTGATCGACGCCCTAGAGCAGCAAGGGCTCGAAGTTATCGCGGGTTCCGGAGTTATACGGGTTTAGACAACCATCGAGGAGGACCGCTTGGACGCATCACCTCGCGCATACAACAACGAAGCGGAGCGCCGCTACCACCTGCGTCGGTTGGACGATCTGCTCGAGGCGCTGGAGCGGCTCAACCTGGCGGAAGCCAAAGAGCTCCCGGTTGTGGTGAAGGATCGGATCGAGAAAGAAGGGATTACGGTGGAGCCGGAGACCAGTTTCAGCCGACTGATCGAGCTGGTCTGGTCGCAGCAAGAGAAGTACCTCATCGACCTCAAGGCCGATCGCCGCAAGGGCTCCCGCCGCGTCGGCGATGGTGTCGTCGCCTCCCATCGGGTGCTCGACGCATTTATCCTGGGTCGCCTCAATCTCGCCGGTAAGCGACGCCGACGAATCACGGGTTAGGCGGCTTTGTAGCGGCTGAGTTCTTGCTCGAGCTGCTGGATTCGGAACAGCAGCTGGTTGATGTAGCGCTCCCGACCCATCAGCCGGGTGTTCATCGATGCCGTCGCCTGCAGCTGTTCCTTGACCCGGTCCCAGCGCCGCACGTTCTGGATCGCGACCGCGGCCTGCTCAGCGAACGCCTTGAGCTGCTCCAGGTCGGCACTCGGGATCGGATCGAGCGTGTCGCGGTAGACATTGAGGACGCCGCTGACCTGATCCGAAACCTCGAGCTCTGACCGGCTCAATAGCGCGCCGTCCTCCGACGGTTCCTGCTGGGCGAGCGGGCCGCACAGCACCGAGGCGATCGTTTTCAGACCGGCTTTCTCAACCGTCTCGATCAGGTCCGGCGGCAGCATTTCACGGATCGGGGAGACCCACGGTTTTCCGGTCCGCATGACGTCACCCGCGGCGGGTGCGCCCCAGGCAATCCGCTGT
>VBEW01000001.1 GCA_005889225.1 Chloroflexota bacterium | reverse complement strand
GAGTCGCGGAGAAGCTATGAAACCCGTCCATGTTCTTCCACAAGTCCATACCTGAGCGGCCGCATGGTGGAATCCCTCCCTCCTGGGCATCTACTAGTGTTGCGGCCCCGCCGGCCCGATCCGACCCCTCCGGCGCGCGCGTTTCCCCCTTCGCGCGCGCGCCGGAGTCGCGGCCGGCCTTCGATCTCGCCGCTCGTGGCCGCCGTGACATTGATCGCCGCGGCCCTGCTGCTCGTCGCGCAGTCGGCCGCCGCTACCCAGGCGAGCTACCAGATCGCGACGCTGAAGCAGGAACAGGCTCGCCTCTCCGCGGAGCACGACCAGCTCCTGGCCCAGCTCGCCGGCGATCGCGCCGCCAACCGCGTCGCCACCGCCGCGCAGCAGCTTGGCCTTTCCCATCCCAACCGATGGCAGTACCTGCACGCGGCCGGTTCGCCGATCGCGCTCGGGCCCCGACCGTCCGACTCCGGGCACCCACCGATCCTGGACGGCGTGATGGCGGTGCTCGGCGCCATTACCGGGCGGCCCCTCGAAGCGACCTCGCCTCACTGAGTTCACCGTTGCCGCGGGAAAGTACCCGGTGAACGCCGGGGGCGTACGCGGGCTCGAGCCGCGGGGACGCATCCTCACGCTGATGGCGCTGGTGCTGAGCGCTTATCTCGTGTTGCTGGGCCGGCTGGTGTACTGGCAGGTTTGGCGGCACGGCGACATGGCGCAGCTGGCCGCGGCTTACCACGACGACACCATCACCCTCCCCGCCGTGCGCGGCAACATTCTCGACCGCAATGGTTCGCTGCTGGTCACCAACACGCCGGTCTTTTCGATCTTCGCGTCGCCTGACCTGATTTCGGCCACGGAGCGGCAGGACATCGCCGCCCGGCTGGCGCCGGTGCTGCAGCTCACTCCCGGTGAGATCCAGGTCAAGCTGGCGACCACGCGAAAGTTCGTCTACCTGGCGCGGCGCGTCCCGGCCGCGGTCGCCCAGCAACTGGACGGCCTTCGCCTTCCCGGGATCGGAAAGATCGCGGAAACCCAGCGCGTCTACGTCGACGGCGGCGTGGCCGGCAGCAGCATGGCGGCGAATCTCCTGGGCTTTGCGAACGACGCGGGTAAGGGCAATTACGGCGTCGAGGGCTACTACGACAAGGTTCTTGGCGGCCAGCCCGGCTTCGAGGCAACCGTCCGCGACCTGGCAAACCGGCCGATCGTGCTGAGTGACCGCCAGCGTCGCGATCCGGTCGATGGCGCCACGCTCCAGCTCTCCCTCGACAGCACGATCCAGGTGGTGGCCGAGCGAGCCCTGGCCGACGGCGTGCAGAAGTACCAGGCGGAGAGCGGCTCGCTGATCATCATGGAGCCGCAAACCGGACGGATCGTGGCCTGGGCCGATGTGCCGAGCTATAACGCCAATGAGTTCGCCACGACGCCGACGGCGAGCTTCATCGACCCGATCGTTTCCAACCTCTACGAGCCGGGCTCGGTGATGAAGGTCGTGACACTCTCCGGCGCGCTGGATACCCACGCCATCACCCCCGACACGCGCTTCAACGAGACCGGCGTCGCCGTGGTGGGTGGCGTGGCGATCCGCAACTGGGACAACAAGGCTCACGGGAATGTCACGATGACGCAGGTCTTACAGAACTCGCTCAACGTCGGGGCCGTCAAGGCCGAGCAGCTCGAGGGGTCCGGCAACTTCTACCAGTACCTGAAGCGATTCGGCATCGGTTCGCCCACCGGCGTCGACCTTGCGGCGGAAACCTCGGAGCCGCTCCGCGATCTCGCAAAGTGGAAACCGGTCGAGCTCGCAACCGCCTCGTTCGGCCAGGGCGTCGATGTGACCGCGATCCAGATGCTGGCCGCGGTCAACGTGGCGGCCACCGGCGGCAATCTTGTCTGGCCCCACGTCGTCGACCAGGTGATCGACAGCAATGGGACCCGACATCCGGTTCGGCCGCGGGTCATCCGGCAGGTCGTCAGCGCAAAGACGGCGCAGCAGATGCAGCAGATGATGGTCGGCGTCGTCGAGCATGGCTCCGGCTTTGCCGCACGGATCGACGGCTTCAAGAACCGGATCGCCGGCAAGACCGGAACCGCAAGCATTCCGGAGAACGGAAAATATTTGCCGGACCAAACGATCGGCTCCTTCGTCGGTTTCCTGCCCGCCGATCACCCCCAATTCATCATGCTGGTGGTCACCCGCAAGCCGCAGGTTCTCTTCGAGGGCGCCTATGTCGCGGCCCCCATCTGGAAAACGGTCGCCAGCGCGCTGATCACCCAGTGGCAGATCGCGCCATGACCCCCGCTGGAACGGGGGCGCGAGAATAGTGATGCTGTGGGGATGTCCGTGAAGGAAATCGTCGAGGCGACCGCTGGGCGCCTGCTCGGCGGTCCGCCGGATGTCACGTTTGCCCGGCTCTTCACCGACTCGCGCGAAGTCGAAGCGGGTGGGCTCTTCGTGGCGCTCCGGGGGGAGCATCACGATGGGCACGTCTTCATTCCGCAGGCGGTCGAGCGCGGCGCCGCCGGCGTGCTTTGCGAGCGGCCACCGCAGGGGACCGATGGGGCCACCGTAATCCTCGTCGACGATACCCGCCAGGCCCTCCTCGACATGACCGCCGAACGGCTTCGCCGCCGCCCCCTTCCCATCGTGGCGGTCACCGGGAGTGCCGGAAAGACCACGACGAAGGACCTGATCGCCCATCTTCTGGGACGCCGGCAGCGGGTGCACAAGAGTGAGGGCAACCTCAACACTTACACCGGTATCCCGATGACGATTTTCCAGATGGATCCTCGTGATCGGGTGCTGGTCGTGGAGTACGCCATGTCGCGTGCCGGCGAAATCCGCGAGCTGGCCAGCGTGGCGCCGCCCACCATCGGCGTCGTGCTCAATGTCGGCCTTGCGCACGTGGGCCTCCTCGGCTCGATCGAGGCTGTCGCGTCGGCCAAGCGCGAGCTGGTGGAGGGGCTTGCACCCGGGGGGCTGGCCGTGCTCAACGCCGACGACCACCGGGTCCGCGCCATGTCGGCGGTGGCCCGTCGCTTCACGCTTTATGGTTTCTCGACCGAGGCGACCGTCCGGGCGGACAGGGTGCGACTGCATGGGCTGGATGGCAGCAGCTTTACGCTGTCGACCCCACGGGGGAAAGCCGAGGTCTACCTCCGGCTGCCCGGGCATCACAGCATCTCGAACGCGCTGGCGGCTGCCGCGGTCGCCCTGGAGTTCGAGTTCGACGCGGCCGCCGTCGCTTCCGCCCTGCACGGCTTTATCCCGCCCTCGCGGCGGATGAACATCGTGACCGGGCGAAACGGCGCCACGATCATCGACGACACGTACAACGCCAGCCCGGGATCGATGCAGGCCGCGCTGGAGGTGCTGCGACTGGCCCCCCGGGGATCGCTGCGGGTTGCGGTGTTGGGCGACATGCTGGAGCTGGGGGACCACGCGGAACGGGCGCACGAAGAGATCGGATCGCTCGCTGGAAAAACCGCGGACATCTTGATTGCCGTCGGCGAGTATGCCCCCCGGATGGTGCAGTCGGCGCGCCGCGCCGGGCTGCCGCCCGACCGAGCGCTGGTCGTGGAGGGCGCCGACGAGGCCGTGGCGGCGTTGACACCCTGGCTTAACGCGCAGACGCAGGTCCTCGTCAAGGCCTCGCGCGGCATGCGGCTCGAGCGCGTCGTCGAGCAAATCCGCGAGCCGGCATGACGCCGCTCATCCTCTTCGGCGTGGCGCTGGTCCTCAGCGTGCTGATCTTCCCGGCGGCGATCGGACGGCTCGCCCGGGCGCGCATGGGTCAGCAGATCCGTGAAGAAGGTCCATCGGTGCACCACGCCAAGGCCGGCACCCCAACCGCGGGTGGACTCGTTTTCCTGCTGCTCGCGCTCGTGCTGTACCTCGTCGCCGACCGTTCGATCGCCGGCGCATTCGTGCTGATCGCGCTGCTCCTGGGGGGCGCGCTCGGCTTCCTCGACGACTATTCCGCCATCCGTGGGGGACGCAATCTCGGGCTCCAGGCTCGGCAGAAGATCGTCATCCAGCTGCTGACCGGCGCCTTTCTCGGCTGGCTCGCCCTGCGCTGGGGTCTGACCAATCAGGTGGTTCCGTTCGACGGACAGCGAGCGATCGGCGCCTGGATCATCCTTGTCAGCGCGCTGGCCGTCGCCGCCGGCTCCAACGCCTTCAACCTGACCGACGGCAGCGACGGGCTGGCGGCCGGAACCGGAGCCGTGACCTTCGGCGCCCTGGCGTTGATCGCCGTCCTCCAGCACCGCCCTGGCGTCGGGCTGATGCCGGCGGTCCTGGCCGGCGTCCTGGTCGGTTTCCTGTTCTACAACCTGTTCCCGGCCCGTTTGTTCATGGGCGACACCGGTAGCCTGGCGCTGGGCACGGCGATGGTCGCCGCGGCCATCACCACCGGCTTCCTCTGGTACCTGCCGCTGCTGGCCCTGGTCTTCGTGGTCGAAACCGTCTCCGTAATCGCGCAGGTGGCGAGCTTCAAGCTGACCGGGAAGCGGATCATCCGGATGTCGCCCTTGCATAACCACTTCATCGTCGCGGGCTGGCGCGAGACACCACTCGCACTCTGGTTCTGGACCGGCTCCCTGGTCGCCGCAGTGCTGGCCCTGGCGCTGGCGCGCCCGGGACCGGGCACGTGATCGACACCGGTCGACACGCGCTCGTGATCGGCTATGGTCGTAGCGGACGCGCCGCCGCGTCCTTCATCCTGCGCCGGGGCGGCACCGTCCGGGTCGTCGACCGTGCCGATACACCGGAACTGCGCGCGGAGCTGGAGCAGGCCGGGATCGCCGCCCGCCTCGGTGGCTACGGTACGAAGGACCTCAACGGGACCGACCTTGTGGTGGTCAGCCCGGGAGTGCCCTGGGACGAGCCGCTCGTCGAAACCGCGCGCCAGCGCGGCATCGAAGTCACCAGTGAGATCGATCTCTTCTTCCGCGCCTGCCCCGCCCGCATTGCCGGCATCACGGGCACCAACGGCAAGACCACCACGACCGCGCTGACGGCGGAGGTCTTGCGCGCCGGAGGTTTGCAGGTGATGCGGGGCGGCAACATCGGCGAGCCGGTCCTCGACAGGATCGACCAACTCCATGCCGATGATTGGGTGGTGCTCGAGTTGAGCAGCTTTCAGCTGGAATCCATCGAGCACCCGCGGCTGCGGATCGGTCTCATCTTGAACGTGACACCAGATCATCTCGACCGGCATAAATCCTTCGAGCGCTATCTCGAGCTCAAGACCCGCGCCGTGGCTTTCATGGAACCCGACGATCACGCGGTTCTCAACGTTGACGATCCGGCCTGCGCGGCGATGCGGTCAGAGACCCGCGGCCACGTCATCGAGTTCGGCCTTCACCAGCCCATCAGCAGCGGAGTGACCGTGACCGATGGCTGGATCACGATTGCCAATGCCGCACACCCTCGGGTGATGCGGACGGCTGATGTCCCCCTGCCTGGCGAGCACAACCTGAGCAATGTGATGGCTGCCGTTGGGGCCGGCCTGGCTGCGGGCGTTGACGCCAGGGAGATGGCCGACGCGGTGCGCCGCTTCAAAGCCGTTGAGCACCGGCTCGAGCCGGTCGGCACCTTCAATGGGGCGCGCTGGTACAACGACTCCAAGGCCACCAACCCCGATTCGACCTACAAGGCGCTGGCGGCATTCCGGGAGCCGATCATCCTGATCGCCGGCGGGCGCAACAAAGGGATCGACCTCGAGCCATTGGCGCAGGCCATCGCCCGGCGGGTGACGGGGCTGGTGACGATGGGGGAGACCGGCGATGAGCTGGCGCGGCGGGTTCGCGACGCCGGCCTCGACCGGGTGGAGCGCGCGGCCGACTTGAGCGATGCCGTGCGAAAGGCGGCGGCGCTGGCGCGCCCGGGCTCCGTCGTGCTGCTCTCCCCGGCGTTCACCAGCTATGACATGTTTTCCGACTATGAGGATCGCGGCCGCCGCTTCAAGGCCACGGTGCTCGCCGAGCTGGGCCAGTGAGGGCGCGAGCCACCCTCGAGATGCCCGCCGCGCGGCGGGCGGTGGCCGCCAGCCTGATCTGGAGGCGGGGCGACCGCGCCCTGCTGCTCGCCGTGGCGACGCTGGCCGCGTTCGGGCTCGTCATGGTGTTTTCCGCTTCCGAGGTGCAGGGCTGGCTGTGGTATCACAACGCGGCCTACTACTTCGAGCGTCAATTGCTCTGGCTCACGCTTGGTCTCATCCTGCTCTGGGCCGCGGCGCACGTCGACTACCATCGGCTGCGACCGCTGGCCTTGCCGCTTGGGTTACTCAGCGTCGGCCTGCTGATCCTCGTCCTCCTGCCACACTTCGGCGTGGAGGTGAATGGCGCCCGCCGCTGGCTGCGGCTCGGGCCGCTCCAGATGCAGCCCGCGGAGCTGGCGAAGATTGCGGCCATCGTCTTTATGGCGCTGTGGCTGGAGCGCCACCGCGACCGGCTGGGCTCGCTGGAAAACGGCGTCGTTCCCTTCCTCGCGCTGCTCGGGCTCGTCACCATTCTCGTGATCCTGGAACGCGACCTCGGCACGACGCTGATCGTGGCCGGCATTCTCCTGGCCCAGTTCCTGGTGGCCGGGGGGCGCAAGCGGCACGTCCTCTTGCTGGGGTTGATCATCGCGCTCTGCGTCTACGTCTTCATTCGAATGGAACCGTATCGTTTGCACCGCATCCTGGCCTTCGTCGACCCCTGGGCTGATCCGCTCAACACCGGCTTCCAGGCCATCCAGTCAGTGGTCGCGCTCGGCTCGGGCGGCTTTGCCGGTGTCGGTCTGGGGCAGAGCATTCAGAAATATCAGTGGCTGCCCTTTGCCCACACCGACTTCATCTTCGCCATCGTTGGCGAGGAGACGGGGTTGATCGGCACCACGGTTGTCCTCGCCCTGTTTTCCCTCTTCACCTACCGCGGTTACCGGGTGGCGCTCAAGGCGCCTGATGCGTTCGGCTCCCTGCTCGCCTGCGGGGTGACGACCTGGGTCGCTTTCCAGGCGCTGATCAACATCGCGGCGGTCACGGTGACGTTGCCGACGACCGGTATCCCGCTGCCGTTCATCAGCTATGGTGGCTCCTCCCTGGCGATCACCCTGGCGGCGGTCGGCATACTGGTGAACGTTTCGACCCAGAGCGAAAAGGTGGGATGGATACGGCATGCGAGTGTTGATCTCGGGCGGCGGAACGGGCGGACACTTGTTCCCGGCGATCGCCGTCGCGCAGGCGCTGTCGCAGAGCGAACCTGACAGCGCGCTTCTCTACGTGGGGCGGCGCGGTGGCATCGAGGAACAGCTCGTCCCCCGCCACGGCCTCCGAGTCAGGACCATCGTGGCGGCCAAGTTGGACATGGAACAGTTCTGGCGGAACTGGTCGGTGCCGTTCGTCGGCTCCTGGGCGCTCCTCCAGTCAGTCCGGATCGTGCGCGAATTCAGGCCGGACGTCGTGCTCGGCACCGGCGGCTACGTCAGCGCCCCGATCGTCCTCGCCGCCGCCGCGTTCCGGGTGCCGATCGTGTTGCAGGAACAGAACGCGTTACCGGGCCGAACGACGAGGCTGCTCTCTCGCGTGGCGCGCGTTGTTGCCACCGCGTACCCCGAGTCCGCTCGGTATCTCCACGGAAACTCTGTGGTCACCGGTACGCCCGTACGGAAAGAGTTCTGGCAGTGCCGGACGGACTTTCCGACGCGCCCTGGCCGCTTGCTCATCCTGGGTGGCAGCCAGGGTGCCCATCGCATCAACGAGGCGGTCGCCGCGGCGCTGCCGGACGTCGTTGGATCGTTGGGTCTCGAGGTCTGGCACCAAACCGGCGAGCGCGAGTTTCAGCGGATGGACGCACTCAGGATGAGCCTCGGGCCGCCGGGCTTGCGCTACCATCCCTTCGCTTTTGACGAGGAACTGGCGAGGATCGTATACAACGCCGACCTGGTGTTCAGCCGGGCGGGCGCCGGCACGATCAGCGAGGTCAGCGCGGCGGGAATTCCGATGATGCTGGTTCCCGGTCCGTTCGCCGGGGGACACCAGCGGCTCAACGTGGAGCCCTATGTGGCGGCCGGCGCGGCGGTGAGCATTCCCGACGCCGAGTGCGATGGACCGAGGCTGACCCACGAATTGTCGAATATCGTTCACGACGCCGCCCGGTATAGCAAGATGGTGACCGCAATGGGCTCCCTGGGCCGTCCCGGCGCCGCGCTGGAGGTGGCGGGCCTGATCACGGGCGTGGCCCGTCACTGATGCGGATCCACTTCATCGGCATCTGCGGCTACGCCGTCTCCGGGCTGGCGCTGGTCGCCAAACAGCTGGGCAACGAGGTCACCGGATCGGACGAAGATGCGTACCCGCCGACGACCGAGATCCTGACCCGGGCCGGGATCAAGTGGGTGGATGGCCATGCCGCCGGCAACGTGACGCGCTGGGGGAAGCCCGACCTGGTCGTTCAGGGCAACCAGGTGCGGGAGGGCAATCCGGAAACGGAGGCGGCCCGCCGGTTGCACATCCGCCTGGTCAGCGAGGCCGAATACTGGGGTGAGCTGACGGCCGATCGCTTTCGCATCGTGGTGGCCGGATCCGCCGGAAAGACGACCACCGCCAGCCTGATCGCCTGGATCCTGCGCTCCGCCGGCCGCAACCCGGGGTTCCGGCTGGGGATGGCGGTCAAGGACCTCGGCTCGGCAGCGGCCTGGGGTGGCGGCCGCGATTTCGTCTTCGAGGGCGACGAGTACACCTCGGCAGTGTTCGACCCGCGGCCCAAGTTCCTGCATTTCGCGCCGCAGCTTGCCGTGCTGACCAACATCGACTGGGACCATCCGGACGTCTTTCCCGATCCGGCGGCTTACGAGGCCGTCTTCCGTGAGCTCCTCGAGTATCTCGGACCGGAAGACCGCCTGATCGCCGGCTCCGATGACCCGACCGTCCGGCGGCTCCTGAGTCGCACCCGCGCCGGCGTGGAGACCTATGGACTGCGCGGCGGCGCCGACTGGCACGGCCGGGACGTCCAGATCGAGCGCGAGGGCATGCGCTTCACGGCCTGGCATGAGGGGAAGGTGCTGGCCGTCGTCACGACGCGGCTGCCCGGAGAACACAACGCCGCGAACGCGCTGGCCGCGCTGGCCACCGCCGTGCGGCTCGGCGTGCCGGTCCCAACCGCGGTCGATGCCATCGCTCGGTTCCATGGGGTATCACGACGCTTTGAAATCCGCGGCCAGGTGCGCGGCATCACGCTGGTCGATGACTACGCGCATCATCCGGCGAAGGTGCGCGCCACGCTCGAGGCCGCGCGCGACCGTTTTCATCCGGGGCGCCTGCTTGCCTGTTTCGTGCCCCACACCTACTCGCGCACGCTCAGCCTGATGGATGGATACGCCGACGCATTCCAGGGCTGCGCGCTGGTGGTGATCGGTCCGATCGAGCCGGCCCGGGAGCGACATCTCGCCCACACGGTGACGTCGCAGGACCTGGCCAGCCGTCTGCGGGGCGTCGGCGAGGTGTTTACCGCGGACTCCGCCCGATCCGCGGCCTACCGACTCGCTTCGGCGGCGCGCCCCGGCGACGTCATCATCTTTATGTCGGTGCGCGATTTCGACGACGTCATCGGCAAGACCGCCGAGGTCCTGGAGCGCTCGCCGGTTGCCTGACGCCTGGCTGGCCTCGTATCCCGGCGTCCGGGAGCACGAGCCGCTGGCACGGCACAGCTGGTATCGGATCGGCGGTCGCGCCCGTTATTTTCTCGAGCTGTCCGACGACGCGGCGCTACCCAAGCTGCTGGCGCGCCTCGAAAACGAGCGGCAGCCCTACCTGATCGTCGGTGCCGCCACGAATACGTTGTTCGCCGCGGCGGAGCTGCCCGGGCTCACCATCAAGCTCGCCACCCGTCGCCTATCGATGGCTGGCAACGTGGTGTCGGTCTCGGCCGGCTACCTGATGCCCAAGCTCGCGGCCGAGACGGCCAAGGCCGGTCGCGCGGGGCTCGAGTTTGCCGCGGGTGTCCCAGGGACAGTGGGTGGCTCGATCTTCGGAAATGCCGGGGCGTTCGGCGGCGAGGTCAAAAGCGGGCTGCTCAGCGCCGAGGTGATCGACCCGCACGGTCAGCGGCACACGATGACCGCCGGCGACTGCGCCTTTGGCTACCGGGATTCGGTGTTCAAAACGGCGCGCGACGGTTGGGCCATCGTGTCGGCTCGCTTCCGGACAGCGAGCGAGGCGCCGAAGGTCGTGCGAGCCCGCCTGCTGGAGGTGCAGACGCACCGGCGGGCGACTCAGCCCATCGAGCAGCGGAGCCTCGGCAGCACCTTCAAGAATCCGCCCGGTGAGGCCGCCGGTAGACTGATCGACGCCTGCGGGCTCAAGGGCACCCGGATCGGCGGCGCGCAGATCTCGGTGAAGCATGCCAACTTCATCGTCAACCTGGGAGGGGCGACCGCGGATGACGTGCTAGCCTTAATGGCCGAGATGCGGCATCGCGTCTTGGAGCGGTTCGGCATCGAGCTCGAACCGGAGATCCGCGTCATCGGCCGGACCACGGGCGGATGAGGCGGCTACGCATCGGGGTCCTGTTCGGCGGACGCTCAACCGAGCACGAGGTCTCCATCCTGTCGGCGCAGTCGATCATCGCCGCCATGGACCCCGATCGCTTCGAGCCCGTGCCGCTTTACATCGACAAGGCCGGCCGCTGGTTGGTCGGCGGTTCGTTGAAGCGGCTGGTCGGCGACGATGCGGCTCGGAAGTACGTGTACCTTCCGCCCGATCCAACCCAACGCTCG
The DNA here is from genome assembly GCA_005889225.1 of Chloroflexota bacterium. Lineage (GTDB taxonomy): Bacteria > Chloroflexota > Dormibacteria > CF-121 > CF-121 > CF-13. The sequence continues at coordinate 12,197 of VBEW01000001.1, read as the reverse complement.
CTGGTCGCTGCCAACGACAGATCTACGCAAGAATTACCCTCCCCCGCTCGCGGGGGAGGGCAGGGTGGGGGCCTGCTGCCGCTCGACGCCGTTTTTCCGGTCTTTCACGGGCTGAACGGTGAGGATGGGACCGTCCAGGGGGTGCTCGAGCTTGCCAACATTCCCTACGTGGGGGCCGGCGTCCTTGGCTCGGCGCTCGGACTGGACAAGATCTTCATGAAGCGCGCCTTCGCCGCGGCCGGGCTGCCGATCGTGGACTACCTCCCGATCACCCGCCGGCAGTACGAACAGGATCCGGACGCCTTCATCGCGCTGGTCGAAGAACGGATCGGCTATCCGTGCTTTACGAAGTTCGCGAACTCCGGCTCGAGTGTGGGGACAACCAAAGCCCATCACCGGGCGGAGCTGCTCGAAGGGCTGCGGCTCGCCAGCTCCTTCGATCGCAAGCTGATCGTGGAACGCGCGATTGATGCCCGCGAACTCGAGGTAAGCGTGTTGGGCAACGATCAGCCACAGGCTTCGGTTGTTGGCGAGGTGGTCCCGGCGCACGAGTTCTATGACTACGAAGCCAAGTACCTGGACGAGGGTTCCCGGCTTCTCATTCCCGCGCCGATCGCACAGGACGCCGCCGAAACCGTGCGATCGATGGCGATTCAAGCGTTCCTCGCCGTCGACGCTGCCGGGATGGCGCGCGTCGACTTCTTTGTCGAGCGCCGCAGCGACCGCATCATCGTCAATGAGCTGAACACCATTCCCGGGTTCACTCGAATCAGCATGTATCCAAAGCTGTGGGAAGCGTCGGGGCTTTCCTACCCCAGGCTGATTGAGCGCCTTGTTGATCTGGCCATCGAGCGCTTCAACGACAAGCAACGCTCCCAGACCGCGATCGACTCGCGCCTCCTGGAACCGGAAACCGAGCAATGACGGTGAGCACCGTCGCGAAGCGTCGCCGCCGCACCACCTCCGCGCCGGCCAAACCCAGCACGTCATCCCGCGGCTGGATCTGGGCCGTGGCGCAGATTGCGGCGCTGGCCACGGAAGTCTTTATCGTCCTGTTCTTGCTGGCCCAGCCGGCGTTCAGACCGCAGCACGTGCAGGTCAGCGGCGTGAGCCACCTGACCGCGGCGGAGGTCCGGAGCGCGCTCAACCTGCCGGCCGACCGCAACATCTTCTTTTTGAGCCAGGCGGAGCTGGCCCAGCGCGTGCAAGGGCTGCCCTGGGTTCGATCGGCAGCCGTCAGCCTGGCACTACCGGACCGGGTTTCAGTCGCCGTCACGGAGTGGAAGCCGTCGGCGGTTCTCCAGGTCGGCGAAACCACTTATTACGTCAATGATCTCGGCGTGGTCCTCGATCCGGCCGCGGAAGCGGGTGGCCTTCCCGTCATCAACCGGCCGGACTTCGGCCAGGTTCGCCCGGGCCAGCACGCGGTGGGCGCCGACTTGCTCCCGATGCTGCTGCAGTTGCGTTCGGGATTTTCCGGCGCGTATCGAGTCTCCCTGATGTCCTTCCAGCTCGATCGCCGGGAGGTGCTGAGCGCCCAAACCGATCGCGGATGGAGCATCATCTTTGGCCAGATGGTGACGAGTGCCGATCGGGCCAGCCTGGAGCCGAAGCTCGCCGCGCTGCGGTCGTTGAGCACCAGACTCGATCTGACGTCGGCGCCGATCCAGTACGTCAATCTTGAGAACCCGGGGGCACCCGCGGTTCAGCTGCGAGGCCACAAGTGAGAATGCCGGCGAGCGGCTCGCGTGAAGCGCTCTGGCTTGTGGCAGCCGCCGTGTTCTTCGGCATCGTCGGGATTCTTCTCGGCCTCAACGCCCCGGTCCAGATTCCCGCCGGCTACGCCCGCTACACCGCGGTCGCCATCCTCGCCGCGCTCGACTCCATTCTTGGTGCGGTGAAGGCCTGGCTCAATGGCAACTTCGAGAACAAAGTCTTCCTCTCCGGCCTGCTGCTGAACTCACTGGCCGCGGGCGCTTTGACCTATCTAGGGGACCGGCTAGGTGTGGATCTCTATCTCGCGGCCATCGTGGCCTTCGGCGTCCGCATCTTCGACAACATCGCCGTGATTCGCCGCCACCTCCTCTAAAGCAAGCAGAAAATCCTCCCCCGGGGGTCGCGCCTGTGGATAACTTGCCAGCTTGTGTTGTCGCGGCGGGCAAAGCGCTCTATAATGTGGTCGCCAGTCGTTTTCCCAACGTTCCAGGAAAGGTGTTTGCCTCGTTCTAAATACGTCACAGCACTCGACATCGGCACAACCAAGATCTGCTGCGTGGTCGGCGAGCCGACCGAGCGCGGGCTGAACATCATCGGGGTCGGTGAGGCTCCCTCCGAAGGTCTGCGTCGCGGCGTGGTCGTCAACATGGAGAAGACCGTGCGTGGCATCACGCACGCGGTCGACGCAGCCCAGCGGATGTGCGGCCACAAACTGGAAGCGGCCTACGTGGGAATGGCCGGCACCCACGTCCTCAGTCAGAACAGCCACGGCGTGATCGCGGTGGCTCGCTCCGACCGCGAGATCGGACACGAGGACGTGACCCGGGTGATCGACGCGGCCCGCGCGGTCTCGGTGCCGAACGACCGGGAGATCATCCACGTCGTTCCGCGCGGTTACGTCGTCGACGGGCAGGAGGGCGTCAAGGATGCCGTCGGCATGTCACCGCCGTCCAGAACGTCGTCAAGTGCGTTCACCAGGCGGGCATGAGCGTCGAGGACCTGGTCGTCCAGGTGCTGGCATCGGCGGAAGCGGTGCTCAACGACAACGAGCTGGAGCTCGGGGTGGCGCTGGTCGACGTCGGCGGCGGAACGACCGACGTGGCGCTCTTCGCCGACGGCAGCGTGGTCCACACCGCCGTATTGCCGGTGGGGGCCATCCACGTCACCAATGACGTCGCCATCGGACTGCGAACCACCCTGGGGGAGGCCGAGATGTTGAAGGTCAACTACGGCCATGCCATCCCGGCGAACATTCCCCGCGAGGAAATGGTCGAGCTGCACCAGATCGGGCAGGACCGCGTGCAGGTCGTGCCGCGGCGTCACCTTGCCGAAATCATTGCTCCACGGGCTCGCGAGATCCTGGACATGGTGCGACTCGAGATGCGTCGAGGCGGCCATGACGGCTTTCTCCCCGGCGGCATCGTCTTTACCGGCGGGGGTTGCCGTCTGCTCGGCTTCACCGAGGCCGCCCAGTCGCTGCTCGACCTCCCGGTCAGGATCGGTGCTCCGGGGCAGACCATCGGGATGAGTGACCAGGTCGCGGGGCCTGCCTATGCCACCGCAGTCGGCCTGCTTCGCTGGGGGACAAAACTTCGGCACCACGCCAATGGGCATGCCCCGGTCGGCGCGGGCGCCTCGGCGCTGTACACACGGACCGTTCGCTGGATCAAGGATTTCTTCTAGAGGAAGGAGGCCGACATGAACATGGACGACCAGCTCCGAATGAAGGGCCTCGCCTCACGGCCGGTGATCCCCGGGGATTACGGCGGGGGACAGGGGCCGCGCGTGTCGGCCGAACGATTTGTGAGGGCGCGCCTTGAGCGCGATAAGGAGGAAGCAATGCGCGACGTCGATCGGACACTGGAAGGGAACGCCCGGATCAAAGTCGTCGGCATCGGCGGCGGCGGCAGCAACGCCGTCAATCGCATGATCCGGTCGAAGTTACGCGGCGTCGAGTTCATTGCGATCAACACCGACCTGCAGGCGCTCGCCCACTCCGAGGCCCAAACCAAGATGAACATTGGGAAGAAACTCACGCGTGGTCTGGGGGCGGGTGGGAATCCGACGATCGGCCGCGAGGCGGCCGAAGAAAGCCAGCAGGAGCTCTCCGAGCTGCTGAGTGGCGCCGACATGGTCTTCCTGACCGCCGGCATGGGTGGCGGAACCGGTTCGGGAGCCGCCCCGGTCGTGGCGGAGATCGCCCGTAACAACGGCGCCCTCACCATCGGCGTTGTCACCAAGCCTTTCACCTTCGAGGGCACCCGGCGCCGCGCTATCGCGGAGGAGGCCGCGACCACTCTCAAAGAGAAGGTCGACACCCTGATCATCATCCCCAACCAGCGCTTGCTGGACGTCACCGACAAAAAGGTGCCGTTCACGGAAGCGCTGAAGATTGCGGATGACGTGCTGCGACAGGGCGTGCAGGGCATTTCCGACCTGATCGTGCAGCCCGGCCTGATCAACCTCGACTTTGCCGACGTCAAGGCGGTCATGTCGGGCCAGGGGGCAGCCCTGATGGGGATCGGCTTCGGGAGCGGCGACCAGCGTGCCTCCGATGCCGCCCGCGACGCGGTCGCCAGCCCATTGCTGGAGACCTCGATCGACGGGGCCCGCGGCATCCTCTTCAACATCACCGGTGGCACCGACCTCACCCTGCACGAGGTCAACGAGGCCGCCGAGATCGTGCGCGGCTCGGCCGACAAGGACGCCAACATCATCTTCGGCACCGTGATCGACGAGAAGATGTCCGGCGAGGTCAAGATCACCGTGGTGGCCACCGGCTTCGTGAACGGGACCGAGACCAGCCGCGAGATCGACGAGCAGTACAGCCGCCCGGCGCCGGTCGAGGAAGTGCCGGCCTACCGTGGCTTCGATCCCTCGAACCTCGATATCCCCGCCTTTCTGCGGGGCCGCCGCTAACCCTGCGCGAGGAGCGCCCCTTCCCGCTCCTCGCGTCCACTCTATCGCGGCCATGTTGGAGTTGACCACAATATCTGGGATACTGGCGTGAGATGAAGTGCCCCTATTGTGGTCATATCGACCTCAAGGTGGTCGACTCGCGCGACTCGGACACCGGGGAGTCGATCCGCCGGCGCCGCGAGTGCCTGCAGTGCACGAAGCGGTTCACCACCTACGAGCGAATCGAGGCGGTGCCGCTGTACGTCATGAAGAAGGATGGCCGGCGGGAGGACTTCGACCGTCAGAAATTGTTCAGCGGCCTTATGAAAGCCACGACCAAACGCGAAATCTCGCCCAGCACTGTGGAGCGCGTGGTGGATGAGATCGAGGCGGAGCTTCGAACCCGTGGAAAGGTGGAGATTCCCTCTCGCGAAGTGGGCGAGCTGGTGATGGACAAGCTACGCGGCCTCGATGAAGTCGCCTACATCCGGTTTGCCTCCGTCTATCGTTCCTTCATGGACCTGCAGGAAGTCAAACACGAGATCGACCAGCTGCTGAGCCGCGAAAAGCGAGGCTGACCGGTCGCCGCGATAGAGCTCGACACCGTCGTCAGCGTCGCAGGCTTTCCGGCGCGCCACGGCTTCAGCACCACAGCCCTCGGATCGATGGGACTCAGCAGCTCGAATGATCCGGAGACCGTCATGGGTCGCCGGCGGCAGCTCGCCGAGCAGCTCGGCTTCGAGCTGGAGCGGGCGTTGATGACGGTCCAGGAGCATGGCGCCAACGTGGTCACCTTCCACCGCCGGCGGCCCGAAGGTGGACAATGCGTCTTCTCGACCGACGCGCTGGCCACCGACGTGCCCGGCCAGGCGATCGTGACCTACCACGCCGACTGTTTTCCGCTGCTCTTCGCCGACACAAGCCGCCGCGTCGTGGCCGGTGCCCATGCCGGATGGCGGGGCGCCCTCGCCGGCGTGGCGACCCAGACCGTGCAGGCCATGCACCTGGCTTATGGAACGTCACCGGATCAGCTCGATGTGCTGATCGGCCCGGGTATCTGCCGGCGCTGCTATCCAGTCGGGCGCGATATCGCCGAACAATTCGCCAGCCGCTACGGACGTGAAGCCCGCTACATCGAGGTCGATGACGGCGACGTGCGGCTCGATCTGGCGGGCGTAGTCCGCCTTCAGCTCGAGGACGCGGGCGTGGAGCCGGATCGGATCCGGTCAGCGGGCTGGTGCACCCGGGAGGAAGATCGGTGGTTTTCGCATCGCGGCGGTCGCCCCGGCCGCTTCCTCTCGGTCGTGATCGCACCCTGACCGATGCCCGCATCGCTACAGGCCAACCTCCAGGCGGTGCGCCAGGCGATTGCCGCCAGCGCCGAACGCGCGAGCCGTGATCCCAGCGCGGTGACGCTGGTGGCGGTGACGAAGACCGTCTCGGTAGAACGGATTCACGAGGCGATCACGCTGGGCCTGCGCATCCTTGGCGAAAACCGGGTGCAGGAAGCAATACCGAAGATGGATGAGATCGGCCCGGCGAACGTCGACTGGCATCTGGTCGGCCATCTGCAGACCAACAAAGTCAAGTTCATCGAAGGCCGCTTTCAGATGGTGCAGTCGATTGATAGCACCGGCGTGGCTCAGGCGCTCGACCACCGTCTGGGTTCACCTCTTGAGGTTTTGATCGAAGTCAATGTGGCGGAGGAGCCTCAGAAGACCGGCGCAATGCCGGCGGACCTACCGGCGATCGCGGCGGTCGTCGCGTCGGCCGGCCACCTGCGATTGGGCGGGCTGATGACCGTCGCGCCCCTGGTGTCCGATCCCGAGCAAGTGCGGCCGATTTTCCGGCGGTTGCGCACGCTCCGCGACAGCACGAGTCAGGAGCTGGGGATGCCGCTGCCGGTGCTGTCGATGGGAATGACTGACGACTATCCGATCGCCGTGGAAGAAGGCGCCACCATGCTACGATTGGGCCGCGCGCTTTTCGGACCGCGCTGAGCTTTTTTCGTGCAGACCGCCCTGAATTACCTGCACACCTTCGCCCAGGTCCTGATCTACCTGTTCATCGCGGCCATTGTCTTGCGGGCCCTCGCCGCGTGGTTCGTCCGCGATTATCGCGGGCTACTGATGGGCTTTTTGTTTGATGTGACCGAGCCGGTCCTGTCACCGCTTCGACGGCTTGTTCCCGGCGCGTTGGGCGTCGATATTTCACCGATGATCGCAGTGCTGGTGCTCTACGTCCTCGGCCAGTTCTTGGGCTGAGACTCAACTAGAATTTCCGACCATGTTCCAGGAAGTCTCAACGCGTGCCAACTTTCCCGAGATGGAAAAGGACGTGCGCCGCTTCTGGAAAGAAAAGGACATCTTCGCCCGAAGCGTCAAACAGCGGGAGGGGAAGCCGTTCTTCGTGTTCTACGAAGGTCCGCCCACGGCCAACGGCCTTCCCGGCATTCACCATGTGCTGGCCCGCGCGATGAAGGATCTCTTTCCACGCTACAAGACCATGCGGGGATTCCACTCCGAGCGCAAAGGTGGCTGGGACACTCACGGGCTGCCGGTCGAGATCGAAGTCGAGAAGAAGCTGAAACTAAACGGCAAGCAGGATATCGAGCGGTACGGCATCGAAGCCTTCAACAAGCTCTGCCGGCAGAGCGTCTTCGAGTACATCGACGAGTGGGCCGAGATGACCGAGCAGATGGGGTTCTGGGTCGATCTCGAGCATGCTTACCGCACCTATGACTCGTCGTACATGGAATCGGTCTGGTGGATCCTCAAGCAGCTCTGGGATAAGCAGCTGCTGTACCAGGGGTTCAAGGTCGTTCCGTACTGTCCGCACGATGCGACCCCGCTCTCCAGCCACGAGCTGGCCCTCGGATACCAGGACAACATCGAAGACCCGTCGGTCTACGTCAAGTTCGAGCTCGAAGACGAACCACGGACCTACTTCCTGGCGTGGACGACCACCCCGTGGACGCTCCCGGGGAACGTCGCGCTGGCGGTGGGTCTCGACATTCCGTACGTGCGGGTGCGGCAGGGCGACGAGCGGTACATCCTGGCCAAAGCCCGCCTCTCGATCCTGCAGGGCGACTACGAGGTGGAGGCCGAGATCGATGCGCGGAGCCTGCTGGGCAAGCGCTACAAACCTCTCTACCGATACCTGATCCCGGACAAGCCGGCCTTCTTCGTAGTGGATGCGGATTTCGTCTCGGTCGAGGACGGCACGGGCATCGTGCATACCGCGGCCGCCTACGGCGTCGATGACCTCGAGCTTTGCCTGCAGAAAGACATCCCGGTGCGCCACGTGGTCGATCTGCAGGGGCGGTTCAAGCCGGAAGTCGAGCCCTTCGCCGGCATGTTTGTGAAGAAAGCCGATCCGAAGATCATCGAAGACTTGCAGCAGCGCGGATTGATGTATCGCGCCGAGACGATCCGGCATACCTATCCGTTCTGCTGGCGATGCGGCACGCCCCTCCTGTACTACGCGGTGACGTCCTGGTTCATCAAGACGACGGCGGTAAAGGACCAGCTGCTCCGCAACAACAATGCCGTCAACTGGGTGCCGGCCTACATCAAGAGCGGACGGATGGGAAACTGGCTGGAGACGCTGGTTGATTGGTCGCTCTCGCGCTGGCGTTACTGGGGAACGCCGTTACCGGTGTGGGTCTGCGAGCAGTGCGACGAGCGGCGCTGTGTCGGATCGGTCGCCGAGTTGGGCCTGACCTTGCAGGACGATCTTCACCGGCCGTACATCGACCGGGTGACGCTGCCCTGCGAAAAGTGCGGCGGCGTGATGCGGCGGGTCGCTGACCTGATCGACGTCTGGTTCGACTCCGGCGCGATGCCCGTCGCGCAGTTGCATTACCCGTTCGAAAACGTCGACACCTTCCGGCAGCGGTTCCCGGCGGACTTCATTTCGGAAGGGCTCGACCAGACGCGGGGGTGGTTCTACAGCCTGCTGGCCATTTCCACCATGCTGTTCGACCAGCCTGCCTACGAGAACGTGATCTGCACCAACCTGGTTCTCGACAAGAGCGGCCGCAAGATGAGCAAGTCGCTGAAGAACACGGTCGATCCGATTGAGATCATGTCGAAGTTTGGTGCCGATGCGACCCGCTGGTACTTCTATTCCGCGGTGGCGGTCGGCAACGAGTACCGATTCGATCCGGCCGCGGTGCAGGACGTGGTGCGGCGATTCGTCCTGATCCTCTGGAATACCTACGGGTTCTTCACGAACTACGCGCGGCTTGACGGGTTCGACCCCGCCCAGCCGTCGGTGGCGGTGAGCCAGCGGGCGGTCCTCGACCGCTGGCTGCTGGCCGAGCTGTCGGCGGTGATCGGCGACGTCGGAGCCGCGCTCGACGCCTATGACCCAACGACGGCGGCGCGCCGGCTGGAAGTGTTCGTCCTGGATATCTCGCAGTGGTATGTGCGGCGATCGCGACGCCGATTCTGGAAGTCCGAGTCCGACTCGGACAAGCGGAGCGCCTACCAGACGCTGTACGAGGTCCTGATCAGGACCGTGCAATTGCTGGCCCCCTTCATGCCCTTCCTGTCGGAAACCATCTACCGCAACCTGGCCGCGGGCACAGCCGGGTCGTCCGAAAGCGTTCACCTGAGCGACTGGCCGGTGGCGCCAGCGGATTGGTCGGACGACGAACTGCGCCGGCAGATGTCGGCGGTCCGCCGGCTGGTCGCCGGCGGGCTCGCGGCCCGGAACGCCGCCGGCATCAAGGTCCGCCAGCCCCTGCGCTCGGTGACCATCGCCGAGCGGCCGCTCAGTCGCGATCTGGAAGCCATCCTGCTCGAGGAGCTCAACATCAAGTCGGCCCGCTATGGGGGCGAAGGTGGCGGGCTTACCCTCGACACCGAGATCAGTGAGGAGCTGAAGCTCGAGGGTCTGGCCCGGGACCTGGTCCGCAAGATTCAGGAGCTTCGCAAGCAGTCAGGCTTTGCGGTGGAGGACCGGATCCGCCTGTTCTATCAGGGTGACGGGATCCTGGCCGACGCGCTCGAGCGGTGGCGCGATTACATCAGCACCGAAACACTGGCGGTGGCGGTGGCGCGCGGCCAGGCGCCCGAAGGAGCCTCAACCCAGACGTTGCAGATCGAGGGGCACGACCTCCAGGTGAGCGTCGTCCGGGTGGCGGCCCACTGAACCGGTTTCGCAGCTACCTTCTGCTGGCGGCGATCGCCACCGCGGTCATCGTCATTGACCGGGTGACGAAGATCGTGGTCGAGCAGCGGTTTGGCGTCCCCTACGGCCCGCGCCAGATCATCGACCACATCCTCTTCCTGACCGTAACTCGGAACGCGGGGGCTGCTTTTGGACTCTTCCAGACCTTCACCCTGGGCTTCCTCCTGATCTCGGCCGTGGTCATCGCCGGCATCCTTATCTATTACTGGCGGCTGCCGCCCCATGACTGGCCGGCGCGGCTGGGGCTGGCGCTGGTGCTCGGCGGGGCCATCGCCAACGCCTACGACCGTGGCGTCAAGGGCTCGGTGATCGACTTCATCCAGATTCCGCACTGGCCGATCTTCAACGTCGCCGACTCCGCGATCACCGTCGGGGTCGCGGTCCTCCTCCTGGGCACGCTCAGGCGGGGCGGCCGGCCGCGGCGCTCGTGAGCGAGGTTGAACAGCACACCGTTCCGATGGACGCCCCGCGACTCGACCAGTACCTGGTCGGCCTGCTCACCGGACAGAGCCGAAACCGCGTCCAACGGCTGATCGCGGACGGGCATGTCCGGGTCAACGATGCCACGGCGCGAGCCGGGCTGCGCCTGCGCAAGGGTGATCGGCTCAGCTGGGAGCTACCGCCGACCGCGCCCACCCGGCTGCAGCCCGAGGCCATGGACCTCCGCGTGCTCTACGAGGATGACGACCTGGTCGTCATCGACAAGCCGGCAGGGCTGGTGGTGCACCCGGGACCCGGGCATGCCACCGGCACGCTGGTTCATGGGTTGCTGGCCCGCGCTGCCGGCTGGTCGACGATCGGCGGCGCCGAGCGTCCGGGGATCGTCCACCGGCTCGACCGCGACACCTCCGGGCTGATCGTGGTCGCGCGCAATGACGAGACGCATCGCGCGCTTACCCGCCAGTTGCAGCAACGGGTGATGACGCGTCGCTACCGGGCGATCGTGGTGGGTGAGGTGGCCGATCCGGCGGCGCGGATCGAGGCGCCCATCGGCCGCGACGTCAAGCACCGGCAACGGATGATGGTGGTGGCCGGCGGCCGGGAGGCGATCACGGAGTTCGTCCGGCTGGGCGTTGCCGGCGGCCACTCCCTGCTCCAGGTCTCGCTGACTACCGGGCGCACGCACCAGATCCGCGTCCATCTGGCCTACATCAAGCACCCGGTACTGGGCGACCCGATCTACGGGCGCCGTTCCCCGCTGATTGCCAGGCCGGCGTTGCACGCCGAGGCGCTCAGCCTCCGGCATCCGCGCACCGGGAAATTGATGACCTGGCGGGCCGCGCCACCCGAGGATTTCGAACTGGCGTGGAATTCGTTGAGTGCCCGTACAATTCGATGATCAACAGAGATCAGGCGAATCAGCCCGGACACGGGCTCTTGATCGTGATATCGGGTCCAAGCGGAGTGGGGAAGGATACCGTGCTGCGCCGGCTGTTCGAGCTGGCTCCCCACCTCAAGTATTCCGTGTCTTACACGACGCGGCCGCCCCGTCCTGGCGAGGTTGACGGACATAGCTATACCTTCGTGAGTGAGCCGGAGTTCCTGCGGCTGATCGAGCAGAAGGAGTTCCTGGAATGGGCCAGAGTCTATGACCACTATTACGGGACGTCTCGCCGCCGGGTGGAGGAGGCGCTCAACCGGGGCGAGGACATCATTCTCAAGATCGACGTGCAGGGGGCGTCGTTCGTCCGTAAACGCAAACCCGACGGCCTCTTTATCTTCATCACGCCGCCCTCGACGGAGGAGCTGCTCAGCCGGCTGACCGGCCGCAATACGGAATCGCCCGGGGCGCTCGCCGTCCGGCAGAAGGAGGCGCTGATCGAGCTTGGCCTGGCGAAGGACTACGAGCACGTAGTCTGCAACCGACACGTCGACGAGACCGCACGCGAGATCCTGGCGATGATCGCCGCCGAGCACGAACGCCGCCAGACACGGGTATGACGCAGCGGCGCCTGCAAGGACGCCGGGTCGTCGTCGGGATCAGTGGTGGGATCGCCGCGTATAAGGCGATCGAGGTCGTTCGGCTGCTCACGGAAGCCGGGGCGGAAGTTCGGGTGATGATGACGCCCGAGGCGACGCGCTTCGTGGCGCCGCTCACCCTCGAAGCCCTGTCCTATCACCCGGTCGCTGCCGACTGGCTTGCCCCCCAGGGTGCGGGAGAGAGTCACATCACGCTCGCCGAGTTGGCGGATCTGATTGCCATCGTGCCGGCGACCGCGAACAGCCTCGCGAAGTTCGCGCTCGGTCTCGCGGATGAGATCGTGTCGGGCACGGTACTCGCCAGCCGCGCCCCGCTCCTGGTCGCTCCCGCGATGAACGACCTCATGTACACGCACGTAAAGACCCAGGATCACCTCAAGGCGTTGCGGGCTCGGCACGCAGCAGTT
>VBEW01000222.1 GCA_005889225.1 Chloroflexota bacterium | reverse complement strand
GATGGCGACGACGGGCGTGGACGCGGGTCGGATCAAGCTCGAGATCACCGAGAGCGCGGTCATGGCGGAGCCGGCTCGAGTGCTCGAGACGATGCACCGCCTGCGGTCCGGCGGGGTGCGCTTCTCCATCGATGACTTTGGCACCGGCTACTCATCCCTGGCCTACCTGCAGCGCCTGCCGGTCGAGGAGATCAAGATCGATCGTTCCTTCGTTGCCGGACTGACCAAGGACGAGGGAAGCGCCGCCATCGTGCGGGCGACTATCGAGTTGGCGGGCAGTCTCGGCCTCGAGGTGGTTGCGGAAGGCGTCGAGGACGAGGCCAGCTTGCAGATCCTGAAGCGACTCGGCTGCTCGACCGCCCAGGGCTATCACATCAGCCGGCCAATACCGGTCGAGGAAGTCGCCGGGTGGATCCGGGATCGGTCGGCGAGCTCGGCGGACCGGACTGCGGCGTAGCCCGACCGCAGCCGCCATTTAACGCGTTCTCATCGTTCGTTCAGTCTGCCCTTACAGTCTTCTGGCATGCTTTCTGACATCGCGACTATCCGCAGTGTGCGTGCCATCGTGCCGGTACTGCTGGCGCTTGCCGTGGCGACGGCCTGTCAGCCGGCGGTGCAAAGTGGGCCCCGCTCGACAGTCTCCGCATCTCCGTCAGGGCCGTCGAGACATGTCTTTGTGATCGTGCTGGAGAATTCGTCGTACCAGCAAGCCCTGGCGCAGTCGTACATCAGCAGCCTGGCCGATCAGTACGCGGTCGCTAGCAACTACCACGATCTGGGCGAGCCCAGCCTACCGAACTACCTCGCGATGACCTCGGGATCCACCTGGGGAGTTAGCGACAACGAGTTCCACGCACTGCCGGCGACCGGGATCGGGAACCAGCTGACAAAGGCAAGGGTTTCATGGAAGGCTTACATGGAAGGGTTTACCGGCGACTGCTTCGACAGTCCGTATCCGTATGCGCTCAAGCACAATCCGTTTCCCTATTACGGCGACGAGTGCCCGCCCAACATCGTGCCGATGACAGATCTGGTGACCGACCTGAACGGCACTCCGCCCTGGTTGTCCTGGATCACGCCCGGGCTCTGCAACGACGGCCACGACTGTGGCGTCCGGACGGCGGACCGATGGCTCTCCCGGTTCGTGCCGCAGATCACGGACTCGACCGCCTGGAAGAAGGACGGCGTGCTCTTCATTACCTGGGACGAGTCGGACGCCGGCGACAACCACGTGCCGCTGCTGGTGATCGCGCCGAAGATGCGCGGTGAGATCACGACGCGGCTGGACCACTATTCGCTGCTGGCGACCATCAGCGACCTCTTGCGCGTACCCCGCCTCGGCCTGGCCAAGCAGGCGACGTCACTGACCCGCCAGCTGCAGGCAGGCCGCCCGATTCCATGATGATATAATCGGTATCACATCATGCGTAGGGGGAACGTGTGATCCACGATCCGTATTTTCTGCTGCGGCGGGCCTCGCGGACGCCGCTGGTGATGGCCGTCCTTATTCTGTGCCTGGTCGGATTTGGACTTGGCGAGCCAGAGGCGAACGCTAGTGCGACGGGCGTCGTTTTCGGCGTCGCGTCGACGGGCCCAATGATTTCGTCGCCCTCCGTGTTGCGGGATATCGCGAACCGAGTACGGCGATCCATGGAGCAGCACGGGCCGCTTACCCCGCCGGCGGGCCTGGCGAGCCTCGGCGTTGCGCTGTTCAATCGCGAACGGGCCGCCGCCCGCCTGCCGCCACTCACCGAATCGGCGCTACTCGATCAGATCGCCACCACCCGAGCCCAGCAGATGGTCATCGACGGCCTGACGCACACGCGCCCCGGTTCGCACGACTTCGCCGCGACCCAGCTGCTGCGCCAAAACGGGATCGCGTTCACCTGGGACGGCGAGAACATCTACTGGCAGGGCGGACCACCGTTCGATGATGCCGTGAACTCGGCAGAGGCGTGGTGGATGACCTCAGCGGAGCACCGCGCCAATATCCTGGGCGCAAACTTTCGCCAGGTCGGCATTGGCACTTCGATCGACGATGGAAGGATGTACATCGCGGCGGTCTTTACGGATTCAGCGATCGCTGCCACGCTGACCCTTCCCCGGCACCGGGAGAGGGAAAGGTAGCGAAACCAGTGCCCACCTTGGGCGTTACACCAGTGCATGCAGGTCCGCGTCGTGCCGCTGGTCGCGCTTGCCGTCCTTCTCGCCGGCTGCGCCGCGACGTCAAGCCTTCGCGATAAATCCGCGGCTGCGCAACCGACCCCGATCCCGTGGATTAGCGCCACTCCGGCCAGCATGCTGCTCCCAACCCCGACTCCGACCCAAATCCCGGCCAACACCCGCGCCTGCCGGGCGGCTGACCTGAACCCCGTCTTCGGCGGGATCGGCGCCCTGACCGGCGGTCAACTTTCCGCGGGGATCCTCTACGGCAATCGAACGGCGACCGCGTGCGTCCTCCAGGGCCTTGTCGGAGTGAAGCTGTTCGATGGACGCGGTCGACAAATCCCGCTGACCACCGCCCCGGCCGACGGTATGCCCTCCGACCCGATCCTGGTACAGCCCGGCACGGCCGACGTCCGAGCCGGAACTCCCATGGCGGGAGTCGCGTACACCGAGCTCCATTGGGATACGCACGACGGTGCGGGAAACCCCTGCGTTCCGGCTCCGCCACAGGGGACAGCGGTCGCGGTCACCGTCCCCGGCGACCAGGCCAGCCTGCGCGTCGTGGTCAGTCCCGATCCGCTTGACCGGTTCTCCGCCATCGTCCCCTGCTACAGCCGAATCGCAGTCAGCGCCTTTCAGGCCTGGCCGTCGCCGGACGTGGTCCCCACTCCCGATCCGTATGCCGCCCTGGCCATCTCACTCGATGTACCGGCGACGATCAGGGCCGGATCGCTTCTGCGGTATACCGTGAGCCTGCGCAACCCCAACACGGACCCGATCTACTTCCCCGACCCCTGCCCGGTTTATGGGGAGTGGGCCGGTAACTCTTCGACGGGCTTCGCCAAGGATTTCTACCTCCTCAACTGCCGACCGGTCAAGGCTGTCCAGCCCGGCCAGGCGGTTCGCTTCACCATGCAGATGGCGGTTCCGGCAGGAACGGAGGCCGGTACATACACACTCGCGTGGAATTTCGCGTATCCAGGAGCTCTGCCCGGTCCCCCTGGTACCGCAACAGTGATGGTCACCCGTTGAGCGGCTGTGACTAACTGCCGGCCGTGGTGCGAACCAGGCGCTTCGCCTTGAGCTCCGGCCTGGGCAGCGTCCCCTGCGGGACGGTCCGGCACTCGATCCTGACGCCGAGCGCCGCCCGTAGCTGCTCGGCGATCGAGCGGCGCACATCATCCGGTGCGGCGCCGTCGGTGAGTTCGAGGACCACGGTGGCCTCATCCATCTGCCGATCGGTCCGGCACTCGATCATGAATTCGACCACGGTTGGATGACGGCGGACGATGTCCTCGACCTGACTCGGGTAGACGTTCACGCCCCGGATGGTGACCATGTCATCGACGCGGCCGCGGATGCCCCCCACGATTTTCATGAACGGACTGCCGCATGAGCAGGGATCTCTCGACAGCTCGACGCGGTCGCCGGTGCGGTAGCGGATCAGGGGCGATCCCCACCGGCCGAGATTCGTCGCCACCAGCTCGCCGTCGATGATTTCGAAGATGAATTCCGACTCGAAGAGATGCACGCCATCCCGCTGGCTGCAGGAGACGCCGGTCGGTCCGAGCTCGGTCATGCCGGTGTGGTCGAAGGCCTGCCCGCCGAGCGCCGACTCGATCGCGGCGCGCGTCGAGGGGATGCTGGCGCCGGGCTCGCCGGCGTGGATGGTGCGGCGCAGGCGCAGCGCGATTCCTTCGGTCGCGGCCACCTCGGCGAGGCGCAAGGCGTAGGTCGGGGTGCAGCAGAGCACGGTGGCCTGCAGGTCGCGCATCACCTGCACGCGCTGGATGGTGGTCATGGCCCCTCCGGGAATCGCCATCGCGCCGAGCCGCTGCGAGCCGCCGAACGCGGACCAGAAGCCGATGAACGGCCCGAAGGAGAAGGCAAAGAAGATACGGTCATCCCGCGTTACCCCGGCCGGCGCATAGATCAGTTCGGCCCAGATCCGCTCCCACCAGGCCCACGACTCGGCCGTGTCGAGCCAGCGCAACGGCTGACTCCCGCTGGTGCCCGATGTCTGGTGCAGCCGGACGTACTGCTCCAGGGGAAATGTGAGGTTCGTGCCGTAGGGCGGATGCTCGGCCTGATCGACCATCAGGTCGGCTTTGGTGGTGAAGGGAAGATGCTCGA
>VBEW01000221.1 GCA_005889225.1 Chloroflexota bacterium | reverse complement strand
CGATGCGCCGGCGGAAACCCAGCATGCCGAGGATGGCGAGTTTGGCGGCCGGGTCATGGGCATCGACATCCGCGCTCGGATCGGCTTCGGCCAGCCCGCGCCGTTGCGCGTCGGCGAGCGCTTCCGCGTAGCCGGCGCCGCCCGCCATCGCATCCAGGATCGAGTTGGTGGTGCCATTCAGGATTCCCATCAACGAATCGATGCGGTCCGCCGCCAGGGTCTCGGCAAGGGTTTCGACGATCGGGATGGCACTTGCCACGCTCGCCTCGAACCGTAGCGGACCGAGCCGCGCCAGCGAGGGGCCTCGCGCCGCGATCAGCTGTTTGTTCGCGGTGATCACCTCGAGGCCCGCCTGGAGGGCGCTGCATATATAGGTAAGGGCCGGTTCGATTCCGCCGATCAGTTCGATGATCGCGTCCAATTGCGGCCGCTTCAATAAGGCATCTGACGGAACAAGGGGAGCGGGTGCCGTCCGCCCTTCTGGCCGGGCGACCGCGATGGCGTCCAGGACGATCGGCCGGCCGGCCGCGGTCGCGACCCGGTCGCCATCCTCGATCAGCCGCCTGGCCAGGGCGCCGCCGACGTGCCCCAGTCCAAGAAGGCCGACGCGGTACGGTGCGCGCATTTCCGGAACGGTAGCATGGCCGCCATGAGCGCCGGCATCATCGAGCGCTATGCAGCCCACCTGCCGGTGACCGCGGCCACCCCGAGAGTCACGCTCGGCGAGGGGTCGACGCCGCTCGTGCGCTCGTCGCGGATCGGTCCTTCGGTCGGCCTCGAGCAGCTGTATTTCAAGTACGAAGGCCTCAACCCGAGCGGGTCGTTCAAGGACCGCGGCATGGCGGTGGCCACCGCGAAAGCGCTCGAGGCCGGCGCGCAGACGCTGTTGTGCGCCTCGACCGGCAATACGAGTGCGTCCGCATCCGCCTACGCAGCCTGCTGCGGTCTTCGCGCCGTCGTGGTCGTTCCGGCCGGCGGCGTCGCCACCGGAAAGCTCGCCCAGGCGCTCGCCTACGGCGCCACGGTCGTCACCGTCAAGAGCTCGTTTGACGCCGCGCTGAAACTCGTGCGCCAGCTCGCCGACCAACCCGGCGTGGCGCTGGTGAACTCCGTGAATCCGTTTCGCATCGAGGGACAGAAAACGGGGGCATTTGAGATCGTCGAGCAGTTGGGCCGGGCGCCGGCGCAGCTCTTTATCCCGGTCGGCAACGGCGGCAACATCACCGCATACTGGCGTGGCTTCGGCGAGCTCGTCATGACCGCCGGCGGATCCGCTCCGCGGATGCATGGCGCGCAGGCTGAGGGCGCGGCGCCCCTGGTTCGCGGACGGCCGGTGACGCGGCCGCGGACTGTTGCGTCGGCGATCCGGATCGGCAATCCCGCGTCATGGGCCGGCGCAGTGGCCGCTCGCGATGAATCGGGAGGGACGATCGAGGCCGTCAGCGACGCCGAGATCATGGCGGCGCACCGCCGGCTGGCCCGCGAGGAAGGGCTGCTCGTCGAGCCCGCCTCTGCCGCCGGGGTCGCGCTGCTCCTTCGCAAGGCTAAAGCGCGACAGGTCACCGATGAAGGCACCGTCGTGTGCGTGTTGACCGGCCACGGGCTGAAGGATCCGCAGGCCCTGACCCGAGGCCTCAGAATTCCGCGGCCGGTGGCGCCGACCCTGGCGACCCTTCGGCGAGCGATCGGCTAGGCTGTCACCGAAGTGGCCACAACGGAGGGCAACGTCCTGGTGGGCAGCCGGTATGCCAGCGAGATTCGCTGGCTGTTTCAGGCCGGTCTGCTGGTCTTTACGATCACGGTCGCGATCGGCATCCTCAACGGGTTTCACTTCATCACCCTGCCACGGCAGGTCCTGCTCACCCATGTGCATGCCGGCACGCTCGGCTGGATCACGCTGGGCGTGATCGCGATCTGCCTCTGGCTGTTTGGGGATGAGATCGGTACTCCGGGCACTTCGCGAGCCGTGCAGGCCCTGAGCCTGGTGGCCGCAATTGGGATCCCCATCTACGTGCTCGCCTTCCTGAGCGGAAACCTGCTGGCGCGAGCCATCTTCGGTTTTCCTGTCCTGATCGCCATCGTCGGAGTCCTTGTCTGGCTGATCGGCCGGCTCGGCCGCGTGACCATGACCGTCCCGCGCCTGGCGGTGCTGGCCGCCATTACCACGCTGGTCGTCGGATCGACGATCGGCGTCCTGGTCCAGCTCGAGCTGGCGAGCAAGAACGCCTTCCTTCCGGAGGGCGCGATCGGCGGTCACGTGACCGCGCAGGTCGTCGGCTACCTGGTCCTGATCGGCATGGCCATCAGCGAGTGGCGCCTGAAGGACACGCCTGGCCTGACCTGGCCCGGCATCGTCCAGGTGGGCTTGCTTTTCCTGGGCGGCATCCTGATCACGATCGGCGCCCTGCTCAACGTCCAGGCCCTGCTCGGCGCCTTCATTCCCGCCGAGCTGATCGCCGTCATCATCTATTGTGTCCGGCTCGGTCCGCAGCTCCGCCGCGTGAACTGGCTCGCGCCCACGAGCGACCGGCATTTCGGGCTGGTGGTCCCCTACCTGGTCATCAACCTCATCCTGTTGATCTGGCTGATCACCGGCGTCGTCACGAAGGTCTACGCGCGCTTCGAGCTGATTCCGATCTGGCTGGTCTTCCCCTTCGATCACACGATGTTCATCGGCGTCATGTCGAACTCGCTCTTCGGCCTGATCCAGCAGGCGAGCCGTACCTCCGACAGGTTCTGGCCCTGGGCGGAACAGGTGGTCTTCTGGGGCATGAACGGCGGCATGATCGGCTTCGTGCTGACGCTGGCAACGGACCAGCGCGGCCTCGAGAAGCTCTTTACGCCGATCATGGGCGGCAGCATCCTGATCGGCATCATCACGTATACCGTCCGGCTGCAGCGGCTGCGGAGCGCGCCCACTCTCGCTGCGGCCCACGCGTAAAGGGCGTTTTAGTTCAGCGCGTCAACGATGGCGTTCGCCATCCCGGTCGTTCCGACCGCGGGCTGCCCGTCCAGGGCGATATCAGCGGTGCGAAGGCCGTCAGCCAGCACGCGGGACACGGCGCGCTCGATGGCCAGCGCGGCGTCTTCGCGGTTTAGCGACCAGCGCAAGAGGAGGGCTGCGCTGAGGATTGCGCCGATCGGATTGGCGATGCCCTTGCCCGCGATATCGGGCGCCGATCCATGAATCGGTTCGTACAGGCCCAGGGTGCCACCCCCCAGGCTCGCGGACGGCAGCATGCCCAGTGAGCCGGCGAGCATTGACGCCTCGTCCGTGACGATGTCGCCGAAGAGATTTTCGGTCACAACGACGTCGTACGCCTGGGGGCGACGAAGCAGGTCCATGGCAAAGGCGTCCACCAGCATGTGGCTGCACGCGACGTCGGGATAGCGCTCCGCCACCCGGCTCACGACCGTGCGCCAGAGTCGCGAGGTCTCCAGCATGTTGGCCTTGTCGACCGAACACAGCCGTTGGCGGCGAAGGCGAGCCAGCTCGAAGGCTCGCACCGCAACGCGCTCGATCTCCGGAGTGCTGTAGCGCATGGTGTCGACCGCGGCCTCACCTCGCGGCGTCGAATAGCGCCGTTTGGGTTTGCTGAAATAGAGCCCGCCGGTCAGCTCGCGGACTACCAACAGATCGACGCCCTTGACCCGCTCCGGACGCAGTGCCGACGTGGCGACCATGGCTGGATCGACGCGAACGGGTCGCAGGTTGGCGAAAAGCTCGAGCCCTTTGCGAAGCGCGAGTAAGCCGGACCCCGGACGCAGGGTGCTCTGCGGCGCCGCGTCATCCCATTTTGGTCCGCCGACCGCACCGAACAGAATGGCGTCTGCCGTCTTGCACAGCCGTAGCGTCTGCGGACGCAACGCCACACCGAAGGCGTCGACGGAGGCCCCGCCAACCAGCTCCTCGACGAAATCGAGCTGCATACCAACGCGGGTGGCCGCGGCGTCAAGGACCCGGCGCGTCGCCTCGGTGACCTCCGGACCGATACCGTCACCGGGCAGGACGACGATTCGAACAGCTGTCGTCACGCCATCAATCATGACGAATGACTGCCTGTCAGACAGGGCTAGTTCGCGATCGGGAGCGTGACCCGGACTTCGGTCCCCTTCCCCA
>VBEW01000218.1 GCA_005889225.1 Chloroflexota bacterium | reverse complement strand
ATGCGGCTGAACCTGCAGCTCGTCGTGCTCGGCGCCGGTGACACGCGCTACGAGGAGATGTTCCGGGCCAATGCCCGCGACAACCCGCAGAAGGTGGCCGCGACCATTGGCTTCAAACCGGTGCTGGCCCAACACATCTACGCCGGCTCGGACCTTTTCCTCATGCCCTCGCGCTTCGAGCCCTGCGGTCTCGGTCAGTTGATCAGCCTTCGATACGGCACCATCCCGATCGTGCGCGCCACCGGCGGCCTGGCGGACACGATCGCCGACTGGGACCCGGTCAGGCAGACCGGCAATGGGTTCGTCTTCAGCGCGTACGACCACTGGGACCTGTATGCCCAGGTGGTGCGGGCGCTGGAGACCTTCCGCCAGCCGGCGCTCTGGCGCCGGCTGCAGGCCAATGCCATGTCGACCGACGTCAGTTGGGCGAACTCCGCGGACAAGTATGTCGGCCTCTACCGCGCCGCCAGCGCCAACCACGCCGAGGCGACGGAGTACTCCGCGACGCCGGCCGGGCCCTACGGCTGGGCCGAACCGGAAAAAGCGGCCGGCTCCTAATAGAGGCCAACAGTTGGGCGCCCGCTCTAATAGAGGCTAATATTTGATGCTTTTTCTTGATGAATTGACATCAGGTGGTGCATGATTACGGCGATTCGGCGGCAGCCCGAGGCTGGACGGCGACCCATCATTGCCCTGGAAGGGAGGTAATTGACGTATATGAACGTATCACTCGTTAGGTCGAAACGGTGGCGAGCCCCGATGGTCGCCGCCACGCTCGCGATATTCGTCGCCGCCTGCGGCAACACGGCGCCGTCTTCGTCGACGCCGAAGAATGGCGGCACGTTGATCTGGGCGCTCGACTCCGATGCCGACACCTTGAATCCGTTCGTGATGTCGACCCTTCCGGACTACCGGGTGCTTTCGTTCATCCTCCCCAACCTGTACTCGGGCGACAAGAATCTCAATGTCGTCCCGGACCTGGCCGACGGCATGCCCTCGGTGTCGAGCGACGGCCTGGTGTGGACCGTGAAGCTTAAGAAGAACGCCAAATGGAGTGACGGAACCCCGATCACTGCTGATGACGTCCTTGCAACCCAGAAAATCCAGGCCGATCCGAAGCTCGATACCGACTACTCGTACGACTGGAGCAAACTCAGCAGTATCGAGAAGGTCGATGCCAACACCGTCAAGTACACCCTGAGCGAGAAGTTCGCTCCGTTCCTGGTGCAAAATCTCGTCGGCTACGTCGCACCGGCCTCGGTCTACGGGAAGATCGACCCGTCCAAGATGCGGGATGACCCGGTGTCAAAGGCGCCGACCGTGTTCGGTGGCGCCTACAAGCTTGACAAGTGGATCCCCGGCCAGGAGTTCGACTTCTCGGCAAATACCAACTACTACAACGGCCGGCCTCACTACGACAAGGTGATCGCGAAGGTCATCACCGACGCCACCGCCGCCGCCAACGCGCTGATCAACGGCGACGTCGCCTGGCACCCATCGCTGGGGGAGTCAGGTGCCGGTGGAATCAGCAAGGCCAAGGCGTCGAGCAACGTCCAGGTTCATACCTATGAGGACCTGGGCTATATCGACTTCCGGATGAATACGCGCAAAGGACACATCTTCGACAACGTGATGGCTCGCCAGGCGCTGGCCTACACGTTGGACAAGCCGTCGATCGTGCAGGCTGCCACGCAGGGTGCCGGAGCCCCGCTCTGGGGCGACATCGTGCCCGCCTCCTGGGCCTACGACGCGAATTCCGTGGTGAAGTACCCGCTCGATGTCAACAAGGCCAAGTCGTTGATGCAGCAGGCCGGCTGGACGATCGGGTCCGACGGTGTGGCCACCCGCACGTTGGCCGATGGCTGCTCAGCCTGCAGTCCCGTGATCAAAGCCGGTGGTCAGCAGAAATTCGTGGGCAAGATCCGGGTGCGCGCCGGCAAGCCGGACCGGCTCAAGGCCGCCGAGATCATCGCGGACCAGGTGAAGCAGATCGGGATGCAGTTGACGCCCGATCCCACCGACTTCAAGGTGTTCTACAAGCCAGTTCAGACAGGCAATTTCGACGTGATCATCGCCGGCTTCAGCCTGACTCTCGAACCGGACGACTACAGCACCGCGCACTCCAGCCAGCTCCAGCCCGAGCACCACGAGGGGCAAAACTGGACCGGCTATTCCAACCCACAGCTCGACTCGCTGATCGACCAGGAGCGAGCCACCGTCAAGGCAACCGATGCCGAGACGAAGGCGGCCCGCAAGGCGATCTTCAACCAGATCGAGAAGATCATCAGCGGTGATGTCCAGACCTACATGCTCTGGGCCGATGTCTCCTCGATGGGCTGGACGACCAACGTGGGTGACGTAACCGCCGGCAACGGCGACAATACGATCTACTACGACTCGAACAACAACCCGGCGTCGCGCGCCCAGTGGTACTCGAAGAGCGGTAAGTAGACAGCCGTAAGTAAATAGTTCGACAGGGCGATCACCCGGGGAGGCGTCCGGCGCCTCCCCGGGGGTGAGCCCAGCGCCGGGACGCACGTTCGCTATGCTTCTACCGGGAACTACCGGGCTACGAGCGGGAATCTCCAAGCGAGGCGGAATACAGCGTCATTAGGATGAACAGGTGACCTTCTACCTGATCCGGCGGGTCGCCATCGGGATCTTGCTTCTCTTCCTGATGTCCGCCATGTTCTTCACCCTGACCCGGGTCACGCCGGGTCGGCCCATCACGGTTGGCGAGAACCCGAAAATCCACCAGTCGGTGATCAACCTGCGGCTTCACCGGCTGGGCCTCACCGACGAGCAGGGTAACTCCTATCCGATTCCCCAGCAGTATGTGCTCTACATGGGGGCCCTCCTCCATGGCGATCTGGGGGACTCCTACATCAACAACGAGAAGGTCACCACGCTGCTGTTGCAGCGACTGCCGAACTCCATCCTGCTGCTTGGCGTGGCGCTCCTCGTGGCGCTGGCGGTCGGGATCCCGCTGGGGATCTTTGCGGCCACCCGGCAGTACTCCAAGCTCGACATCACCACGTCCCTGGTCTCCTACATCGGTGTGTCGATTCCCAGCTTCGTGCTCGGCATTTATCTGCTGCTCATCTTCGGGGTGATCTTGAAACAGTCGCCGCTGCACTGGGGGTTCCCCCTCTTTGGCATGCACACGGGTGGCGTCGATGACCCGATCGACCTCCTCTACCACATGGTGCTGCCGGTAACATCCCTCGCCATCCTGCAGATCGCGATCTTCAGCCGCTTCATGCGAGCCAGCATGCTCGAGGTGCTCCACCAGGACTACATCCGGACGGCGCGGGCGAAGGGCCTGTCGATCGAGAAAGTCAATTACAAGCACGCGCTACGTAACGCCATCCTGCCGATCATCACCCTGGTCGCCATTGCGATCCCCCAGATCGTCAACGGCGCCATCATCACCGAAGGCATTTTCAGCTGGCCGGGGACCGGACAGCTCGCTTTCCAGGCGGTAGTCGATAGGGACTACCCGGTCATCCTCGGGGTCGTGATGCTGGTGGCGGCCGGGACCGTCCTCTTCAATTTGATCGCCGACGTGACCTACGCCGTGGCCGATCCAAGGATCCGCTACTGATGGCGCAGGTCCCCCCGCTCCCGCTGGGCCCGGCCGGCGTCCCCGGCGCCATCCCGAATCAGCTCTCGGTCGAGACGACCGTCCAGCAGGAGCGTGACCTTGTCCAGCCGGGCGTCAAAGCCGACGAGTTTGGCGTCGCCCCCGAGCTCGGCTTCTGGCGGCTGGCGGTCATCCGTTTTCTGCACCATCGCGTGGCGACCGGCGCCCTGATCATCCTCGCCATCATCGTCCTCAGCGCCGTCGTCTTTCCGATCATCACCGGCGATCTCTACCGCGTCCAGGACTACCGGCACCCGTTCAAACCGCCCTTCCAGAGCTTCCAGCATCTGTTCGGCACGGACGACCTCGGTCGGGATGAGCTGGCCAGGCTGCTCCGCGGTGCCCGGGTCTCGATCATGGTCGGGGTGCTGGCGGTGGTGGGCTACCTGCTCATCGGGGGCACGCTGGGTGCGCTGGCGGGCTTCTACGGTGGTTGGCTGGACAACGCCTTGATGCGCTTCACCGACATCATCATCTCGGCGCCCTTCCTGCTCGTCG
>VBEW01000220.1 GCA_005889225.1 Chloroflexota bacterium | reverse complement strand
TCTTGATATCGGCGGACTACCCTAGCGGGGGAGGGCGGCCTGGTCGACGATGAACTCCAGCTCGCCGTCCACTGGCTGGACGTGGCTGGCCGGCAGCGCCGGGTCGCGCCGGACCACGCGCGCCAGCGCCTCGCGCTTGGATGCTCCCGAGACCATAACGAGCACGGCCCGGGCGGCGTTGAGCACCGGGAGCGTCAGTGTCAGCCGCTGAGGCGGCGGCTTCGGCGCGTCGTCGACGGCGCGAACGATGGCGTGCCGCTCGTTGAGGGCCTCGCTTCCCGGAAACAGCGAGGCGGTGTGACCGTCCTCCCCAATCCCGAGGTGGATGATGTCGAAGCGCGGCAGCCCGGCGCCGTTTTTCGGCACCGTGTTCAGGGCCGGCAGGTTCTCCTGCGTCAGCGGAAAGACGCGGTCTGCGGCGACTGGCACGTGGTCGAGCAACGCGGCCCTCGCCATGGCGTAGTTGCTGGCCGGGTCGTCGAGCGGGACGCGCCGCTCGTCGGACCAGTAGACGAAAGCCAGGCTCCAGGGCAGCTTCCGATCGTAGGGCGGCTGGGCCAGCCGCCGGTAGCAGCCTCTGGGCGTCTCGCCGCCGGCCAGGGCGAGGTAGCAGGCGCCTCGCTCGGCGACCGCCCGCTCAACTCGCTCCGCCGTCCAGCGAGCCGCGGCTTCCGCCAGCGCGGCTGGGTCTGCGACGACGACCGGCGTCATCGCAGGGCTGCGGCCAGCGCTTCCTCGAAGAGCACGTCGTGACCCGGCAGAGTCAGCTCGATACCAAGCAGTTCCTCCGCTGGACGAGCCTCCAGCCGGACCGTTCGCCGAGCGAGCTCTTGATCGCCGAGACGGATCTCGACGGATAGCCGGCGACCCCGTAACCGCGTGAAACTGAATCGGCCTGGACCGTCGTCGCCGCTCGTGTAGATGACGAAGCGGCAGATGCCATGTTCAAACGTGTCATCGGCTCGGAATTCCAGCGGCACCTCGATGCCCACCGTGGCCATCCGGCTCCGGATCCACCCACCGAGCAGGCTGGCCTGAGCCGTCGAACCATCGCCGCCGTGGTAGATGGAAACCCCGTGAATCCCGGCCAGGTCGTCCAGCACCCCGGGGATGTCGAAGCACTGCGCCGCCACGTGCCGCCAAGCAATCAGCCGGGCCCAGTTGAGATCGCCGATGGAGGCGCGGGCATGTTCACGGCGGGCCACCTCCAGCAGGCGACGCAGGTCGGCCTGCGCGAAGCCCTCGTCGGTATCGACCACCAGCCGATCGGCCAGGTGGCAGAGATCGTCGAAGAGCGGATGATCGAACTGCGGTCCGCCGGGCCACCAGAGAACCACGGGGATATCCGAAATCAGCAAGGGCGTAACAAGGCTGGCCAGGTGACGGGCGGGCTCGCCGTGCGCGTGGAGGATCACGCGCTCCGTCGTCACCCGGTGTCCGCTTTCCGTCCGGTCTTGCGCCGAGACCTGGGCCTCCAGCTTGTCCGCGCCTTTGGTGTGCTGAGCGAGCAGGATCAGGGTCCGCGAGGGGTTCGTGACCGACAGCCGGTCGAGCACCTGGATGACCGCGTCTTTTTCAGCTTCGTTGGCGACGACCGCGATCAGGTTGAGGACACTAGCGCGCGCTTCGTTGGCCGCATGCTGGGCGGCCTCGGTCAGCTCGCCGTCGCCCTGCAGTCCCCAGCGGACCTGCTCCAGCTCCTGCTGGATGGCATGCACGTCAACAAACGTTTGAACGGTGAGCTCCGTGTGGTTGCTGCTCATGGCCGCCGCCACCGCCGGCCGTCGCGCTCGATCAGGGCATCCGCGGCCTCCGGTCCCCAGGTGCCCGCCGGGTAATTCGGAACGTCGGGCCCAGGCTGCGCGGCCCAGCCATCTTCAATAGTGTCGGCGAGGCCCCACGCGCGCTCGACCTCATCTTCGCGGGCAAACAGCGTGGGATCGCCCAGCAGGCAATCCAGCACCAGCCGCTCGTAGGCATCTGGCGACTCCACCATGAACGACGACCCGTAGAAGAAGTCCATGTTGACGGTTCGCAGCCGCATCACGGGACCCGGGATCTTCGCCGCGATCTTGAGCGATGCGCCTTCGTGCGGCTGGATCCTCATCACAAGGACATTGGGCGTCATGCCCTGGATGGCGGTTTTCGCGAAGGGTTGGTGCGGCGCACTCTTGAACTGGATGGCAATCTCCGACGCACGGCTGGGCAAGCGCTTGCCCGTCCGCAGGTAGAAGGGCGTGTCGGCCCAACGCCAGTTGTCGATCTTGAGACGCACCGCGACATAGGTCTCCGTCGTCGAGTTGGGGGGGACGTTGGCTTCCTGCCGATACCCGGGCACCTGCTGACCGCCGACCCAACCCGGACCATACTGGCCGCGCACGACATCCTTGTCCACATCGACCGGATGGATCGATTTCAAGACTTTTACTTTTTCATCGCGCACCGTGTCGGCGTCGAAGTTGGGAGGCGGTTCCATCGCCGCGATGCTGAGCAGCTGCAGCAGATGATTTTGAAAAATATCGCGTAGCGCACCCGAGCTCTCGTAATACTTGCCGCGGCGTTCGATGCCGATGTCTTCCGCCACCGTGATCTGGACGTGATCGACGTAGCGACGATTCCAGATCGGCTCGAAGATGCCGTTGGCGAAGCGGAAAACCAAGACGTTCTGGACCGTCTCTTTCCCAAGATAGTGGTCGATCCGGTAGACCTGCGGCTCGGCAAAGACCGAGTGGATCGTTTGATTCAGCCCTTTCGCGGATTTCAGGTCGTGACCGAAGGGCTTCTCGATGACAACCCGCTTCCATCCTCCCCCGGCACGGGCGATGCCGGACGCGCCGAGCCGCTCCACGATGACGGGGAAGAACTGCGGCGCGGTGGCAAAGTAGAAGACGCGGTTGCCATTCGTGCCTCGCTCCCGATCCATACGCTCGAGCTCGGCGGCGAGCCGGCCGTAGGCATCCGGGTCATCGAACGACATCCGGACGTAGGAGATGCCCTCAGCCACGCTCTGCCAGACCGCCCGGTCAACCGGCTGCGTCCGCGAAAACTTCTGGACGGCATCCGTCATGTGACCGCGGAAATCATCCTCGGAGAGTGGCGTATCGGCGACCCCGATCACGCTGAACCCCGAGGGTAGATATCGATTCAGCGCAAGGTTGTACAAGGCCGGCATCAACTTGCGCGCCGTCAGGTCGCCCGAGGCGCCAAAGATCACCATGACCGCGGGATCGGGCGTGCGCGGCAGGATCAAGCCTTCGCGAAGAATGTTCTGGGTTAGCGTCGGGGCAGCGACTTGCGCCACGGCCTACACTCCCTCCCCCCTTGTGGGGGAGGGTCGGGGTGGGGGGTCTTCCGTCCTGACGGGGTGTCCCCCGAACTCATTGCGGAGGGCTGCCAGCACCTTGGCGCTGAACGAGTCGTCCTGCCTCGAGCGGAAGCGCATGAACAGGCTCAGCGCCAGCGCGGGCGCCGGCACCGCATGATCGATCGCCTCCTCCAACGTCCAGCGGCCTTCGCCCGAGTCTTCGACCCAGCCCCGAATTTTGGCCAGCTCCGGATCGCGCTCGAAGGCCGCCTGGGCCAGCTCGAGAAGCCAGGACCTGATCACGCTGCCGTGATTCCAGAGCCTCGCCAGCTGCGCCAGGTCGAAGCCGAAGGATGACGCCCGCAGGATCTCGAACCCCTCCGCGTAGGCCTGCAGCAGGGAGTACTCGATCCCGTTGTGCACCATCTTCGCGTAATGCCCGGCGCCACTCGGACCGACGTAGGCGTACCCCTCGGGCGGCGCCAGCGTCTTGAAGATCGGCTCCACCTGCTTGAACACGGCCGCGTTCCCACCGACCATGAGGTTGAAGCCGACTTTGAGACCCCAGATCCCGCCGCTGACGCCGACGTCGAGAAACTCGATCTGTTTGCTGCGCAGATCTTCGGACCGGCGGATCGAATCCTTGTAGTTCGAATTGCCGCCGTCGATGATCACGTCTCCTGGCGAGACCGTGTCCTGTAGCCGCTGGATGGTGTCATCGACC
>VBEW01000219.1 GCA_005889225.1 Chloroflexota bacterium | reverse complement strand
TCGGCCAGGTACTGGGCCAGGTCTTTCACCTGCAACCGGGTCTCGGCGCCTTTCGCCGCGATCCCGTCGCGGAACATGGTCAGGCAGAAGGGACAGGCCGTCGCCACTCGCGGCGCCTCCGTACGCAAGGTCTGCTCAACCCGCTCGTGGTTGATACGCTTTCCGATCTTCTCCTCCATCCACATCCGCCCGCCGCCGGCGCCGCAACAGAAGCCGCGCTTGCGGTGGCGCTCGATCTCGACCAGCTTCGCGCCCGGGATCGCTTCGATGACCTCGCGCGGGGGGTCATAGATGTCGTTCCAGCGGCCGAGGTAGCACGAGTCGTGGTAGGTGAACTTGCCGTCGATCGCCTTGCTCGGCTTGAGCCGGCCCTCTTTCACCAGAGTGGCCAGCAGCTGGGTGTGGTGGATGACTTCGTACGTGCCGCCGAACTGCGGGAACTCGTTTTTGATGGTGTTGAAGCAGTGGGGGCAGCTGGCGATCACCTTCTTGACCTTCGCGTCGGTCATCGCAGCGATGTTCTCTTGTGCCTGCGTTTGGTAGAGGTATTCGTTCCCAATCCGGCGGGCCGGGTCGCCGTTGCACGTTTCACGAGAGCCGAGGATCGCGAAGTCGACGCCAGCCTTCTGCAGCAGCTGGACGAAAGCCCGAGCGACCGCCCGGTTGGCCTCGTCGTAGGAGGCCGCGCAGCCGACGAAATAGAGGTACTCCGCGTCCGGCTTCTCCTCGACGGTCTTGACCCCGAGCCCTGCAGCCCACTCGCTCCGCTGCGCGCGCGGCAGACCGTAGGGATTGCCCTGGGTCTCGATGCTCCGCAGAGCGCCCTGCGCCTCCTTGGGAAATTTGCTGGTTTCCAGAACCAGGGTGCGGCGCATGTCAATGATTTTTGGCACGTGCTCGATCAGCACCGGGCACTCCTGCTGGCAGGCGCCGCAGGCGACACAGGCCCAGATCTCATCCTCCTTGATAGCCTCCCCGATCAGCTTCTGTGACGGTGGGGCATCGCGCCGCTGCTCGGCGGGCGCGTCGCGGACCGTCTTGAAGAGGTTCTCCCGCGCGTCGACGATGATCATCTTGGGGTTGAGCGGCTTTCCGGTCAGAAAGGCAGGACACTGCTCCTGGCAGCGCCCACATTCTGTGCAGGAGTACAGGTCGAGCAGGTTTTTCCAGGTCCATTGCGTCACGCTGCTCACGCCGTAGTGTTCGGCGTGTTCGAGGTCGATCGGCGCCAGCGCCGCCCCGGCCCTCGGCCCCAGCTTGCGGAAGAAGATGTTGGGAATGGCGACGATGATGTGCAGGTGCTTCGAGCTGGGGATGTAGACGAGGAAAGCCAGCACTGACAGGATGTGGACCCAGTAGAAGGCCTCGTGCGCCGGGATGGCCGCGGGTCCCGACCAGCCCAAGCCTTCAAAGAGACGGGCGATGGCCGAGGAGGCCGGCCGCCAGCTCGCCGAGGGATCACCGCCCTGGGCGATTCGGGCCGCGTTCTGGCCCAGCATCCCGACCATGATGGTGGCGATCAGGCCAAGAATGATGAGGGCGTCGATTTCGTTGCTCTCGTGGAACTGGCGCGGCCGGATGATGAGCCGGTTGACGAGCGCCATCGCGACGCCGACCAGGACCAAAACGCCAAACAGGTCCTGGAGGAACGCGATCCAGGTATCGCCGCCGATCAGGGCCAGGCTGAAGCCCGGGGCGATACCGTCGCCGAAAGCCTGAATGATCGCGGTCAACAGGACGACGAATCCCCAGAAGATGAAGAAGTGGAGAATGCCCGAATAGAGATTGCGGAACATCCGTGTATGCAGGCCGACGTAGCTGAGGACGCCTCGGATCCGCTCAGGTACCCGGTCGAAGCGGTTTTCGCTGGGGCCGAGCCGCAACATCCGATAGAGCCGGCGCGCTCGGAAGACAAAGTAGGTGACCGCGGCCAGCAACACCGCCAGCACGGCGATCGACTTGACCAGCGTCATCTCTGGTAATCCTACGGTCTATGAGAGCCCTGGGCCTCACCGGTGGGATCGGTTCCGGCAAGTCCATGGTCGCCGAGATGTTCGTGCAGCTGGGCGCCGAGGTGATCGATGCGGATCGGCTGGCGCGCGACGTCGTTGAGCCCGGTCAACCCGCGCTCGAGGAGATCGTCAACACCTTCGGCCCGGACATCCTGTTGCCGGATGGCCGTCTCAATCGGGGCAAGCTTGCGGCCACCATCTTTGCGGACGCCGCCGCCCGCCAACGCGTCAACGCCATCACTCACCCGCCGATCCGTGCACGGATGGAGATACAGGTGGCGGCCCGCCGCCAGCGATCGGGCGTTCTCATCCTGGACATCCCCCTGCTGTACGAGAACGGGCGGACCGACATCGTGGAGAAGGTCATCGTGGTCTGGGTTGATCCACAAACGCAGCTCCAGCGCATAACGCAACGAGGCGGGCTCAGTCTCGACGAAGCCCGTCTGCGGATCGCGGCCCAGATGCCGCTCGATGACAAGCGCGCGCGGGCGGACTATGTCATCGACAACCGCGGTGATCGGGAAAACACCCGCCGCCAGGTGGAGGCGATCTATCGCCGTTACGCGCCGCCCGAGCCGGCGCCTCGCTGACCGGGCTCAGCCCGCCTTGCGGCGGCGATCCGGCAGGTCGCGCCGATCCGAGAGGTCGATCTCGATTGGCTGCCGGACGCGCACGCTGAAGCGGGTCAAAAAGACAACCGCAAGACCGACCACGAAGAGTACGGTGCCGGGGGCCGCGTCGGACAGTTTGCTCTTGACGCCAATGACCTCGCCGACCCAGCTGCTCGTGCCCACCACGCCATGGAAGAAGAGCAGGATGCCGCCGATGACGCAGGCCAGGCCGAGGACCAGCCCGGCGAGTGAGTAGACGAGTTGAAGCGTCGCCAGCCGGCTCCAGAAGTGCCGTTCACGAGGGTCAGGCGGCAACTCCAGGGCGACGAGCGTGAACTGCAGCCCGGTCAGAAGCCATTGCAGGAGCTTCAAGACTCCTCCCGGATTTCAGCTTAGGGATCGAACGCTACGGGGCTGAATCGGAGCGGCGGTCGTCACCGGAACGTCACCGGTTTTTCGCGAAGTCGTCGCCGGACGGGCGGTCCGAGGTTCGTTCCGGCCCGTTGTCGGTGGGTGGTGCTACCGTGAGTGGGCACAGGAATTCAGCCTGAGCAAAGCGAGATCATGACCACACTCGCAAACCGGCCGAACACCGCACTCCTCGTCATCGACGTCCAGAACGGCGTCGTCGCGGGGGCTCACCAGCGCGACGCGGTCGTCGCGAACGTCGGCAGGCTTGTCGAGAGGGCGCGGCGGGAACGGGTCCCCGTCGTCTGGGTGCAGCACTCCGACAAGGGGCTCGCCCGGGGGAGCGACCAGTGGCGGATCGTCCCCGAGCTGACTCCGAACGAGGCGGAGCCGCTCGTCGAGAAGAACTACGGCGACTCTTTCGAGGACACCACCCTCGAGACGGTGCTATCGGGCCTCGGCGTCGGGCGACTCGTCGTCGTCGGCGCGCAGACCGACATGTGCGTCCGCTCCACACTCCACGGTGCGTTTGTCAGGGGCTATGACGCGACCCTTGTCAAAGACGCCCATACCACCGAGGACTTGACGGCATGGGGAGCGCCGCCGCCGGACCTTGTCATCGCCCACACGAACCTGTACTGGACCGATCAGAGGGCGCCGGGGCGGACGGCCGGGACGGTCGAGACCAAGGACGTCGACTTCGGGGGGACGTCCAAACCAACCTGACGGCCGAGTAGCGCTAGATCGTGGAGTAGAAGGCCGCGGGGGTCGGCGCCGGCGATTGACCGGGGGTTGCCCCCGGAACGCCTGGCCGTGGTCCCTTGTGGCCGAAGCCAAATTTGAGGCCCGACCCGACGCGGGAGAGGATCGCGTCTGCTTGCGCCTGGGTGATGGTGCCCGCCTTGACGGCTTTGTCGAGTACGCCCTTTG